>NZ_JAFCUQ010000013.1:0-193000 GCF_049896625.1 Pseudomonas sp. TWP3-1
TTGGTCTCGGTACTGGATACGATAAACCGGCTTAGCCGCATAGCTTGAACCGCCGTATACGGATCCGTACGTACGGTGGTGTGAGAGGACGGCGGATGTAAATCCGCCTCCTACTCGATTCAGAAGACGAAGCGTGACCAGGGTCGCAGTGACCTCCGTTCGCGCACGCTTCATTTGTCATTACAGAGGAATGAGAAACTTATGGACTATCCAAAAAGCATTCCCAGCGTCGGGCTGGTGGATGGCCGGTTTGTCGATGAAAACCCCGTCGCCGGCACCCCGGGTTCGCTGATCCCGGCCGTCTGGGGCAACAGCGTCAGCCAGGAAATTTTGAATGTGATTGCCGGTGGCGGGCTGATGCCTTCCGAGGCGGATACCGGACAGTTGCTCAAGGCGATTCAGGCGATTGTCGGGGCGGCGAGTCCGATGCGTTCGGTGGTGACGCGGCTCGCGGCATCGAAGACGCTAAGTGATCAGGAACTTGGGCTGGTATTGATCGACGGAAGTCCCGGATCCACAACATTGACGTTGCCTGCGGCCAACATCGGACTGGGTGTACGCGACGTAATTTTGCGGCGCGTCGACAACAGCGGCAATCGACTGGTGGTGCAGGCGTCCGGCACTGACCGGATCCGTTTTCACACGCACCTGTCCCCAAGCGGCTACCCGTTTCTAGTGCTGATGGGCGGTGGTGACTGGTGGCATTTGCGCAGTGACGGTGCTGGTAGCTGGTGGCCGATCGGTCGCTTCGACAATACCGCGTTGGGCCGACCCTTTTTCGAGACCACCACGTTGCTCAGCCCGGGTGGTTACGGCGCGCTTAACGGTACGCTGATGAACCGTGCCGAGTGGCCGTGGTTGTGGGATCACGCACAGCGCTCGGGGATGCTCAATACCGAAGCCACCCGGGCCGGTAATGAAGGCAACTGGACGCCGGGCGACGGCGCGCTGACCTTCCGTGGGCCAGAACTGCGCGGCGACTTTCTGCGAGTGCTCGATGAAGGGCGCAACGCCGATCCGGCGCGTGTAATGGGTTCCAATCAGGCGGGTACGGTGCACTCCTACGTAATGGGTGCCCAAGGCGCCGGCGCCGTAGGCTCGCGCTGGTCCGACAGTCTTTCGGCTGTGGGCGCCCAGACCCACGAAACAAAAGTGTTCACCACTCCCTCCAACGGTGGCCCGATTTTCCCCGCTGGCACCAGTTACCAGATGGATCCCGCCAATACGCTTTTGTATTCCTTCTCTTCCCGCCCGCGCAACGTTGCCTACCCCGGCCGCATGAAAGTCATTTGAGGTGCTCCATGTTTAATTATCTAGTGGACGACGTCGGCGCTCTGGTCGGGCCGGTCGAGTTTTTCGTTACGCCCGGGATCGGTATTCAGTTGCCCGCCAATGCGGTGCAACTGGCTTACGAGCTGCCGACACCTGAGACCGGCCGTAGCTGGGCGCTGGTCAATGGCATCCCACGCGAGCTGATCGATCAGCGCGGCACTGTGTATCGCAAAGACAACGGTGCCCTGCAAACCTGGAGCGAGTTGGGGGCACTACCGCAAGAGTTCACGGCTGAGCCTTGTCCCGACCAATTCCATGTCTGGCAGGACAACACGTGGGCCGTGGATGAACCCCGGCGTCAGGCGCAGATCAGCGCCGAAGTTCTTACCCGGCGCGACGCACTGCTGCGCGACGCCGTCCTGCGCATCGCCCCCTTGCAATATGCCGAAGACATCGGCGATGCGAGCCACGAAGAACAACTGCAATTGCTTGAGTGGAAGCTCTACAGCGTGGAGTTGAACCGGGTCGAAAAACAGCCAGGTTTTCCCGGTGAACTGAACTGGCCTGTCGTGCCAGGCGCCACCGTCAGCAACTGAACTACACAGGGAACAGTGCAGTGGACTATCCAAAAAGCATTCCCGGTGTGGGCTTGGTCAACGGTGGGTTTATCGATGAAAACCCGATTGCCGGCACGCCTGGCTCGTTGATCCCCGCTGTCTGGGGCAACAGTGTGACGCAAGAAATCCTCAACGCTATCAAAGCTGCCGGGCTGACTCCGGACGAGGCGAAAACCGACCAGTTGGCTACCGCGATTGGTGCATTGGTCGATTTCAACAAACTGAAGAACACACCGACCACTTTGAGTGGATACGGCATCACTGATGCCGGTGGCCGGTTGCTGGCGATCAGACAGATCGACGCGGTCGGGATCACGGTTTACAAGCCACATCCCAAAGCCAAACGCATCCGGGTGCGTTTGGTCGGGGCAGGTGGCTCTGGTGGCGGATGCGCCCCGGTCGCTGCCACCTATCAAGCTATTGGCGGCGGTGGAGGTGCCGGCGCCTATGTCGAGAGCTTGTATGAAGTGACGCCGGAAATGCTCGCGGGTGTGCCGGTCTCACTTGGGGCCGGAGGTGCACCACGCAACGTTGCTGGATTGACTGGGGGAGGTGCTTCCTTCGGTAGCTACATGAGCGCTACTGGCGGATCGGGTGGACAAACTCTGACGGTTTTGACTTCTGCAACTGCGTCCGGGTTTGTGCAGGGCGGGGCCGGTGGACAAACCTTCACCGGCGGCAACCTCACCAATGCCCGAGGGATACCCGGTGAATATGCGATGTACAACGCCAATTGGGGCGTGCTCTCGGGAGCCGGGGCCGCCAGTCCGTTTGACGGTGGTGGCACGCGAGTCGGCGTGAACGGAAACGGCATTGCTGGCGGGCGGGGCTCGGGCGGTAGCGGCTCTTGTTCAACCAACGCTTCTGCTTCAGTGGTCAGCGGCGCTGGCGGCAACGCCTTTTGTGAAATCTGGGAGTACGAGTAATGGCGCTATACGCACGGATCGAGAACGGTGTCGCGGTCGAGCTGATCGACAGTGGTGACTACGCGATCACTGAACTGTATGCACCTTCTTTTGTAGCCTCCATCGTGCGGGTGCCGGACGGGGTGAATGTCGAAATCGGCGCGCCATTGGCCGCAGCCGCGCTGGCCGTTGAGCCAGCGCTTGCAGAGCCACCTGCGGTTGTTATTCAGACAGCGGTTGCCGAGGACAAGGAACCCGCTGATGCAGGGCGCACCTGGCGCCAGTCTGCGTTTGCAGCTACTGAATGGCTGATCACGCGCCATCGCGATGAGCAGGACCTGGGGCGCGGCACAATGCTCAAGGCCCAGCAATACCTGCAACTGCTGGAATATCGCCAGGCACTGCGTGACTGGCCCGATTCCAGCGGATATCCGACCGCTGTATCTCGGCCCTCAGCGCCGCAATGGTTGCCCGGCACGCTCGGCTGATGCCATCGCGCCGCTTACGTTTTCAGATAAGGAGATGAACCTTGGACTATCCCAAGAGTGTGCCTGGCGTCGGCCTGGTGAATGGACAGTTTGTCGATGAAGATCCGATTGCCGGCAAACCCGGTTCGCTGATCCCGGCGACGTGGGGCAATAGTGTCACGCAGGAAGTACTCAGCGTGGTTCAGGCGGCGGGCATGACGCCGAACGAGGCATCCAGCAACCAGTTGCTGGGTGCTTTGCGCAGTTCTCGGTTGTTTTCCACTGCGCCGCAGTTTGATACCGGTAAAGCGGTGGCCACGGCTGAATTTGTGCAACGGGCGTTGGGTAACCATGCCAATGCTAAAAGCTTGATCGACACGGCCCAGCTGACTGCTGCAGATGTGGGATGTGCGTTCGGGCTGGGTGGCACCACGGCTTACACCGTGACGCTGCCTGAGGTCTCCAGCGTCCCCGATGGCGCCACCCTGAGTTTTCATTGCCTGAGCAATTCGGTCATCACGATCGCCAGTAAAGCCGGAGCACAAATCTGCCCGCAGGGTGCTTATCTGACCTCGATCACCATCAACGGTGGTGAAAGCGCGCAGCTCGTTAAGGGCTACGGCGTCTGGACGGTCCACGGCACCGCCAGCCTGAAATATGCAAACGCCTTTGGCTTGCAACTCGCTACTGCCGGTTATCAAAAACTGCCCAGCGGTCTGGTTTTTCAATGGGCCGTGGGGGGATCCGACGCCAACGGCATCATGACCATTTCATTGCCGATCAGATTTCAGACGGCGATCGTCGGCGGAGTTGCCGATGAGGGCAATCCGGCTGGCTGGAGCACGGGCAACACGACCGTTTGGGCATTTGATCTGGCCGCTTCAACGACATCGGTGGCTGTGGCGCGCGTCAGGAACGTCGCTGCCTCAAGCGTCCGACCGGATCCGGGAATCATGGGCCGCATACTGGTTTGGGGGAAATGACCATGAAGATTCATTTTTACGCACAAACACTCGGATTTGATCGAGTCGAAAGCCCTTATCCCGAGTTACCCGAAGGCGCAGTAGAAATTACTTACGCTCAATATGCCGACCTGTTTGCCGGACAGGCACTCGGTAAAGTCATCAGCGCCAGTGTCAGTGGGCAGCCCGTACTGACTGATCCGGTGATCTCTCCTGCGGCGCGCATCACTCATGAGCGCGCATGGCGCAACTCAGTGCTTCGCGACACTCAATGGTTGGTATTTCGTGACGCTGAGGAAATGGAATCCGGTGGGGGCACGACATTGCGTGCCGAAGAGTTCAAGCAACTGCTGGCGTATCGGCAAGCATTGCGCGACTGGCCCAATGCCCCGGACTTTCCTGATGCTCAATCGCGTCCGGTCGAGCCTGACTGGCTGGAAAGTTTTCTGCGCGTCAGCGCCTGAGGAATTGAAATGGATTATCCAAAAAGCGTTCCCAGTGCAGGGCTGGTGAACGGCAAATTCGTCAATGAGGACGTCGTCGGCGGTTTGCCGGGGTCGTTGATCCCGGCAACGTGGGGCAATGGCGTCACCGATGAGCTGTTGAATGTCGTCAAATCCGTTGGCCTCGCACCGAGTGAAGCGGATGCCACGCAACTGCTGCAAGCGATCAAAAAGCTCAGTCAGGCTGGAGAGGACAAGCATGCGGCCGATGTCGGTGCTGCCAACCTTTATATGGCTAATTACCTGCCAGTCATTACGACTTTGAAGGATGGCTTGGCGCTGCGCTTTACTGCCGCAAACGCCAATACAGCGGCGAGTACATTCGCGCCGAATGGGCTTGTGCCCAAGCCGCTAGTGAGTCTCGCGCTGAGTGCTTTGCGGCCTGCCGAGATAGTCGCTGGCAGCGTGTGTTCTGTAGTTTTCAGCGCGGCACTGGACAGCTGGGTGTTGGTGTATGCCAGTGGTGGCAATGCCAACGGCGGGCGGTTGTTGGGTGTGAGGACGTTTGCTGCTTCGGGGATGTATGTGCCGACGGTGGGCATGAGGAATGTATTGGTAAAGATTGTGGGTGGGGGAGGCGGAAGTGCGGGCGCTGTATCGACCGGCGCTAGCCAGTATTCCCTTTCCGGAGGCGGAGGTTCCGGCAGTTACGCCGAGGCCTGGCTGTCGAGCGACATCGTCGGAGCGAGCCAGGTGGTCACGGTCGGCCTCGGCGGTACTGCTGGAGCACCTACGAGTGGCGGTGGCGTGGGCGGAACTAGCTCTCTTGGTTCTCTGGTATCGGCGCCCGGTGGTCAGGCTTCTCCGTGGCTCACTTGGTTGCCTGCGAATGCGACGGGACTTTGTGTGGGCGGTCAAGGCGGTGACGTTGCGAGCGGTGGAAACATTGTCAATACGGCTGGTGCTGCCGGGGCACCTGGTATTTCGGTCAATGGCTCGACGCTTGCCGGGAATGGCGCCAGTTCCCCGTTGGGAAGTGGAGGCAAGGGGTATGCGATGCCAGGCTCAGGGTATGGCTCGGGTGGGGGTGGAATGGCCATCGGCCCCAATCTCGCTGGTAGATCTGGAGCAGCAGGCGCTCCCGGCGTTGTGATCATTTACGAGTACGCCTGATGAAAACCTACGCACGCATTCATGAAAACACCGTGGTCGAACTGTTCTCGACCGAGGGCAACATGGTCGAGATGTTTCACCCGGATCTGCTCTGGGCAGACATCACCGAAGTCACTCCGGCGCCACAAGTCGACTGGACCGCGAACTTCGGCACACTCGGCTGGGTTTTTTCTTCGCCCGAAGTGGCAGCAGCAGATGGCACCCTGAAAACCCTGGCAATGAAATGGCTGACGGGGCGGGGGCGTCAATCGTGATTCAATCGAAGCATCCAGGGAGGATCGAGCATTATGCAAATTACTGAAAATGACCTTATCAACATCATGCCCAACGCCCGCAGCCAAGCGGGCGTTTTTGTTTCTGCACTCAACACCGCTATGGCCGGCCATCGCATCGACACGCCCAAACGCATCGCTGCGTTTCTTGCGCAAGTCGGGCATGAGTCGGGGCAACTGCAATACGTGCGCGAATTGGGCAACAACCAATATCTGAGCAAGTACGACACCGGTACGCTGGCGTTACGTCTGGGCAATACGCCAGAGGCCGACGGCGACGGACAGAAATATCGCGGTCGCGGTCTGATTCAGATCACTGGGCGCAGCAATTATCGCCAGTGCAGCCTGGGACTGTTTGGCGATGAACGGCTGCTGAGCTTGCCCGAGCTGCTCGAACAGCCGCAATGGGCGGCCGAGTCGGCTGCGTGGTTCTGGGCGGTCAACGGTTTGAACGAACTGGCTGATCGCGATCAATTCAACAGCATCACCCGGCGAATCAACGGCGGGTTGAACGGCCTGCAGGATCGTCTGGATATCTGGGCGCGGGCGAGGGCGGTGTTATGCCTGTCTCCTGGCGATTGATCGGCATTGGCCTGCTTGCTTTAGCTGCTGCCGCGCTGGCCTGGCAATTCCAGGACTGGCGCTACGGCCGGCAGCTGGCCGACCAGGCGCGGCTGCACGCTGAAATGTTGAATCAGTTGAATCTCGCGGCTGCGACCGCGCAACAGGCCGAACAAGACAAGCGTCTTCTGGTTGAACAGCGGCTCGCGGCCAGTGAACAAACCCATTATCGAGTGCTCAGCGATGCCCAACGTGATCAGGATCGCTTGCGCGATCGTCTTGCCACTGCTGATTTGCGCCTGTCAGTCCTCATCGACGCAGGCGATGCTGCCTCAGGCTGCGGGGTGTCAGCCACCTCCAGCGCCGGCAGCGTGGATCATGCAGCCGTACGCGCCCGACTTGACCCGGCGCATGCTCAACGAATTGTCGCCATCACCGGCGAAGGCGACCGCGGACTGATTGCCTTGCAAGCGTGTCAGGCCTATATCAGAGCGCTGGCACCCGAACATTTTGAATAAGCTTGTGTATTGAAAGCGCAACCGGCTCGTGTACGGTGGTACGCATTCCATTCGATCCGGAGAGCACCGTGAAAGAGATCACCCAACTGGCTGCCGAACTCGGCCGACGTCTGCAATTGCTCAATGCTCACGTCACCACCGCCGAGTCGTGCACCGGTGGCGGGATTGCCGAGGCGATCACGCGCATTCCCGGCAGTTCGGCGTGGTTCGAGGCCGGTTATGTGACCTACTCCAACCGGCAGAAAACCCAGCAATTGAATGTGCCGGCAGAGCTTTTTCCCACGGTGGGTGCGGTCAGCCGCGAGGTGGTCGAAGCCATGGTGCGCGGCGCTCAGGAGAAAAGCCTGGCGCGGTTTGCCGTGGCAGTCAGCGGTGTCGCCGGGCCGGACGGTGGCTCGCCGAGCAAACCGGTGGGTACGGTGTGGCTGGCCTGGGGCGTGGGCGGCGCGGTATCCAGCGAGGTGCAGCACTTCCCTGGCAACCGCGACGAAGTCCGCCGACAAACGGTGAAGGCCGCGCTAGACGGGCTGCTGCGACTAGCGGCACGAGAAATCGAAAATCAGGGGTAGGCGATCCGCGAACGCTGTGGAATAATACTGGCTACTTATACAGGTGTTGGCCGTCAGGCCTTATTGATTACGTGAGGACTTTAATGGACGACAACAAGAAGAAAGCCTTGGCTGCGGCCCTGGGTCAGATCGAACGTCAATTCGGCAAGGGTGCCGTAATGCGTATGGGCGATCAGGACCGTCAGGCGATCCCGGCTATCTCCACTGGCTCTCTGGGTCTGGACATCGCGCTCGGCATTGGCGGTCTGCCAAAAGGTCGGATCGTCGAGATCTACGGTCCTGAATCTTCCGGTAAAACCACGCTGACACTGTCCGTGATCGCCCAGGCGCAAAAAGCCGGCGCGACCTGCGCATTCGTCGACGCCGAACACGCCCTCGACCCTGAGTACGCCGGCAAACTCGGCGTCAACGTCGACGACCTGCTGGTTTCCCAGCCGGACACCGGCGAACAGGCTCTGGAAATCACCGACATGCTGGTGCGCTCCAACGCAGTTGACGTGATCATCGTCGACTCCGTGGCAGCACTGGTGCCGAAGGCTGAAATCGAAGGCGAAATGGGCGACATGCACGTGGGCCTGCAAGCCCGTCTGATGTCCCAGGCGCTGCGTAAAATCACCGGTAACATCAAGAACGCCAACTGCCTGGTAATCTTCATCAACCAGATCCGCATGAAGATCGGCGTGATGTTCGGTAGCCCGGAAACCACCACCGGTGGTAACGCGTTGAAGTTCTATGCTTCGGTTCGTCTCGACATCCGCCGTACCGGCGCGGTGAAGGAAGGCGACGAAGTTGTTGGTAGCGAAACCCGCGTCAAGGTTGTGAAGAACAAGGTTGCTTCGCCGTTCCGTCAGGCCGAGTTCCAGATTCTTTACGGCAAAGGCATCTACCTAAACGGCGAGATGATCGACCTGGGCGTGCTGCATGGTTTCGTCGAGAAGTCCGGGGCCTGGTATGCCTACGAAGGCACCAAGATCGGTCAGGGCAAGGCCAACTCGGCCAAGTTCCTGGCGGACAACCCGGAAATCGCCAAGAAGCTCGAGAAGCAATTGCGTGACAAGCTGCTGACGCCGACCGTCATCGACTCCAAGGCTGCTGCTGCGGTGAAAGAGACTGAAGACGACCTGGCTGACGCTGACATCTGATTGCACCGATGAAATCCGTCGTTGTACTCGATACCCTCGTCGCGGTGCGGCGATGCGCCATGGACCTGCTCGCACGTCGCGAGCATGGTCGAGTCGAGCTGACACGTAAGCTCAGTCAGCGTGGCGCTTCACCCGAAATGATCGAAACAGCCCTCGACCGTTTGACGGAAGAGGGGCTGCTCTCCGAAGCCCGATACCTCGAAAGCTACGTTTCCTACCGCGCCCGCTCTGGCTATGGTCCGTTGCGCATACGCGAAGAACTCAGTCAGCGTGGTTTGCAACGCCCTGATATCGAACTCGCCCTGCGCGAGAGTGGGATCAGTTGGCAGGCGCAGCTTGAGGACACTTGGCGACGCAAGTTCTCTGGGCATTTACCCATTGATGCCAGAGAGCGAGCCAAGCAAGGCCGGTTTCTGGCGTACCGCGGGTTCTCGATGGAGTTGATCAACCGCTTGTTCAGCGGCAGAAGCATGGACGATTAAACGATTCAAAAAAACGGCCCGCTATTTCGATAGCGGGCCGTTTTTTTTTGCCTCTAAGTCACCTTCAATGGTTCTCGAGCTCGTTGCGAAGTGGGTGGCTTGGAAGATGCCCAGTTTTCTGGCTGATTGATGAAATCCACCAGCTCTCGCAAACGCCCGTGATCTCGCGCATTGAACGCAAACGCCAGGCGCGCCAGGTGGCTGAACTCGGCGTTGTCATGTTCCTCGCCGTTGTAGGCGTGTTGATGAAACTCATCGCTGAGGCATAGATCAGCGAACGCTTCCTGCATATGCTCCAGCGCTTGGTCACTGAGCTTGTGGTGCATACGAATCACGAACTGGCGCTTGAGCCAGCGGCTGGAGTGGAAGTTGCTGTAAAACTCGTTGATCTGCTGCACCGCCTCTTCGACGCTGTAGACCAGACGCACCAACTTCAAATCATTCGGCAGGATGTAGCGGTTTTCTTCCAGCTGCTGGCGAATGAAATCCAGCGCGCCTTGCCAGAATTTACCGCCCGGCGTGTCCAGCAACACCACAGGCACCAGCGGACTCTTGCCGGTCTGGATCAGGGTCAGCACTTCCAGTGCCTCATCCAGCGTGCCGAAACCGCCTGGGCATAGCACCAGTGCGTCGGCTTCCTTGACGAAGAACAGTTTGCGCGTGAAGAAGAAGTGGAATGGCAGCAAGTTGTTGGTGCCGTCCACCGTCGGGTTGGCATGTTGTTCGAAGGGCAGGGTGATGTTGAACCCCAGACTGTGATCGGGGCCCGCACCTTCATGGGCGGCGGCCATGATGCCGCCACCGGCGCCGGTGATCACCATCATGTCGGATCGGGCCAGTTCGGCGCCCAGTTCTCGAGCCATCGCGTACAGCGGATGTTCGACGGGGGTGCGCGCCGAGCCGAATACCGTGACCTTGCGCCGACCCTTGAATTGTTCGAGCGTGCGAAATGCCTGCTCGAGTTCACGCAGGGCTTGCAGGGTGATCTTGGCGTTCCAGCGGTTGTGATCTTCCTGGGCCATGCGCAGCACGGTCAGAATCATGTCGCGATAGATCGGAATGTTCGGGCTGTTGGGGGAAACCAGGTTGAGTTGTTCTCCGACCTTGCTGATGAGGTCGTGGCCGCTTTCCTGAAAATGACGGCTGAGGAGGTCATTCGGTTGGTAAGGCATTCAACTTCTCCTTCTGCACAGTGCCTTGGGCGCTGACGGGCAGCGTCAGTGCCGCGCTGCAAAAAATCCTCTACTCGGCAGCTCCTTTCCTGCCGCGAAACGGTGAGCGGGAATACGTTGAATCTAGACCCTCGTGTGATTTTTCGCTGACTTGATGATTACGCCGCAATGTCTTTGCTGGCAACTGCTTATTGTGGTTTTGCAAAGTGCTTTCGCCACTCGTCCGAAGCTGCTCCGGGTGAGCAACCCTCTGATTTACTAAAGTACAGACGTGATACCACAGCTTTGCGTCAGCGATCGTACGCAAGGTGCAGGCGATTAAGGATTTGCGGGTGGCATGGAGGCAGGGCTTATGACCAGAGTGATTCTGGACATCGATACGCAGCTGTATCGATTATTGAAAGCAGCAGCCGAGACCAATCATTTGAGTCTCGAAGAGGAGTGTTGCCGACGTCTTTCAGGCGGAGAGCGCCGCTCGCGCTATTTGCAGGCCTTGCTGGCCGAACTGCGCGCCGAGGATGAACAGCGGCGCGCCAATTCTCGCTGATTACTTCTTCTTCGCCGGGCCGGCTTTCGGGCAATCCGATTCCTGATAGCTGGCAGAGCCAACTGCACGGTTGGTTTTCACTTCGGTGAAGTCGTAACGCATGATCGCGCCCTTGGCCATCAGTTTGCGGTACGACGGGTTGTTGCAAACAGAGGCGCCCAACTGGAAATAAACGGCTTTGGGGTCGGCACGCATTTTTTCCGCGTGGCTGCTTTGCACGCTCAGGTGGTTGATCAGCGTGGTGCCTTCAACGGTGTAGCCCTGATCAAGGATGTCCTCGCTGATCGCCCGCGGCGTGCCGACACTGCTTTGTGCGGCAACGTTGCGCAGCTCTCGGTTGAGATTCTGCTCACTCAGGGACGCAGCTTGAGCGCCGAAGGACGACGCTAGCACAATGGCAGCGGTGGGAACGATAAGGCGCAGCATGAAACTCTCCTGGTTCAGTGACTGGTGGTTCGACCCGTCACGTGACTGTGCGTTCAGTGGCGGCGAATTATAGGGGAGCCGGTCGGGAGGGTACAGGCTTGTGGCCGTCGCTCTGGTAAACTGCCGGCCTTTATTGCCCCTGAGTGCTGTTCGTGTCGAGTTCCCCTGTCTGCTGGCGTCGTCCGCAATGAATCATCCCAACGCTGTAGCCCGCTTGCGGGATCAACGCGAGGACGAAGGCATCAAGCCGATTCAGGCCCGTGGCTTTCGCTCGGAACGCTGTCGCGATTGCCGGGTGATCATCAGTCATTGCCTGTGTGCCTGGCGACCAACCGTCGATACGCGCTCCGGCGTGTGTCTGATCATGACCGGCAAGGAAGTGTTCAAGCCGAGCAATACCGGGTGGCTGATCGCCGATATCGTGCGCGACAACCATGCATTCATCTGGTCGCGCACCGAACCTGATCAACAGTTGCTCGCGCTGCTGAGCGATCCGCAATGGCAACCGTATCTGGTGTTCCCCGGGGAATACGTCGAGCCATCGCGGGTGACCAACACGGTCGATGCGGATAGCAGCAAGCGTCCGCTGTTCATTCTGCTGGACGCGACCTGGACCGAAGCTCGCAAGATTTTCCGCAAGAGCCCGTATTTCGACCGCTTGCCGATCCTCAGCCTGCTGCCCGACAAACTGTCGCGCTACCGCCTGCGCCGCTCAACGCGCAGCGAGCATCTGTGCACCGCCGAAGTGGCGGCGTTGTGTCTGGAACTGGCGGGTGACAGCGATGCCGCGTCGGCGCTGGACGCCTATTTCGACGTGTTCAGCCAGCATTACCTCGGTGCCAAACAGCAACTCGACGTCAATCTGTCGACCCCGGCTCACGCAGAACTGCTGCCGTTTGTACGAAACGCGCAACCCGTACCGGCCTGATACTGGCCATACTGCTAAAGCACTGACCGCGCTGCTTGACCACCCAGGCTTCGCTGGTCATGCTTGGCGCCGATTGGGGTGCGGCCAGGCTTTGAAACGCCGTTTTTGTCTGTGATTGGCGTTGAACGTGCCCCTGTGGATGCCACTGCAAAAGTGCTGGCATCTTGATTCGCCTTGGCGATCCGAATGCATCGGATCCGCCATCAAAAACAGGATCATTTGAAAAATGGCCACATACGACATCCTGATTGCCGATGATCACCCACTTTTTCGTAGCGCACTGCATCAAGCGGTGACGCTGGGCCTTGGCCCGGATGTGCGACTGGTGGAAGTGGCGAGCATCGCCGAACTGGAAGCGCGCCTGACCGAGAAGGCCGATTGGGATCTGGTGCTGCTGGACCTGAACATGCCCGGCGCTTACGGATTCTCTGGACTGGTGCTGCTGCGCGGGCAATACCCGCAGATTCCGGTGGTGATGGTCTCGGCGCAGGAAGAAGCTTCGGTGATGGTCAAGTCGCGGGAGTTCGGCGCCAGTGGCTTCATTCCCAAGTCCAGCCCGCTGGATGTGATCCAGCAAGCGGTCAAAGCGGTACTTGATGGTGATGTGTTCTGGCCACCGCAGGCGTTCGAAGCGGTCAGCGTTTCCGCTGAAGCCAAGGCTGCCAGCGATGGACTGGCAAGCCTGACACCGCAGCAGTTTCGGGTACTGACCATGGTCTGTGAAGGCCTGCTGAACAAGCAGATTGCGTATGAGCTGAGCGTGTCCGAAGCGACCATCAAGGCCCACGTCACGGCGATTTTTCGCAAGCTGAATGTGCGCACGCGCACGCAAGCGGCTTTACTGCTGCAACAACTTGAGTCAATTCCGAGTCAGTAAAGGTTGGCGTCTTCACGCTTTTTTGACTTTTGTTGCTCTAGCTTCCCCACTTCTCTTCGGTCGGTTATCTACTTTATGTCACCTTTCAAAGGCCAGACGGGCCTGAAACGCATCCTCAACGCATCCGGCTATTCGCTGGACGGCCTGCGCGCAGCCTTCACCGGCGAAGCGGCGTTCCGCCAGTTGGTGCTACTGAATGCCGTGCTGATTCCGTTGTCGTTCTTCTTGAATGTCAGCCGGGTCGAGCAGGCGCTGCTGATCGCGGTGTGCCTGCTGGCGCTGATCGTCGAGTTGCTGAACTCGGCAGTCGAGGCGGCCATCGACCGCATCTCACTGGAATTGCATCCGCTGTCGAAGAACGCCAAGGACATGGGCAGCGCCGCACAGTTTGTGGCGTTGACCATGATCGCGCTGGTGTGGGCGGTGATTCTGCTTTAAGCGATGCTCGGCAGAACGATTTCGTCGCTGCGCTGCACCCCGGCGGTGAAGGCGCGGCACAGCTCGAGGAATTCGCGCATGGCCGAAGTCTGGTACTTGCGCTTGTGCCAGATGAAATAGAACTGCCGCGCCAGATCCAGATCCGGCGTTTCCACCGGCACCAGACTGCCACGCCGGAACGCGTCGCGCAGGGCCAGGCGCGAGATGCAGCCAATCCCCAGTCCGGACTCCACCGCGCGTTTGATCGCTTCGGTGTGCTCAAGCTCAAGGCGGATATTCAGCGCACTGCGATGATGCCGCATTGCCTGATCGAAGGTCAGACGCGTGCCGGAACCCTGTTCACGCAGGATCCACGCTTCATGCGTCAACTCTTCCATGGTCGCGCTACCGCGTTGGGCCAGCGGATGCTGTGGGGCGCAGAACACCACCAGTTCATCCTCGACCCAGCTCTGCACTTCGATGTCCGGATGGCTGCAGTCGCCTTCGATTAGACCCAGATCAATTTCGTAGTGAGCGACTTGTTGCACGATGTTGGCAGTGTTCTGCACATGCAGCTTGATCTGGCTTTCCGGGTGACGCTGCATGAAGCTGCCGATCAACAGGGTCGCCAGATAATTGCCGATGGTCAGGGTCGCGCCCACCGAAAGCGAGCCGAAACCGGACTTGCCGTTGAGCAGGTCTTCGATTTCCTTGGCCTGATCAAGCATCGCCACCGCTTGCGGTAACAGCTGCTTGCCGAGGGCGTTGAGGCTCAGCCGTTTGCCGGCACGGTCGAACAGCTGGCAGCTGGACTGGCGCTCCAGTTCGGTAATCGAGGTGCTCGCCGCCGACTGCGAGAGGTTCAGCAGGCCCGCAGCACGGGACACGCTTTCCTGCTGGGCGACGGCGACAAAGACTTGCAGTTGACGGAGAGTAAATCGCATATCGATATAACCGATAACCCTTATCTTAATAATCCAGTTAACAGATATTGTCGTCGCTATTAGAATGCGATGCAATTGCGCACTATCGGCATTCGCTCAGAAGAGTCCGCGCTGACTAATTCCCAGGAGTCCCACGTACATGAGCAACATGAACCACGAGCGTGTCCTCAGTGTTCATCACTGGAACGATACCCTGTTCAGCTTCAAGTGCACCCGCGATCCGGGCCTGCGCTTCGAGAACGGGCAGTTCGTGATGATCGGCCTGCAGCAGCCAAACGGCCGCCCGCTGATGCGCGCTTACTCGATTGCCAGCCCGAACTGGGAAGAGCATCTGGAGTTCTTCAGCATCAAGGTGCCGGATGGTCCGTTGACCTCGCAGTTGCAGCATCTGAAGGAAGGCGACGAGATCATCATCAGCAAGAAGCCTACGGGCACGCTGGTGCTGGACGACCTGAAGCCAGGCAAACACCTTTACCTGCTGAGCACCGGCACTGGTCTGGCGCCGTTCATGAGCGTGATTCAGGACCCGGAAACCTACGAGCGTTTCGAAAAAGTCATCCTGTGCCACGGCGTTCGTTACGTGAATGAAGTCGCCTACCGCGAATTCATCACCGAGCACCTGCCGCAGAACGAGTTCTTCGGCGAAGCACTGCGCGACAAACTGATCTACTACCCTACCGTGACCCGCGAGCCGTTCGAGAACGAAGGTCGCCTGACCGATCTGATGCGCAGCGGCAAGTTGTTCAGCGATATCGGCCTGCCGCCGATCAACCCGCAGGACGACCGCGCCATGCTGTGCGGCAGCCCGAGCATGCTCGACGAGACCAGCGAAGTGTTGAACAGCTTCGGCCTGAAAGTCTCGCCACGTATGCGCGAGCCGGGTGATTACCTGATCGAGCGCGCGTTCGTCGAGAAGTAAGCACCAACAGAAAGCCCCGATTGCCTGCTCAGGCAATCGGGGCTTTTTCGTTTGCGGGGTTTATGCTTCGGCGGGAATGACTTCGAGGACGCGGATCTGCTCCGGCGTCGGATAATGCCAGCGCACATCCAGATCCCAGAACTGTGCGCCATATTCACGTTCCGGCGCAGGCGTCTGATACGCCGGGCGCGGATCCTGCGCCAGGCACTGTTCGATCAGCTCGACCAATGGCTCGGCAAGACGCAGCGCATGCCCGTGCGCCTGTTGCAGCGCCGCATCCGTCCACTGCACGTCGATCAACTGTGGCGCCGCGCTGGCGATGCTGTTGGAGGCACTGGGGATGATGTCGGCGTAAGGCACATACGGTTTGATGTCTAGAACCGGCGTGCCGTCGAGCAGGTCGATGCCGGAAATGAACAGACGATTGGCTTCAACCTTGTCCAGCTTCACCACCGACTGACCGATGCCGTTCGGTCGATGAGTCGCGCGGGTGGCGAACACGCCCATGGACTTGTTACCTCCAAGACGAGGAGGGCGCACCTTCAGTCGTGGCTTGTCTTCCAGCGCCTGATGGAACAGGAACAGCAGCCACACATGGCTGACCTGTTCCAGACCCTGCACCGCATCGCCCTGATCGAAAGGCGCCACCAGTTCCAGCACGCCACGGGCAGCAGGCGCCAGTTGTGGCTGGCGCGGGATGGCGAACTTCTCCTTGAAGCAGGAGCGGACGAAGCCGATGGGGGACACGCTGTAGGTCATTGGCTTACTGCGGACGAACGCGCAGGGTCAGGCCCTTGAGGAAGTTGCGCAGCAACTGGTCGCCGCACGCACGATAGTTGGTGTGGCCGACCTTGCGGAACAGTGCGCTCAGCTCAGGCTTGGATACCGGGAACTCGGCAGCCTTGAGGATGGCGTGCATGTCGTCTTCTTTCAGCTCGAAGGCCACGCGCAGTTTTTTCAGAATGATGTTGTTGGTCACCGGCAGTTCGATTGGCTGCGGCGGACGGCTTTCGTCCTTGCCGCGCTTGAAAATTACCAGACCGTCGAGGAAGTGCGCGAGGACTTCGTCCGGGCAGCGCACGAAGCCTTCTTCGTCTTGTTCTTTCTTGTCGAGGTATTTCACCAGGTCTTCCAGCGCGATTTCCATGCCGCCGGACTTGGTGATCTCGATGACTTTCTTGTCGCTGATGTCGAGCATGTAGCGCACGCTGCGCAATACGTCGTTATGAATCATGTGGGCAATCCTGATCGTTCGCTGTGGGCATCGCGCGGGGGCAATGCCAAAAATGTGTGGCGGCAAATAAGAGTTGTCAGAACTTCTCTTTGCCGGACAGGTAGCGCCATTGGCCGACCGGCACTTTACCGATGGACACGCCGCCAATGCGGATGCGGCGCACGCTGATCACCTTCAGGCCTACCGCCTGGCAGAGCTGGTCGATGATTCCTGGCTGCGGGTTTTTCATGGCGAAGCGCAGACGGTTTTCGTTCTGCCAGCTGGCCTTGACCGCCGGCAGCTCCTTGCCCTTGTAGCTGAGGCCGTGGGTCAGGCGGTTGAGGCCATGGGCAACCATGTCGCCTTCAACCTCGACTACGTATTCCTGCTCGATCTTGGCGGAGTCGGCAGTGAGCTTGCGCAGGATCTTCCAGTCCTGAGTGAACACCAACAGACCGCTGGCATTCGCCTGCAGGTCGGCACTGGCGGTCAGGCGCAGGAAGTGCCCGCGCAACGGGCGTTTGCCGTAGCGGTGCTCTTCGCTGAGGGTTTCGGCGCTGATCAACTGCATGGCGCTCTCGACGTCGATACCGGCCGGGGCGTTGAGCAGGATGGTCACCGGCTCTGGCGCGGTGGCCTTGGCGTCTTTGTCGAGTTCGACTTTCTGGCCTTCGACCTTGAATTGCGGCTCGTCGATGACTTCGCCGTCCACGGTGACCCAGCCGCCCTCGATGAACAGCTCGGCCTCCCGGCGGGAGCAACCGACCAGTTCGATGAGGCGTTTGGAGAGGCGAATCGGGTCAGTCATTTCAGCGGCCGTAACAAAAAAGGGGTGGGCATTGTACCTGCCTGGCGCCGGTTAAGCCCGGTTCCATTTGTAGGGTGTTCGTATTTCTTGTGGGATCCAAGAATGTTCAGCCGTTGCTTGAGCGTTGTTGATTCTGGCGCAGGCGCATATGCAACAACGGATACGGCTGACCCATGCCATCGACCTCGGAACGGCCGATCACCTCGAAACCTTGCTTGAAGTAGAACCCCAGCGCTTGCGGATTCTGTTCGTTGACGTCCAGTTCATCGGCGTTCAGATGCTGCATCGCGTAATTGAGCAGCTTCTTGCCCAGCCCTTGGCCGCGACTGGCCGGATCGATGAACAGCATTTCAATCTTGCCGGCCGCCACACCGGCGAACCCGGTGATGCGCTGGTGGCCGTCCTTGGTGCAGATCAGCATTACCGCGTCGAGATAGCGCGTCAGCACCAGATTACGCAGCAACTCGATGTAGCTGTCCGGCAGAAAATCATGGGTCGCGCGAACCGAGGCTTCCCAGACCCGGGTCAGTTCCTGGTAATCGCTGAGCTTCGGTGTGTGGATGACCGAATGGTGGCGCATGCCCGTTAGCCTCTTTGTCATGTGTGAGGGAGTCCTTCCCCTCACAAACGATAGCCGTAAAAAAGCCCCGCATCTCGTCAAGAGAGCAGGGCTTTTTGGATTTTTGCGATTAGATCTGCTCAGCCCACAAGTCGTATTCGTCAGCGTCAGTCACCTTGCACCAAACCTTGTCGCCCGGCTTGAGGTTGCTGCCGTTGTCGATGAATACGTTGCCATCGATTTCCGGGGCATCAAAGAAGCAACGGCCAACCGCGCCTTGCTCGTCGACTTCATCCACCAGCACTTCGATTTCGCGGCCAATGCGCAGTTGCAGGCGCGCCGAGCTGATTTCCTGCTGGTGCGCCATGAAGCGATCCCAGCGATCCTGCTTGACGTCGTCCGGCACGATCTCCAGATCCAGATCATTGGCCGGTGCGCCTTCTACCGGCGAGTACTGGAAGCAACCCACGCGGTCGAGCTGCGCTTCGGTCAGCCATTCCAGCAAGTACTGGAAATCTTCCTCGGTTTCGCCGGGGAAGCCGACGATGAAGGTCGACCGGATGATCAGATCCGGGCAGATCACGCGCCAGTTCTTGATCCGCGCCAGAGTCTTGTCTTCGAACGCCGGGCGTTTCATCGACTTGAGGACTTTCGGGCTGGCGTGCTGGAACGGGATGTCCAGGTACGGCAGGATCTTGCCGGCAGCCATCAACGGGATCAGCTCGTCAACGTGTGGGTACGGGTAAACGTAATGCAGACGCACCCACACCCCCAACGTGCTCAGCGCTTCGCAGAGTTCGGTCATGCGGGTTTTTACCGGCATGCCATTCCAGAAGCCGGTGCGGTATTTGACGTCGACGCCGTAGGCGCTGGTGTCCTGGGAGATTACCAGCAGCTCTTTAACCCCGGATTTGACCAGGCGCTGAGCTTCGTCGAGTACGTCGCCGACCGGACGGCTGACCAGTTTGCCGCGCATCGACGGGATGATGCAGAAGCTGCAGCTGTGGTTGCAGCCTTCAGAAATCTTCAGGTACGCGTAGTGACGCGGGGTCAGCTTGATGCCTTGCGGCGGCACCAGATCGATCAGCGGGTTGTGATCTTTGCGCGGCGGCACGACTTGGTGCACGGCGTTGACCACTTGCTCGTACTGCTGCGGGCCGGTCACGGCCAGCACGCTCGGGTGCACGTTGCGGATGTTGCCTTCTTCCACACCCATGCAGCCGGTGACGATCACCTTGCCGTTTTCCTTGATCGCTTCACCGATCACTTCCAGCGATTCAGCCTTGGCCGAGTCGATAAAACCGCAGGTGTTGACCACCACTACGTCAGCGTCCTGATAAGTGGACACCACGTCATAGCCTTCCATGCGCAGCTGGGTCAGGATTCGTTCGGAGTCGACCAGAGCTTTCGGGCAACCCAGGGATACGAAGCCAACCTTGGGATTGGCTGGCGCAGGAGTGGTGGACATGTCTAACCTCGGTATTTGTGACATCGATCACCTGACTCGGGAATCGACGGATGGGCGCTTGAACTGCGCCTCTGATCAAAAAGTGCGCAATTCTATCGGCGGACAGCGCACTTGACCAGCTTTATGCAGGGAAATACGACGAGTGCTGCGCTTGCTTCGGGAGGCATTGGCTCGGAGTTTGTAACTCGTCGCAGGTACGTACCTGCTCAATGATTGCAGTACCGGGTTCTTTGACATTTTCGTCCGGGGTGCACGCCACGCACTTGTATCGCACCGAGTGCGGTGCAGTTCTGCATAGCAGATGAGCTATTGATCGCAATATTAGGACACATCTTTTTCACTGGCAGCGTCGAGATATTTGGAAAGGCATGTGTAGCATCCACTCTTCGACCTACCCAGCGAACGGAGGCATACATGGGGCGTAAGGTTATCGGGCTTGGAGCGCCGACATCTACCGGTGGATAAGTTCTCGAAGGCAACGTCGGGATTAACATTGATACTTCAGTCAGTACTTCATCTTTAGGGCATCTTGCGAGTTGTCCTGCCTGCAGCAAAGGTCAGGGGCCGATAACTGCAGTTGGTCCTAGAACCATTTCCCTTCCCGCCGGCCCGGTTGCACTTGAAGGTGACTACATTGCGTGCGGTTGTCCACCCGGAGCCAATACCGTTATTGCTGCTCAGTCTTCTGTCTGGCGAGGTGCTGAACATCAGGTCGCCGCATTCTTGCCTATCGCCGCAGTCATCATTCCTAAAGTGATCAGGCGTATTTCTCTGTCGTATGGAGATGCATGTGTTTCGTTACAGGAGGTCTCTAGGTTTTACGTGGATTTGAATATACATGTTCATACTTCCGGATACTCGCCGGGCGAGCAGATTACGGTAAATTTGAGTGGAGATGCTGAACTTACGTTGTCGGCGGTTGTGGGGCAGAACGGTGTTGCTGTCCTTAAGAACGCTCTGGCGAACAATCGAATCAACATGGAAGGTGAAATGTAATGACCAGTCTCGTGGTGAGTACGGGCGGCGTTTCTTCTACAGTCACTGTCAAGCGGCCACGTTACAGTGATTTGTGGGCGGCATACGCAGAGGTTGGGCACATGGACTCTGCATCAGTATATGAATTGGTGGGCGGTGAGGCTGCAGCTCTGCGAAAGCAGAGGCCGGACGCTTATGCGAACGCATGCGCGCTCAGAATGAGCCGGGCTTTCAATTATGGAGGCTACAAGGTCCCTCGTGGCAACATCATTAAAAACAAGGATATCTATCGCGTTCGAGGTAATGACGGTTTTCCTTATATTCTGCGTGTAAACGAAATGATCGATTTCCTCGAATATAACTGGGGAAAGCCCGATCTGATCATGGCTCGCGGTGAGGATGGGAAAATGTCTGGCAAGAAGGGCTTGATTATTGTCGAGGTACAAGGCTGGAATGATGCCAGGGGGCATGTGGTTCTCTGGAATGGTAAAGAGACAAGTGATGGTTCTGACTATCAGCGCTTGGACAGCCATTCCTGGACGGTATCGACAGGTTCGCTGATAAAGACCAACTATTGGGAGTTGAAAGGTTGAAACGGATACTATTGTTGGTTTTGTTTGTAATAAGTGGAATTTGCACAACTGCTAACGCGGCGGTAGATGTTCAGGCGGCCCGTTTGTCGTTGAAGAATTACGGGTTGGCATATTGTATTGCCAATCAGTTTCCGGGTAAGTCCGATGTCAGGGACGATATTGGTATCGCCATAGGTATTTACGGGTTCATGGGCAGTGGTATGCATACCATATTGCAAAACGAGGATACGTTGGAAACATTACATAATCCGTATGATGTAACATCGGATTATGTATTTGCTGCCTATGACAAAGTCAGCGCTGGAAGTAAATACACTGACAAAAAGGTTGTATTTTACGCCTGTCTTGAAGTGTATAACTCAAAAGAATTCGATGCGTTTATCAAAGCCCAGGATAAATATATTCGGAATGAAAGCTGAGGCGCTCAGTCAACGAGTGATTGGAGCCTGTTTTCTGTAAGGTGGGTTACGAAAACATCGGGTAGGTGTCGGCAGGGGTGGGTGCCGGAGCGATTGCCGTTCAGCGAGGCAATCAGCTTGCCCACATTTTGTGGGATGACCTTGACCGTGGACTGGATTTCAAGCGACGGTCATGCCGATAAACGGCGCATGGGGGGCTCTCCCAGCGCCGCAATCCCACTGCCGACAATGCACTTGATCCCCTTTATACCGGGAAATACGACGAGTGCTGCGCTATGCTTCGCGCCTTTGCGCTTTACTGAATTTTTACAGTCAAGAAAACGTCTGTTACAGGGCGTAAAAACGCGCATGCTGCACACAAAGCATAGTGCTTCGTTCAACGAAGCCGGTCTGGAATCAGGAGTTGTTGGATGGGTCAGGCAAGTAGTCACGCGGCAGGCGCCGAGGGTTCGGCCTCCAAGCCGCTGAGCATGCTGGTCGCGGCGGTAGGGGTGGTTTACGGCGATATCGGCACGAGTCCGCTGTACACCCTTAAAGAAGTGTTTTCCGGCGGCTATGGCGTGGCCGTCAATCACGACGGGGTGCTGGGCATTTTGTCGTTGATCTTCTGGTCGCTGATCTGGGTCGTTTCGATCAAGTACATGATGTTCGTGCTGCGCGCCGACAACCAGGGCGAGGGCGGGATCATGGCGCTCACGGCACTGGCGCGGCGGGCGGCGGGTGAGCGCAAGAAATTGCGCTCGCTGCTGGTGGTCTGCGGGCTGATCGGAGCTGCGCTGTTTTACGGCGACAGCATGATCACCCCGGCGATTTCCGTACTGTCGGCGATTGAAGGTCTGGGCCTGGCGTTCGATGGTATCGATCACTGGGTGGTGCCGCTGTCCCTGGTCGTTCTGGTCGCGTTGTTTCTGATTCAGAAGCACGGCACAGCGCGGATCGGCATTCTCTTCGGGCCAATCATGGTCACTTGGTTCCTTGTGCTCGGTGCCCTCGGTGTCTATGGCATCAGCCACTCGCCTGAAGTGCTGCATGCGATGAACCCGATGTGGGCGGTGAATTTCTTCGTCGTGCATCCGGGCATGGGCGTGGCGATCCTTGGCGCTGTGGTGCTGGCACTGACCGGTGCCGAAGCGCTGTACGCCGACATGGGCCACTTTGGCCGCAAGCCGATTGCCCGCGCCTGGTTCATCCTCGTGCTCCCGGCGTTGGTGCTGAACTACTTCGGCCAGGGCGCATTGCTGCTGGAAAACCCGGAAGCCGCGCGTAACCCGTTCTACCTGCTGGCGCCGAGCTGGGCGTTGATTCCACTGGTCGGCCTTTCGACCATGGCCACGGTGATCGCCTCACAAGCGGTGATTTCCGGCGCATTCTCGCTGACCCGTCAGGCGATTCAGCTCGGTTACATTCCACGCATGTACATCCAGCACACTTCCAGCGACGAGCAGGGCCAGATCTACATCGGCGCGGTGAACTGGGCGCTGATGGTCGGCGTGGTATTGCTGGTGCTCGGCTTCGAATCCTCCGGCGCGCTGGCTTCGGCTTACGGCGTGGCGGTGACCGGCACCATGCTGATGACCACGATTCTGGTGTCCGCAGTGATGTTGCTGCTGTGGAAATGGCCACCGATTTTCGCGGTTCCGGTATTGCTCGGCTTTTTGCTGGTGGACGGTCTGTACTTCGCCGCCAACGTGCCGAAAATCGTCCAGGGCGGTGCCTTTCCGGTGATCGCCGGTATCGCGCTATTCGTGCTGATGACCACCTGGAAGCGCGGCAAGCAATTGCTGGTCGAGCGACTGGACGAGGGCGCGCTGCCGCTGCCGATCTTCATCAGCAGCATCCGCGTGCAACCGCCGCACCGCGTGCAGGGCACCGCCGTGTTCCTCACCGCGCGCTCCGACGCCGTGCCGCACGCGTTGTTGCATAACCTGCTGCATAACCAGGTGCTGCACGAGCAGGTGGTATTGCTGACCGTGGTCTACGAAGACATCCCGCGCGTGCCGCCATCACGGCGTTTCGAAGTGGATGCTTACGGTGACGGCTTCTTCCGGGTGATCCTGCACTTCGGCTTCACCGACGAACCGGACGTGCCGCAGGCGCTGAAGCTGTGCCATCTGGATGACCTCGACTTCAGCCCGATGCGTACGACGTACTTCCTCAGCCGCGAAACAGTGATCGCCTCGAAACTCGAAGGCATGGCCCGCTGGCGTGAAGCGTTGTTCGCGTTCATGTTGAAGAATGCCAATGGCAATTTGCGCTTCTTCAATCTGCCGCTGAACCGGGTGATTGAGTTGGGGACGCAGGTGGAGATGTAAGCCTGCCTCAACCAAACGCCCCCGTCAGTCTTGCGACTGGCGGGGGCGTTTTTGTGGCTGTTAACTATCCAAGCCCCGCCAAGAACCCTGTGGGAGCGGGCTTGCCCGCGATGACGGTGTGTCAGTGCATGAATTTGTGACTGATCCACCGCTATCGCGGGCAAGCCCGCTCCCACAGGGATATGCGGTGCTACGAACAATAAAAAGCCCCCGCAACTGCGAAGTGGCGGGGGCTTTTTGTGGGGGCGGTTCAGATCACTCTTCGGCGACCGAGTCCTTGCTCTGGCGCTTCTCGATCAAATCCACCAAACGCTTGGCCAGCGCCGGGTAGTTCTCGTCGAAGTGATGGCCGCCAGGCAGTTTCACCGCCTCACCCACCGCAGTCTTGTCGGTGCAGCCGCTTTCATCGGCCTCTTCTTCACCGTAGATACACACGACCTTGGCCGCTGGCAGTTTGGCCATTTCCGGGCCGGTGGCGGCTTCTTTGCCGGCGTTGCCGAGCCAGCCTTCGACTTCGATTTCGAAGCTGCCGGTGCGGGCGAAGGCCAGCAGGATGATCGCGTCGACGCGTTGCTGTTCGGTTTCAGGCAAGCGGTTGTAGATTGCCGGCAAGACGTCAGCGCCGAACGAGTAACCGGTGAGGACGAAGCGCTTGGTGCCCCATTTCTGCCGGTAGTGCTGCATCAGTTCGGTGAGATCCAGCGCGCTTTGCTCCGGGCTCTTGTGCTGCCAGTAGTAGCGCAGGGTATCGATACCGACCACCGGGTAGCCGATCTTGGCCATTTCGCCGGCCACGTCGCGGTCGAGGTCGCGCCAGCCGCCGTCACCGGAAAGAAACAGGGTCACGGTGTCCTTGGCCTGACCGGCGGGGACTTCTACCACTGGAATCTGCAGACCACCGGCAGCTTTGTCGCCGCCGACGAGGATTTTGCGCAGTTCATTGTTCAGCACTTGCGGCAGATTGATGTCGTAGTCGCTGATGCTGGTTTCGGCGTTCGGTTGATCACGCACGAAACCTGCGCTGGCGTCGTCCGGGTTATCGTTCCACGCCACCAGCCAATGGCCGTGGGCAGCGGCTTTCGGCAGCAGGTGGGTGCAACCGGGTTTTTCCAGTGCCAGGTCGACGGAAATGGCCTGGGCCTTATCGTCTTTCTGCTCGGACAACCAGCGCCATGCCAGCACGGCGCCAGGGCCAATACCGCTGACCAGCGTGGCCGGGCCGTTCAGTTCACGCAGGCCGGTTTGCAGGGCGCGACTTTGCAGCAAGCAGTCCTTGGGCAGAATCACCTGAACGATCTGCGCCGAGGCGCTGCGGCTCAGGGTGCTCAGTTGCTTGTCGCTGAGTTTCTGTTCGTCGGTGACGGCCACCAGCACCTGCGCCTTGGGCTTGGTGCCAGAGATGACGCGGGTCATGGCCGTGCCATCGGCCGCTTTCAGCTGTTCGAGGGTCGGTTCCGGTGCCGGGCGTTTGAGGTACCAGAAACCGCCGCCGGCAATCACTGCCAGCACAATCAGTGCGGCCAGGATGTACTTCAGGGAGCGTTGAATCATCAGCGTTTCACCAATCCAGTCAAGCCGCCCGCGATCAGGGCAGCAGTGTCGGCCAGCGCCACCAGCGGATCGAGTCCGGCGGGCACGGCCATATAACGGGGTTCCCAGTCAGGCTGGAACTTGTCTTTGAAGCGGCGCAAGCCTTGGAAGTTGTACAGCTGCTCACCACGGCGGAAAACCATCGAGCCCAGACGCTGGGTCAGCGGTGCACCACGGCGGGGTTGCAACCCCGACAACGGCACCATGCCCAGGCTGAAGCGCGCGTATCCGTGACTCTTATAGTGTTGAATCAGGCCGACCATCATGAATTCCATGGTCAGCTTCGGCGCGTCCGGGTGTGCGCGCATCAGGTCGAGACTGGCCAGATCATGGCTGTAAGTCTCGAGCAGATTGGCGAACGCCACCGGGCGGCCTTCGAAGCGAATCACCGCGATGCGGAAATGCTTCAGGTAATCGTCGCTGAAGCGGCCGAGGGAGAAGCCTTTCTCGCGAACGTTCTTGCCGGTCAGCCAGGCATCGGAAATCACCTTCAGCTCATCCATCGGAGCCTGACCCGGTTCGTGGATTTCCAGCGACAGGCCGTCGCGGGTGCCACGGTTCCAGGTGTAACGCAGGTCCTTCATCTCTTTGCCCTTGGCTTCCAGGTCAAAGCGAATCAGATCAACCCGGGCTTCTTCGCCGAGTTTGATCGCGGTCAGGCCGATGTCCATGTAGTACGGCAGGTTCTCCGCGCGCACTTGGTAGAACACCGGTCGGGCGTGATAGATGTCGCACAGGTCACGGAACTGCCAGATCATTTCCGCGCGTTGCTGGCCGGGGCCGATCGGGTCGTACAGCGCCACCAGACTGCGCCCACGGCGCGCGTACATCAGAAAGGCTTCGTCGTTGGGGTGGAACAGCAGCGCCTTGTCACCGGTCAGGGCGAGGCCGCCATCGGGTTGCGCCGAGGACATCAGAATCTTCGAGGCGCGTTCCAGTTCATCCGGCGTCGGCAAATGGATCACCGGGCGCGCGGTACGCAGTAGCCAGGTCAGGGCGATCACGATCAGCAACACCGCAGCGCCGAGCAACGAACGCAGACCGCGCGGGGCGTCAGCGTCGAGGGTGAACTGCCACCACAGTTGATGGCTGTACGGCACGTCTTGATAGGCGAACAGCAACAGCCAGGTCGAAGCACCGAGCACACACAGGCTGGCGACCAGATACAGCGGCGAGAACGGCAGCTCGGTCAAACGGCTCGGGCGGTAGAACGAGCGGCGGAACACCCCCAGCAGACTCGCGGTGAGCGTCATCAACAGCGCTTCTTCCCAATCGAAACCCTTGAGCAGCGAAAGCAGGGCGCCGACCAGCAGCAGAATGGTGGTGAGCATCCATGCCGCCGACAAGCGCCGACGCAAGCCTTGTGCGAGCAGCAGGCACAGCACGCCGATCAGACTGGCGCCAAAGTGCGAAGCGTCAACCAAGCGGTGCGGGATCAGAAAACCGATGTGCTCCAGACGAGTGTCGATTTCCGGAGTCGCGCCGGAAAACAGCAGCACCACGCCGGACAGGAATACCAGCACCGCGAGAATCGGCGCTGCCAGACCGGAAGCCGCACGCATCGTCTGCGACTGAAACAGGCGCTGGCCTTCGTTGATCAGCAGCAGTACGCAGGCCACTAGCAGCGGCAGCACCACATAGATCAGGCGATACAGCAGCAGCGCAGCGGCCAGCGGCGCGGCACCCAGTTTGTCGGCAAAGGCAGCCAGCAGAATCGCTTCGAACACACCAACGCCGCCCGGCACATGGCTGAGCACACCGGCGGCCAGTGCCAACAGATACACCAGCAGGAACGCGCCAAATGGCGGCGCTTCCGGCAGTAGCAGATACAACACGGTGGCGGCAGCGGCGACGTCGAGGGCGGTGATGATCAGTTGCAGGAAGGTCAGGCGCCGACCCGGCAGGCGCAGGGTGCGGCGGCCGGCCTTGACCAGCAGGTTGTCACGGTAAGGCTGTTCCGGCAGGCGCCGGCGATAGATGCCGACAGCCAAAGCTGCGCCGAGCAGCAGCACCACCGAGGCGACGCTGCCCAGCAACATCTCGGACAGTCCCAAGGCCTGGGAAGCGGCAGGCAAGTCGCTCAGTGTGGCGAGGGCCGCCAGCGGCGGCAGGGCGCAGCCAAGAGACAGGCTGGCAAACAGGGTCATGTGCGCGACTTCCGACGCGCCCAGACCATGGCGTGCATATAAACGGTAGCGCACCGAGCCGCCGGACAGCAGCGACAGCCCGATCGCGTTGCCAATGGCGAAGGCTGTGAAGCCGCCCATGGCCAGGGTTTGCGGCGGCAGCGTCACGCCCGCATAACGACTGGCCGACCATTCATAGCCCAGCAGAATAATGAAGCCGATCGCAGTCGCGCCCAGAGCACCGAGCAATGCCGGTCGCGGAACGTCGAGAATAGAGTCGTGGAGCGCATCGAGATCCAGCTCGCTGAGCAGATGACGACAGGCAATCAGCGCGATGGCGAACAGCAGCAGAGTGACGGCCAGACCAATCGGTTGCCGGTATTTGCTGATTCGATCCAGCAGGCGTAAACGCTCGGGCTTGATCGGTTGGGTCGCTGTGACGGAGTCTTGTGGATCAGACGAGTTGGCGCGCATCAATCACCTCTTGGATTGTGCGCGACAGGATGGAGGTATCCAGCCAAGTTACCAATCCCTGTAGGAAAAAATAATCACAAAATATTACGCCTCCCACCGAGGATCGGCGAGGGCATCTCATGGATTGCAGACCCGTTGCCCGCGACTCAAGCATAGTCGCAGCACAGCAGGTTTGATGATCCTGAGCGGTTCACTGCACAGTGACAGATCATTGTTGCGAAAGGACTTTTTCGACAGATACAAAAAAGGCCACTCTTTCGAGTAGCCTTTTTTGATGTTTGGTTGCGGGAGCCGGATTTGAACCGACGACCTTCGGGTTATGAGCCCGACGAGCTACCAGACTGCTCCATCCCGCGTCTGTGTGGCGGCATTCTACAGAGGAACGGCGGGGTGTCAACC
Organism: Pseudomonas sp. TWP3-1; assembly: GCF_049896625.1. NCBI lineage: Bacteria > Pseudomonadati > Pseudomonadota > Gammaproteobacteria > Pseudomonadales > Pseudomonadaceae > Pseudomonas > Pseudomonas sp. TWP3-1. The sequence goes on from NZ_JAFCUQ010000013.1 coordinate 28,550, forward strand.
GCTAATCTCGAGAAGATTCAAATAAATGCCAAATCGCGTCATTCTGTCGCAGGGCGGCGCTAAGTTCCGGAATCTTAAAGAATTCCTTTTCAACGCAGACGCATAAGCAGCTCTCTATAAAGGAAGAAAACTGACGCGCACAAAAAAGGCCACTCTTTCGAGTAGCCTTTTTTGATGTTTGGTTGCGGGAGCCGGATTTGAACCGACGACCTTCGGGTTATGAGCCCGACGAGCTACCAGACTGCTCCATCCCGCGTCTGTGTGTCGGCATTCTACAGAGGAACGCCGGGGTGTCAACCCGCAATCCAGATAAAAAGCTTAAGGTTCAATCAGTTAGCCGTTTGACTGAGACGGCTTGCGGGGCTGAGGCGCAGGCGGGGCAAGGGCTGTAGCTCTATTGGATCCCGCTTTTCGATTAATAAAATAAATTCATCCGGGTTTTCCTACAGGTGCAAAAGAACCTTCTTACCACTGGTGCTATATACAGGTGTCAGTGAGATACTGCCGATCCGGCTCGCCACGTTGCCTTTTCTGTCATGACTCAGCGAAAAATCATCCACGTCGACTGCGACTGTTTCTACGCCGCCATTGAGATGCGTGATGACCCGAACCTGGCCGGCAAGCCGCTGGCGGTGGGCGGGTCGGCGGATCGGCGCGGGGTGATTGCGACCTGCAACTATGAAGCGCGCGCCTACGGTGTGCGTTCGGCGATGTCTTCCGGGCATGCCTTGAAGCTGTGCCCGGACCTGACCATCGTCAAGCCAAGGATGGATGCCTACCGCGAAGCGTCCAGAGAAATCCATACGATCTTCAGCGATTACACCGACCTGATCGAGCCGTTGTCCCTGGACGAAGCCTATCTCGACGTCTCCGACAGTGCGCATTTCGGCGGCAGCGCCACGCGGATCGCTCAGGATATTCGTCGCCGCGTGTCCAATCAGTTGCACATCACCGTTTCCGCCGGAGTGGCGCCGAACAAGTTCTTGGCGAAGATCGCCAGCGACTGGAAGAAGCCCAACGGCTTGTTCGTGATAACCCCGGATCAAGTCGAAGACTTTGTCAGCGGCCTGCCGGTGAGCAAGTTGCACGGCGTCGGCAAAGTGACCGCCGACAAACTCGGCCGGCTCGGCATCGTCGACTGTCAGCACCTGCGCGAGTGGGACAAGCTGACGCTGGTGCGCGAATTCGGCAGCTTCGGCGAGCGATTGTGGAGTCTGGCGCGTGGGATTGATGAGCGGGCGGTGCACAACGACAGTCGCCGTCAGTCGATCAGCGTGGAAAACACCTACGACGTTGATCTGCCGGATCTGCGCAGCTGTCTCGACAAGCTGCCGGAATTGCTGGAGACCCTGAAAAACCGCATGGAACGCATCGACAGCAGCTACCGGCCGGGCAAGCCGTTCGTCAAAGTGAAGTTTCACGATTTCACCCAGACCACGCTGGAGCAGGCTGGGGCAGGGCGGGACTTGGGCAGTTATCAGTTGATGCTGACGCAGGCGTTCAATCGGGGTGGCAAACCGGTGCGGTTGCTTGGGGTCGGCGTGAGGCTGGAGGATTTGCGCGGCGGGTTTGAGCAGATGGAGTTGTTTGAGCGGTAGTTTTTCGGTGAGTTCGAGATTGCCATCGCGGGCAAGCCCGCTCCCACAGTGTTCTGTGTGAAACACAAATTATGTGAACACCCAAAACCTTGTGGGAGCGGGCTTGCCCGCGATGCTTTCAGCCTTAATTCGGTCCCGGATCCGCCACCAGTCGCCCGGCATCCCTGGTCAAAGACTTGAGAAACTCGGCCTGCAACTCAGGATCGTTGCGGGTCAGTTCGATCAGGCTCTGTTCCAGCTCGCTGGCTTCTTCTTCCAGACCCAGTTCCGACAGACGTTTGACCCGGTGTACCCACTGGCTCACTTCGTCGTCTTCCAGGTCTTCGTAAATCAGCCCGTGAGCCTCCAGCAATTTGCCGCGCAGACCCGGGCTGATTGCCAGCGTCGAGTCGGTGTGCACGTCATCCTTGCCGTCTTCGACAGTGATCTGCAATTTGCCCAGATGATTCAAGTCATGTTCGGCGAACGGACTGTCCAGCAGATTCAGGCGCAACACACCATTGCGATCGGTGGTCATGTCGAAAGTCTGCTTGCCGGCTTTGACCTGCACCGGGCGCTCACTCCACGGCAGGCTCGAGTACTCGGTGCGTTTGTCGCGTTGCACTTCGTCGATGCCGGCCAGGTTTTGCTGCGCGCGTCCGTTGGATTGCACGTTCATGAACGGGTTAAGCCCGGCAAAACCGTAGCTGAACCAGTCGCGCGTGACGCTATCCGGCAAATTGCCGAGTGCGAACACGTTGACTATGTTTGCGCCGACACCGCCGACCACCGCGACCACCCCCAGCGGGATCTCGTAGACCTCCCGCCAGGGCTGGTACGGCGTGTAACGGTCGTAATGCCGGCTGACTTCGAGCTCGGTGACTTCGAAAGTCTTCTGTTCGTGAATCTTCACGCGGCGTTGCGGCAGCTCAAGCACCTTGGGCTCGCCGACATCAATTTGCAGGCTGTGATCGAGCAATTTGCGCTCGATACGTTCCTCGTGCTCGCTGCGCTGTGACATGTGATTGGCACAGCCGCTGACCAGCAGGGCGCCACACAGGGTGGCGCCTCCGAGGCCTAAGGTGTTTCGCTTGAACATGACGTCTCTATCTGGTTTCAGCGGCGGATACGGGCCTGAAGGAACGACAGCACGTCGGCGACTGGCAGGGCTTGCGCCTCGCTTTCGGTACGGCTCTTGTATTCCAGGTTGCCTTCGGCGAGGCCACGGTCGCTGACCACGATCCGGTGCGGGATGCCGATCAGTTCCATGTCCGCGAACTTGATGCCCGGGCTGGTTTTCTTGTCACGGTCGTCCAGCAGCACTTCGAAGCCGGCAGCGGTCAGTTCCGCATACAGCTTGTCGGTGGCTTCGCGTACCTGCTCGGTTTCATAGCGCAGCGGTACCAGAGCGATCTGGAATGGCGCCAGAGTGTCGCTCCAGATGATGCCGTTGGCGTCGTTGTTCTGCTCGATGGCCGCAGCCACCACGCGCGAAACGCCGATGCCGTAGCAGCCCATTTCCAGGGTTACAGGCTTGCCGTTGTCACCCAGCACTTCGCACTTCATCGCCTTGCTGTACTTGTTGCCCAGCTGGAAGATGTGCCCGACTTCGATACCGCGCGCGATGGCCAGCGTGCCTTTGCCATCCGGGCTTGGATCGCCTGCAACCACGTTACGCAGGTCGGCAACGGTTGGAACCGGCAGATCACGCTCCCAGTTGACGCCGAAGTAATGCTTGTCGTCGATGTTCGCACCGATACCGAAGTCGCTCATCAGCTCGACCGAACGGTCGATGATGATCGGCAGCGGCAGGTTCAGCGGGCCGAGCGAACCGGCGCCGGCGCCAATCGCGTTACGCAGTTCGGCGTCGGTGGCCATGACCAGCGGGCTGGCGACGCCAGGTTGCTGGGCAGCCTTGATCTCGTTGAGTTCGTGGTCGCCACGGATCACCAGGGCGATCAGCTTGCCTTCTTCTTCGGCGCGCACGATCAGGGTCTTGATGGTCTTTTCAATCGGCAGATTGAATTTTTCCACCAGTGCGGCGATGGTCTTGGTGTCTGGCGTATCGACCAGGCGCAACTCTTCGGTCGGAGCGGGGCGCGCGGTTTCACGCGGCACGGCTTCGGCTTTCTCGATGTTTGCCGCGTAGTCGGAGCCGTTGCTGAAGACGATGTCGTCTTCACCGGACTCGGCCAGTACGTGGAACTCGTGGGAGCCGGCGCCGCCGATCGAGCCGTTGTCAGCTTCAACCGGGCGGAATTTCAGACCCAGACGCGTGAAGATGTTGCAGTACGCCTGATGCATGCGGTCATAGGTGACCTGCAGCGACGGTTGGTCGGCGTGGAACGAGTACGCGTCCTTCATGATGAACTCGCGACCGCGCATCAACCCGAAGCGTGGGCGGATTTCGTCACGGAATTTGGTCTGGATCTGGTACAGGTTGATCGGCAACTGCTTATAGCTGCTCAACTCGTTGCGCATCAGATCGGTGATGACTTCTTCGTGGGTCGGACCCGCACAGAAATCACGACCGTGGCGGTCTTTGAAGCGCAGCAACTCAGGGCCGTATTCTTCCCAGCGTCCCGATTCCTGCCACAGCTCGGCCGGTTGGGTGCTCGGCATCAACACTTCCAGAGAGCCGGCGGCGTTCATTTCTTCACGAACGATGGCTTCAACCTTGCGCATTACTCGCAAACCCATGGGCAGCCAGGTGTACAGGCCCGAGGCAAGTTTGCGGATCATGCCGGCGCGCAGCATCAGCTGGTGGCTGATCACTACCGCATCGGAAGGCGTTTCTTTCTGTGTGGCGAGCAAAAATTGACTGGTGCGCATGGTTGGCCGTTGTCGGTTGCTGAGACTGGAAATGACGGAGCAGTGTACCGGCGAGATTTGCTGACGTACAGAAGTGTGGCCGGCGGCGAGGCTGGACGGCGGCAATCCTCCCGCCGCCGCTGACTTTTCCTACGATTCTTCCGCGACTGGAGTCGGCACAGGCTCGGGCGTCGGCGTCGGGCCTTCGCGGCGGCTCTCCTGGAACCAGTGCAATGCGATCAGCAGCAGGGTCGGCACGCCGAGCATCGCGGTGATCAGGAAGAAACTGTGGTAGCCGAATTTTTCCACCATCACCCCGGAGTAGCCGCCGATCAGGCGAGGCAACAGCAGCATGATCGAGCTGAGCAGGGCGTACTGGGTCGCGGAGAACTTCAGGTTGGTCAGGCTCGACAGGTAGGCGACGAACGCCGAAGTGGCGAGGCCGGAACTGAAATTGTCGAGGGAAATGGTCACCACCAGCATCTGCAGGTTCGGGCCCATGTCCGTGAGCATCACGAACAACAGATTGGTGCCGGCGGATGCTATGCCGCCGATGAACAGAATCGGCAGAATGCCGAAGCGCACGATCAGCAAACCGCCCATGCCGGCGCCGACCAGGGTCATGATCAGGCCGAAGATCTTGCTGACGCTGGCGATCTGATCCTTGGTGAAGCCCTGGTCGATATAAAAGACGTTGGCCATCACACCCATCACCGTATCCGACATCCGATAGGTGGCGATCAGGCCGAGCAGCAGCAGCGCTTGCCAGCGGTAACGCATGATGAAATCGTTGACCGGGGTCAGCACCGGCGCCAAGCCGCGACGCCCCATGGCCGACAGGCACAGGAAGGTCAGCGTGGTGTAGAGGATCGCCCGCAGGAACGCGCGGTCTTCGAGCAGCAAGTCGAGCGGGCTGACGCCTTCGAACAGCACGCTGGCGAAATCGGTGTTGTACAACTGGGTGAACATTGCCGGGACGGACACCAGCAAGATGATCAGCACAAATACCGACATCAGTTGGTGCATGAAGGTGTAGCGGCCGGCCTGCAACTGCGTGCGCAGTGGAACCGGGGGTTCGCGCATGAACAGGGTGGTCAGCAGGGCTGGGATCATCAGCGCGCCGAACAGCACGTAAGTGCCGGCCCAGGCTGAATGCTGATAGTTGAAACCGGTCGAGCCGAAGCCTTCGGCGAAGAACAGTGCGCCGGCAGTCGCCAGCAGCGCAGCGATCCGGTAACCGGACATGTAGCTGGCAGCGAGCGCGGCCTGACGGCTGTCGTCGGCGATTTCCAGTCGATAGGCGTCGACCGCAATATCCTGAGTCGCAGAAGCGAAGGCGACGACCACAGCAATAGCGATCAGCCAGGACAAGTGTTTTTGCGGATCGCAGAAACCCATGCCGATCAGGCCGAGGATCACCAGGCTTTGCGAGAGCACCAGCCACGAGCGACGACGGCCGAGCTTGCCCAGCAATGGCAGGCGCCATTGGTCGAGCAGCGGCGACCAGACCCATTTGAACGCATAAGCGAGGCCGATCAGACTGGCGTAGCCGATCGTTTCACGGGCCACACCGGCTTCACGCAGCCAGACCGATAGCGTTGAGAACACCAGCATGTACGGCAGGCCGGCGGCGAAACCCAGCAACAACAGCACGAGCGTCGAAGGACTGGCATAGGCGGCGAGCGCGGCGCGCCAGGTTTTACGGGGCATGGGCTGGAGTCTGCCTCAAGATTGCGAAAACAAAGCGCGCACTCTAACCGCTGTGCTCTACCGGGCGCCAGCCATGGCGCCGAATATCCACACGATTGTTCTGGACGGTAATCCCTTCCGTGCGCAAACGCGCGCGTTGTTCGTCCCCGGACGGGCTGCCAACCGGCAGGCTAATCTTGCCTCCGGCGCCGATAACACGGTGCCAGGGCAGCTTGGTATCGCCGGGTAACTGGCTCAGGGTACGGCCGACCCAGCGGGCGGCGCGCCCCAATCCGGCCAGTTCGGCCAACTGACCGTAGCTGACGACTTTGCCTTCGGGCACTTGGGTCAGCGTCGAGTAGAGCGCCGTGCGTCGGATTTGCGCTTCGTCTGGTGGGTCTTGGCGTGGCTCGGTCACGGGCGCGGTTCCTGAATTTGATCGCGTTTACAGGCTTTAGCGTAAACGGTGGCTGCGCAATTGAGAAATGAACTCAATAGAAATAGTTGGGTCAGTCCTTGTCAGGGTCTTATTCCTACGGATAATGCCGAACTTTTTCCGCAATCTTGAGCCTTCGATTCGCTTATGTTGTCCAGAACCTTGATGTGCCTTGCTGTCTTCAGTGCGTCCACGCCCCTGCTTGCCGATACTGTCTGGTTGAAGAACGGTGACAAGCTGAGCGGTAAAATTACCGTTTTCGACGGCGGCAAACTATTGATCCAGACCAAGTACGCTGGCGCCGTCTCGATTGACTGGAAAGAGGTCAAGACCCTGGAAAGCGATCAGGAGTTATTGGTCAAGCAGGACGCCTACAGTGGCGAGAAAGCCAAATCGCTGAGCGCCGCCGAAGAAGGCAAGGTCACCCTGGCCAACGGCGAAGCGCCGAAGACTGTGGAGCTGGCGAGCATTCAGCAGATCCTCAAGCCTAAACCTGTCGTCGAAGATCTGGTGTGGAAGGGTAATGTGGATCTGGCGCTGGATTATCAGCGTGCCGAAAAAGACACCGACGACTATGACGTCGGCTTCAAGACTACTGCGCGTCACGGCCGCTGGCGTCACATCGCTGAAGGCGAATACAACCGCGAAGTGCAGGATGACGTGACCACCACTGACAATTGGCGCGCCGAGTATTCCCTCGATCGCTTCCTGACGGATCAGTGGTTCTGGCAGGGTCGTGTGAATTACAAGCGCGATCACATCGAAGAACTGGCCCGTCAGCGTGTGGTGGGTACCGGTCCGGGCTACCAGTTCTGGGATGATGAGTTGGGCGCGTTCTCTCTTGGCTCGCTGTTCAACCGCACCGACTATCAGTATCGCGACGGCGCCAAAGACAACTTCTATTCGATCGCTATGAAATGGGATTACAACCGTTACCTGATCGGCAAGAAAGTCGAATTCTTCACCAACGGCGAAGTGGGCAAGCCGCTTTCCGGTGTGGCCGATTACGCACTGGATGCCGAGATGGGCCTGCGCTACAAGGTCACTGACTGGGCGTCGCTCAACCTCAAGGCTGAGCGTGACATCATCAGTGGTACCAACGATGCGGATTTGAACAAGACCCGTTACACCGCAGGGTTTGGCGTAGCCTGGTAACACCGCCTACGAAAAATCGCAGCCATTGCGGCTGCGATTTTTTTTGCGCGCACAAAACACACGCCCACAAAAAAGCCCCGCTTTTGAGGGCGGGGCTTTTTACTAAAGAAGCTACAAGTTAGATAACTTGTACTTCCTCAGCTTGCATGCCTTTCTGACCGCGGGTAGCGATGAAAGAAACCTGTTGGCCTTCTTTCAGGCTTTTGAAGCCGTCGGATTGGATAGCTTTGAAGTGAACGAACAGGTCGTCACCGGATTGTGGAGTGATGAAGCCGAAGCCTTTTTCATCGTTGAACCACTTAACGGTACCGGTTTGGCGATTAGACATGGTGTAACTCCTTGAACAAAGATAACTGCGACGCAGGAAGTGCCCTGGCCGAGACTGAGTGCAAAGAGCAGGAAAAATTCTTGTAGATGGTTGGATCGAAATTCAACATATCGTGTAGAGATTCTCAGTGACACAAGCAACACAGTGACGCCACCTTAACCGGTTTTTCGTAACGTGCCAATGTTTCTTGCAAAGGTTTCTTGAATTTAAGGATCAGCGGTTCCGCGGATCGTCGCCACGCCCCGTATTTCCGGGGAGTTCGGCGAGAATTGCTCGACGGACTTTGAACGCGGCGGCGCGCCCGGTAAGATGCCGGACAGATTTTTTCTCCACCTCGTTATTCAGGACACCCGCCATGAGCATCAAATCGGACAAGTGGATTCGCCGCATGGCGCAGGAACACGGCATGATCGAACCGTTCGTTGAGCGCCAGGTGCGTGGCAACGACGACAACCGCGTGATCTCCTACGGTGTGTCGAGCTACGGCTACGATGTGCGTTGCACTAACCACTTCAAGGTGTTCACCAACATCAACTCGTCCATCGTCGACCCGAAAAATTTCGACCCGGGCAGCTTCGTCGACGTCCACAGTGACGTCTGCATCATCCCGCCGAATTCCTTTGCGCTGGCCAGCACCGTCGAATACTTCCGTATTCCACGGAACGTTCTGACCATCTGCCTGGGTAAAAGCACCTACGCGCGCTGCGGCATTATCGTCAACGTGACGCCGCTCGAGCCTGAGTGGGAAGGTCATGTGACGCTGGAGTTCTCCAACACCACCAACCTGCCGGCGAAGATCTACGCCAACGAAGGCGTGGCGCAGATGCTTTTCCTCGAATCCGATGAGGAATGCGAAGTTTCCTACAAGGACCGTGGCGGCAAGTACCAGGGCCAGCGTGGCGTAACACTGCCGCGTACCTGAGTCGTCCATCCGGCGGATGTCGGGAATTCTTTGGCGGGCAGACACTCTATGGGGTGTACTGCCCGTTTTTGTTTCTGGCAAAACGGGCCTTCGCCGAGGAGTGCTACATGAAGATCGATCCGCATATCACTGCCGAACTCGCAAGGCTTGAGCCCAATCAGATTGGCGTTCTGGCCTGGTCCCTGTTGGCGCACCCGCCCATCAGCATGGCCGGCGGTATTCCTGGTCAGCCTGATCCCGATACCCCAAACGAGCAGCCGACCGAACCTGGCGAACCGACGTTGCCGGACGAGCCGCCACCCGCGCCTGTCGCCTGATCCGCACATTCATGCATGGCCCGTGAGTTGAAGTCTGAACAACATTTCAACTCACGGGCCATATTTCGTTATCACCGATGACGAAAATCCTGCAACTGTCATCCCGATCAACCTGATAGCCGCCAGTAAACGCACCGAACGCCGGCAGCAAGCTGATCCGCTCACCCAATCTGAAACACGCCAGGCGCAGACTTTGCCGACCTTTGCCGTGCAGGCGATAGACCGGATGCACATGGCCCGCCAGCACATGCCGCTCAGGATGCGCATCCGGTTCGTGTTGCAAGGCGAACGGCCCGAGCAGCAGCGGCTCCGGCACCACCCGGATGTTCAGCGAACCCGGTGGATCGCCCGCGCGTTTGTCGTGGTTGCCGCGAATCAGCGTCATCGGCAGATCCGCATGGCGAGCGCGCCACTGTGCCAGCGTCTGCAAGGTCCCGGCGGCATGCGAACCCGGGCCGTGCAGGAAATCGCCAAGGAAAATCAGTTGCCGACACGGCAGTTTCGCCAGCATCCGCTCGATCACTTCAACGTTACTGGCCGTGGTGCCATGCGGCACCGGTTGACCGAGGCTGCGATAGGCCGCGGCTTTGCCAAAATGCACATCGGCAATCAGCAACGCCTGCTGAGCCGGCCAATACATGGCTTTCTCCGGCAGCAGCCACAGTTCCTCGCCCGCGAGGCGCACTGGATAGGGCGCATCCATCAGGATTTACCGCTGTCGGCAGTTTTTTCCAGATCGCCGACCATGCGCCTGATGCGGTCAGCAAGTTTTTCCGAACTCATGCTTTCGCGCATGCGCTCCACCAGCAACGGAAAGCCGAGCGGTGTAGGACGTTTGATCAGGTGCAGGTCGAGTTTCATCCGGTTGATGCGCTCCAATGTCTGTTCCAGTCGACGAATATCCAGTTCTTCGCGCAGGACTTCTTCCCCGGCCTGCGCCAGCAACAGGTTGTCGGCGTCGTATTGTTTGAACACTTCGAAAAACAGACCGCTGGAGGCCTGCACTTGTCGGGTGCTTTTCGGCGCACCGGGATAGCCGGCGAACACCAGCCCGGCGATCCGTGCGATTTCCCGAAAGCGCCGCAATGCGAGTTCACCCGCATTGAGGCTGGCCAGCACGTCGCGCAATAAATTCTCGGGGCTGAGCAGTGCGGCGTCGAGGTGCTGCGACCAGTCGACGGGCGTGGCGCTGAGTAATTCGAGTCCGTAATCGTTGACCGCAATCGAGAACGTAACGGGCTGTCGTTGACTGACGCGCCACGCCAGCAGGCTGGCCAGCCCCAAATGCACTTGGCGACCGGCAAACGGGTAGATAAAAAGATGCCAGCCTTCGCGGGATTTCAGCACCTCGGCCAGCAAGTTGTCGCGGGTCGGCAGGCCGGACCAGCGCGCCTGGGTTTCCAGTAATGGGCGCAACGCCTGCATCTCCGGGCCAATAAACTGGCCCTGCTCAGCGGCACTGAAACGCTCGACCACCGCTTCGGCGAGTTCATTGGAGAGCGGCATGCGCCCGCCATTCCAGCGCGGCACCGCAGCTTTTTTCGCGGTGCTGCGTTTGACGTATGCCGTCATGTTTTCTACCCGCACCAGTTCCAGCAAGCGTCCCGCGAACAAGAAACCGTCCCCCGGTTTGAGCCGCGCGATAAAGCCTTCCTCGACACTGCCCAACTGCTTGCCACCACCGCCCTTGCTCCAGAATTTCAGCTGAATGCTCGCATCGCTGACGATGGTGCCGATGCCCATCCGATGGCGCCGCGCCAAGCGTGCGTCGGGTACGCGCCAGACGCCATGCTCATCCGGCTCGACCCTTCGGTAATCCGGATACGCCGTCAGAGACATCCCGCCGTGACGTACGAAAGCCAGCGCCCACGCCCAATCGGCAAGGCTCAGTTCGCGATATGCCCAAGCGCCACGGACTTCTTCGTACAGCTCATCGGGCAGAAACCCACCGCCAAGCGCCATGCTCACCAGATGCTGCACCAGCACATCCAGTGGTTTGTGCGGCGACTGGCGCGGTTCGATCCGTCGCTGGGCTACGGCGTCCTTGGCTGCTGCGGCTTCGATCAATTCCAGGCTGTGCGTCGGCACCAATGTCACCCGCGACGTGCGTCCGGGAGCGTGGCCAGAACGGCCGGCACGCTGCATCAAACGGGCGACGCCTTTGGCCGAGCCGATTTGCAGCACGCGTTCGACCGGCAGGAAATCCACCCCCAGATCCAGACTCGACGTGCACACCACGGCTTTCAATTGGCCATTCTTCAGTGCCTGCTCAACCCAGTCGCGGGTGTCGCGCGCCAGCGAGCTGTGATGCAAGGCAATCAATCCGGCCCAGTCCGGCCGTGCCTCTAGCAAGGCCTGATACCAGATCTCCGATTGCGCCCGCGTGTTGGTGAACACCAGGCTGCTGGCGCAGGCGTCAAGTTCGGCGACCACTTGCGGCAACATCTTCAGGCCGATGTGTCCGGCCCAGGGAAAACGCTCGGTAGCGGGTGGGAGCAGCGTATCGACCGCGAGCGTTTTTTCGCTTTGGCCCTGAATACTCACGCCGCCACCCTGTGGGATCAGCACTTCTTCGGCGTGGGATTGATTTCCGAGGGTGGCGGATACGCCCCAGACGATCAGTTCGGGATTCCAGCGCCGCAGCCGTGCGAGTGCGAGTTGCAGTTGCACGCCGCGTTTGTTGCCGAGCAGTTCATGCCATTCATCGACCACGACCATGCGCAGGGTCGCCAGCGCAGTTTGCGCGTCGGCGCGGGCGAGCATCAGGGTCAGGCTTTCCGGGGTGGTGATCAGCGTGGTCGGCGGCCGGCGGTTTTGCCGCGCGCGTTCGCTGCTGCCGGTGTCACCAGTGCGCAAGCCGACGCTCCAGGGGATTTGCAGATCGTCCAGCGGCGCCTGCAACGCACGCGCAGTGTCGGCAGCGAGGGCGCGCATCGGCGTAATCCACAGCACTGTCAGCGGTTCAGCAAGCGGTTTGCGCTTGCGCGTGGTTTCTACTGGCGCGCGTAGACGGGCAAAGCGATTCAGCGCGGCAAACCATACCGCATAGGTTTTACCGGCGCCGGTGCTGGCGTGCAGCAATCCGGATTCGCCGCGTTTAACCGCCGCCCACACCTGTTTCTGAAAGGCGAATGGTTTCCAGCCGCGGGCGTTGAACCAGAGTCTGGCGAAGTCGGTGGAGGTTCCCATGCCGGCGGTATGCGCTCTGAACGTGTTCCTTCAGTGACCGCGCCGGCATAGGTTTAGTTTTACTTGAGATTGCCGCTGAGGAATTGCTTGAGACGTTCGCTCTGCGGATTGCCCAGCACATCTTCCGGCGCGCCTTCTTCTTCCACCAGCCCTTGATGGAGAAACAACACCTGGCTGGACACCTTGCGCGCAAAACTCATCTCGTGGGTGACCATGATCATGGTTCGGCCTTCCTCGGCCAGACCCTGAATCACCTTCAGCACTTCGCCCACCAGTTCCGGGTCGAGCGCCGAAGTCGGTTCGTCGAACAGCATCACCTCAGGCTCCATCGCCAATGCTCGTGCGATGGCAACCCGTTGCTGCTGGCCGCCAGACAGAAACGCCGGATACTGATCCGCCACGCGCGCCGGCAACCCTACTTTGTCCAGATAACGCCGCGCACGGTCATCAGCTTCCTGCTTGCTGCAACCCAGCACCCGACGCGGGGCCATGGTGATGTTTTCCAGCACGGTCATGTGGCTCCACAGATTGAAATGCTGGAACACCATCGCCAGCCGCGTGCGCAGGCGTTGCAGTTCATCGGCGTCGGCGACGTGCATGCCGTGGCGGTCGTTGACCATGCGGATTGCCTTGCCATCAAGGCTCATGGCGCCGTCGTTGGGTTGTTCGAGAAAGTTGATGCAGCGTAAAAACGTGCTTTTGCCCGAGCCGCTGGCGCCGATCAGGCTGATCACGTCGCCGGTCCTGGCCTTGAGCGAGACGCCTTTGAGCACTTGATGGTCGCCATAGCTTTTGTGCAGGCCTTCAACGGTCAGTTTGTACATGGGACAGACATCCTCAAGGCGAAAGTAGGTAGCCGCTGCGATAGGCTTCAGCGCCCGCGACGTGGGCGATCACCATGCCGGCGGTGGCCATGCGCCGCAGTGAGCGGGCATAGAGCAGACCGGCAGTGGTGCAATGGATGGGCGTGATCCGATCACTGATCGGATCGATGACCTCGGCAATCTGCTGCCCGGCCTTCAGGTATTCGCCGGGGGTGACGCTGTACACCAGCAGCCCGCCGACCGGTGTAACCACCGGTTCGACCCCGGCCAGCGGCGTGGCGGGGAAGGGTAGCGGCGGCTGCGGTTTGGTTTCGCCCACGATCGCGTCGAACTGGATCAGGTAGTCGATCAGCGCCTGACAGTCGCGGCTGGCCAGCGGATGGCTGACGTCACCCTGACCGCGCAACTCGACGGTGACGGAGAAACTGCCAAGCGGAATCTCGAACTGTTCGCCAAAGCGCTCCCTCAATTGCCACCAGAGCAGCGTGAAGCATTCATCAAACGACTGACCACCGGAATCAGTGGCCAACAGGCTCGCCTGCGATCCGATATAACGCGCCAGCGGCTCGACCTGCGGCCACGCTTCGGGCGTGGTGTACAGGTGAACGATGGATTCAAAATCGCAGTGCAAATCCAGCACCATGTCCGCATCGCAGGCCATCCGTTGCAGGGTCAGGCGCTGAGATTGCAACTGCGTGGCGGGCGATTGCCGGGCGAGGGCGTCGCGCAGGCTGGCGCGGATCAGTTCGAGGTTGTGCTGCGGGTCATCGCCGAGCCGGCCTTCGATCTGGTTGCCGATTTCTTCGCTGAGATCGACGAACCAGCGATTGAAATTCTGCCCGCTCTCCAGTTCATAGCGACCCAGCGGCACGTCCATCAGCACTTGTTCGAGGCCGACCGGATTGGCCACTGGCACCAGTACGATTTCGCTGCGCAGACGGCCGGCGGCTTCCAGCTCCGCCAGCCGCTGCTTGAGGTGCCAGGCCACGAGCATGCCGGGCAGTTCGTCGGCGTGCAGCGAGGACTGGATGTAGATCTTGCCTTTGGCCTTGTCCGGGCCGAAATGGAAACTGTGGATCTGGCGTGCGGTCCCCGGCAGCGGGGCCAGCAGGTCGTGTATCTGGTGGCGCATTTGTTGTTTCCCGAAACGGAAAAGTCTTAGTGGGTCGGCCCGAGGAAGGCCAGCCAGCGGCGTTCGGCGAGGCGGAACAGGCCGACCAGCGCAAAGGTGATGGTCAGGTAAATCAACGCGGCGATGCCGAACGACTGGAACGTCAGGAAGGTCGCCGAGTTAGCGTCCCGCGCAACTTTCAGAATGTCCGGAACGGTCGCGGTGAAGGCCACGGTGGTCGAATGCAGCATCAGAATCACTTCGTTGCTGTAGTACGGCAGCGAACGGCGCAGGGCCGAGGGCATGATTACGTAGGCGTACAGCTTCCAGCCGGTCAGACCGTAGGCTTTGGCCGCTTCGACTTCGCCGTGGTTCATGCTGCGAATCGCCCCGGCGAAAATCTCCGTGGTGTAGGCGCAAGTGTTGAGGGCGAAGGCGAGGATCGTGCAGTTCATCGCATCGCGAAAGAAACTGTCGAGCAGCGGTTGCGCGCGTACGGCGGCGAGGCTGTAGATCCCGGTGTAGCAAATCAGCAGCTGGATATACAGCGGCGTGCCACGGAACAGGTAGGTGTAGAACTGCACTGGCCAGCGAATGTAGAAATTCGGCGAGACGCGAGCAATCGATAGCGGGATCGACACGAGGAAACCGATGAAAATCGAGGCGCTGAGCAGCCACATCGTCATCGCCAGCCCGGTGATGTTCTGGCCGTCGGTATAAAGGAAGGCTTTCCAGTATTCCTGCAGAAGTTCGATCATCGTACGGCCTCCCGCGCGCCGGCAGCGTAGCGGCGTTCGAGCCAGCGCAGGATGAAGTTGGAAGCGCTGGTGATCAACAGGTAGATCAACGCGGCGATCACCAGAAAGTAGAACAGTTGATAGGTGCTCTTACCGGCGTCCTGCGCGGCTTTGACCAGATCAGCTAGGCCGATGATCGACACCAGCGCGGTGGCTTTGAGCATCACCATCCAGTTATTGCCGATGCCCGGCAGGGCGAAGCGCATCATTTGCGGGAACACCACATAGCGAAAACGCTGACCGCGCTTGAGGCCGTAAGCCGTGGCGGCTTCGACCTGACCGCGTGGCACCGCGAGGATCGCGCCGCGAAACGTCTCGGTGAAGTACGCACCATAGATGAAGCCCAGGGTCAGTACCCCGGCGCTGAACGGGTCAATCTCGATGTATTCCCATTCCATGTAGTCGGTGAGCGTCGTCAGCCAGGTTTGCAGGCTGTAGAAGATCAGCAGCATTAGCACCAGATCCGGCACGCCGCGAATCAGCGTGGTGTACAGCTGCGCCGGCAGACGTACGAGTTTGACTTTTGACAGCTTGGCACTGGCGCCGATCAGGCCGAGCAGCACGGCCACCAGCAGCGACAACGCCGATAATTTGATAGTCATCCAGGTGCCCTGCAACAGCAGCGGGCCGAAGCCCTGAAGACTGAACGCGGAGAGCCCCAGATTTTGTAAGAGGTTTTCGAACATAAATCAGCAACCTGACCGAATGAAAAAGGCGCCCATCAAGGATGGGCGCCGGCGCATTATTTGCCGCTGTACAGATTCAGATCGCCAAAGTGTTTCTTTTGAATCTCGGCGTATTTGCCGTCGTCGTGTAACGCTTTGATACCTTTATCCAAAAGCGCTTTCAGCTCGGTGTTACCTTTCTTGATACCGATAGCCGTTTTGGCTGGCAGCAGTTCGCTGTCGACCGGTTTGCTGACTTCGTAGCCTTCGCCTTTAGGCGACTTCAAGAACCCCAGTTCAGCTTGCAGCATGTCCTGGATCGCGGCATCGAGACGCCCGGAAGTCAGGTCGGAATACACCTGATCCTGGTTCTGATAGGCCTGGGTTTTCACACCGGCCTTGTCCAGTACGGCTTTGGCGTAGGCTTCCTGAATGGTGCCTTGCTCGTAACCGACGGTTTTGCCTTTGAGGGACGCGACGTCTTCGCTCAGTCCGGAGCCCTTCTTGAACACGTAAGCGGTCGGGCCGGAGAACAGCTCAGCAGAGAAGTCGATGACTTTCTCGCGGGCCGGAGTCACGGTCATCGACGAGATCACGCCGTCGAATTTGTTGGCCTTGAGGCCCGGAATCATGCCGTCGAAGTCACTTTCGACCCACTTGCACTTGACCTTCAGCTCGGCGCAGATCGCGTTGCCCAGATCAATGTCGAAGCCCACCAGGCTGCCATCCGCCGCTTTCGACTCGAATGGTGCATACGAAGGATCAACGCCAAAACGCAGTTCTTTGTACTCCTTGGCCAACGCGGAACCCGCGGCCATGCACAACGCCAGTGCAGAAAGAGTCAGCAATGCTTTTTTCATTATTCAATCCCTAAGAACCAATATGAGCGCTTGTGGCGCAGAATTATTGTTACTGGAACGCTTACGACTTATAGAAAGTAGCAATTTCCGAACCATAGTCCCGAACAAGTGTTTTAAAAGGCGTGGGAAGAGGACGGTGGGGAGGGGAATGCACGGAATCGGGCGCACGCAAAACGCTGCACCAGGTTGGTTCGGTCTGTATGAATTTATGACACTGACAGCTCTTGTGGCGAGGGAGCTTGCTCCCGCTGGAGGGCGAAGCACTCCCCCGCATTTCTTCAGACAAACCTGGGTGCTGAAGTTGCGACTGCTGCGCCGTCGAGCGGGACGGTGCGGCGATCCGACAAGCTCCCTCGCCACAGGGTTTTTCTGTCTGTCCCTGGAAAGTGGGTCAGGCGAGGAGTTCTTGCAGGGTGGCCAGGCTGTCAGCCTCTTCCACGGTCTTGTCCTGGCGCCAGCGCAACATGCGCGGGAAGCGCACCGCGATCCCGCTCTTGTGCCGGCGTGACAGCGCGATGCCCTCGAACCCCAGCTCAAACACCAGACTCGGTTTTACGCTGCTGACCGGACCGAATTTTTCCACCGTAGTCTTGCGCACGATGCTGTCGACCTGACGCATTTCCGCGTCAGTCAGCCCCGAATACGCTTTGGCGAACGGCACCAGCGCCCGTTGACTGGAATCCGGCGGGCCGTCCCACACCGCAAAGGTGTAATCGCTGTACAAACTGGCCCGGCGCCCGTGACCGCGCTGGGCGTAGATCAACACCGCATCAACGCTGAACGGGTCAACCTTCCATTTCCACCACACGCCCATGTCCTTGGTGCGGCCCACGCCGTACATGGCGTCGCGGGCCTTGAGCATCATGCCTTCAACGCCCAGACGCCGAGAGGCTTCACGTTGTTTGGCCAGATCGAGCCAATCGCTGCCGGTCAGGATCGGCGAGGGCATCAGCACCGGGCTGTTGCACTGCGCAATCACCTGCTCGAGTTGCGCGCGGCGTTTGACCTGCGGCTGATTGCGCCAGTCTTCGCCCTGCCATTCCAGCAAGTCGTAGGCGAGGACAACGACTGGCACTTCTTCGAGGATTTTCTTGTCGAGGGTTTTGCGGCCGATACGCTGTTGCAGCAGGGCGAACGGTTGCACCGCTGGCGGTTCCGTCGATTGCGGGTCGAAGGCATCTTCGGTGGTCGGGTGAGTGCTTTTCCACACCACAATTTCGCCATCGATCACCGTGCCATCGGGCAAGCCGTGCACCAGCGTTTCGAGTTCGGGAAAACGTTCGGTGACCAGTTCTTCACCGCGCGACCAGATCCACAGCCGCCCCTCACGCTTGACCACTTGCGCGCGAATACCGTCCCATTTCCATTCAATCTGCCAGTTGCCGGGAGGTCCGAGCAGCGCGTCGAACTGTTCAACAGGCTGCGACAATCCATGGGCGAGGAAGAACGGGTAGGGCTGACCGCCGCGCTGGGCGTGTTCATCACTGGATTCGGGGGCGATCAGCTTCAGGTAACTGGCGGCGCTTGGCCGATTGGAGAGGTCGGTGTAACCCACCAACCGCTGCGCCACACGCTTGCTGTCGAGTCCGGCCATTGCCGCCAGTGCGCGGGTCACCAGCAGTTTCGACACGCCAACACGGAAGCTGCCGGTTATCAATTTGATGCACAGCATCAGGCTCGGCCGATCGAGTTGCGCCCACAGCGCTGGCAACTGGCGCGCCAGGTACTCCGGGGTTTCACCGCGCAACGGCAGGAGTTTGTGCTCGATCCACTCGGCGAGCCCGGCCTCGGAGCTGTGCGGATTTTCCGGTAGCACCAGCGAGATGGTTTCCGCCAGATCGCCGACAGACTGGTAACTTTCCTCAAACAGCCACGGCCTCAGGCCCGACACCTCGACCGCCAGCTCACGCAAAATACGCACCGGCACCAATTGCCGGGGCCGCCCGCCGGATAAAAAGTACACAGCCCATGCCGCATCTTCCGGCGCAGCCTTGGCGAAAAAATCCTGCATGGCCGCCAGTTTGGCGTTGCTGGACGTGGTGGCGTCGAGTTCGGCGTACAGCCCGGCGAAATCTTTCATGGCTGCACCTCGGCGACGGCGGGTTCGGCGCTGATGTTGTCCTCTTCATCGTCGCCGTATTCGGTGTTGAAACCTTGCGCGTCCAGGCCTTGTTCGCGCAGATGGCGTACCAGCACGCCGATTGAACCGTGGGTGACCATCACCCGTTCAGCGCCAGTCTGTTCGATGGCCCACAGGAGGCCGGGCCAGTCGGCGTGATCGGACAGTACGAAACCTCGATCCACCCCGCGCCGACGCCGCGTGCCACGCAGGCGCATCCAGCCGCTGGCAAAACTGTCGCTGTACTCGCCGAAGCGGCGCATCCAACTGCTGCCACCGGCCGAGGGCGGGGCGATGACCAGGGCTTGGCGCAGCATTGGGTCATTTTTCTGCACGTCCCCGGCGTAGATCGTCGGCGGTAGATACACGCCGGCCTCGCGGTAGACGCGATTGAGCGGTTCGACCGCGCCATGGCTGAGAATCGGGCCAAGGGTTTCGTCGATGCCGTGCAGAATCCGCTGGGCCTTGCCGAAGGAATAGCAGAACAACACGCTGGCCTTGCCGGCCGCGATGTTCTCCGCCCACCACTGATTAATCTCGGCAAACACTTGGGCTTGCGGCTGCCAGCGGTAGATCGGCAGGCCGAAAGTCGATTCGGTGATGAAGGTGTGGCAGCGCACCGGTTCGAACGGGGCGCAGGTGCCGTCGGGTTCGATCTTGTAATCACCGGATGCGACCCAGACTTCGCCGCCATATTCCAGCCGCACCTGGGCTGAACCGAGCACGTGCCCGGCGGGGTGAAAACTCAGGGTGACGCCATGGTGGGTCAGGCGCTGGCCGTAATCGAGGGTTTGCAGGCTGATGTCCTGGCCCAATCGCGCGCGCAGAATCCCTTCGCCGGGGCTGGCGGCCAGATAGTGCTCGTTACCGGTGCGGGCGTGATCGCCGTGGGCATGGGTAATCACCGAGCGTTCGACCGGTCGCCACGGATCAATGTAGAAATCCCCTGCGGGACAGTACAAACCTTCGGGGCGCGCGATAACAAGGTCCATGTCCTTACCAGGTGGGGGGGCTTGTTAGCTATGAGGTTTTGGCGGGCTCAGAAGTTCTATGGATTTCGCGGGAGGATCTAAGATTTTTGTTGGCGGGAAAATTGTTGCCCTCACCCCAGCCCTCTCCCGGAGGGAGAGGGGGCCGACGGAGGTGTCTGGCGGGGTACATCGACCTGAAAAACCGAGTCGATTATGGATTCGGTAAATCTCTTTCAAGTCGGTGTAAGTCTCAAGCAACCCCCAATCAGTCCCCTCTCCCTCCGGGAGAGGGCTAGGGTGAGGGGCTCTTGATCTTTAAGGCTATTTGCTCGGGGTCAATGTGAGACGGTTTTTACCGTAAACCCGATCAAAGTTCTGCGGCTGCATCGGCAATCCGATGTATTGCCCCTTGATCCACGGATCTACACCGTTCAGGTAATTCGGACTGAGCGGATTACCCGATTGCCCGGTCCCGTTCTGCCCCATCAGCGGTTCACTCTGGCCAAAATCGACGATAAAGCGCATCGCTGGCGCGCGAGTGGTGGCGAAGTCCTGCCCCCAGGCAAATGCTGCCGTATTCAACGTCGTGTGATCGCCGCCAGCCGCAATTGGCCCGCGAACGGTCTGACCGTTGGCATTTTTCCACGCGTAGCTGTGCAATTTGCCCCACTGCCAGGCCTTGTGATCGCCACCCAGTTGACTGTCGCCGGCGCTGATCGCGGCGGCCAGACTGCGGGCGAGGATCGCCGGTTTATCTTCTTTCTGCGCAGTGCGCGCGTCGTCCCAGAACGGACTGTCCTCGCGGCCCAGCAGGTGATCGGCCTGAGCCGAGTAGGACAAATCGCCGTTAGCGATAAACGCTTTCCACGCCGCACTGGTTTGCGGGCCGAGTTCGTCGAGGAAGATCTGCTGCATGCTTTCTTGCAGGAACAGCTCATAAATCGCCGCATCGGCCGAGGTCGGGCTGAGCTTGCCGTCGAACGCCATCAACCGCGTGAACGCCTCGCGAGCTTTGCCGCGATCAGCCTCGGGCAGCGCTTCGATGGCTTTCTTCAGCGGCTGGGACATGCCCGGTGCTTCAAACATTTTCTTCAGTTTTGCGGCGAAGGTGGTGGTCTGGTCGTATTGCATGGCGATCACGCTGCGACCGTCATGTTTGCCGTTGCCGGCCAGTTCGGCCAGACGCTCGGCACGCTCTGGCGCCGCCCACGAGTTGGATAATTGCATGCCGTAGCCGTGAGGAATCACGCGTTGGTTGGCGGTGCCGAGCCAGCCTTGCGCCGGGTCCTGATCATACGGGTGGAGCATCGGGTCGGCGTAACCGTCCCAGTCGTAGCGGCCTTCCCAGCCCGGCGATGGCAGCAGGCCTTCGCCTTCACGGCGGTTGGGGAAACGGCCGGTGACTTGCCAGCCGATGTTGCTGGCGTCGGCGAATACCAGATTCAGCGCGATGGCGCGGATTTCGCGGCTGGCGTCCGAGGCGCGTTCAACGGTCTGCGCGCGGCTCAGATCGAAAAATGCGTCGAGGGATTTGTCATCGGTGAAGCTCGGCGTCTGCAACGCCAGACCAAAACCTGCGCCTTGCGCCGCAGCCTGAGCACTGTTGAGCAGCGCACCGTGACGGGTTTCATACACCGCTTCGCGAATCGGCCGCTGGCCTTTGACGAAGTAGGTTTCGTTGCGCACGGTCACTGGCTGCCATTTGCCGTTGACTTCGTAGGACAGCGAGTTGCCCGAGCGACGGATTTTTTCCAGGAACAGATCCTGATTGTCGCCGAGCACACTGGTCAGGCTCCATGCGACTTTGCCGTTGAATCCTCCGAGCACCATCGGCAAACCGGCGACAGTCACACCCGCCGCCTGATATTTCGGGGCGCGGATCTGCACAAAACTCCACAGCGAAGGAGCGGCCAGTGGGCCATGGCTGTCGCTGGCCAGCAGGCTTTTGCCGCTGCGGCTGCGTTGCGGGGCGATCGCCCAGTTGTTCGAAGTCGTGTTGCCGAGCAGGTTGAACGCGGCAAGTTGTTCGCTGGCGTTGCTCAACTCAGTCAGGCCCGGGATCTGCCCGGTGAGCTTGATGCCTTGCAGCTTGTCAGCCTCGCCCACCGGTAGTTTTTCGTCCGGCGCCGAGGGCGACAGCCAGGCGAGTTTGTCGCTGGTGACAGTTTGCGCCAGCACCAAAGATGCGATTTCTTCCGGCAGGTTGGCCGACTGGCTGAAATTCAGCAGGCAGAAAATCAGCGCCGAATCTTCCGGCTTCCAGTATTCCGGCTTGTAACCGCTGGCGGCGAGGTCGGCCGGCAGTTTTTCGGCGTAGCGGAACAGGTAAGCGTTGACGCCCCGCGCGTAGACTTCGAAGAAGCGCTTGAGGCGTGGCGACGAAGCTTTGTACAGCTCGCCGGCACTCTTCTTCAGATTGACTGCGCGCATGTAGCGGTCGGCGTCGAGCATCGATGCACCGGACATTTCCGCCAGACGACCCTGAGCCAACAGGCGCAAAGTCACCATCTGATTGATGCGGTCGCTGGCGTGCACATAGCCGAGGGCGAACAGCGCATCGTGGAAGCTGTTGCTTTCGATCAACGGCATGCCCATCGCATTGCGCCGTACCGAAACGTTCTGCGCCAGACCCTTGAGCGGCTGCACGCCGGAGGTGGGCGGGAGGGTGTCCTGAGCGTTCCAGGTCTGACAACCGGTCAGGCTCAAAACACCGGCCACTGCTGCGGCAACGCCGAACCGGGGAAGAAAATGTGTAAGGGCTGGCGAGGCCATGGCAAAGCTCCTGCGGGGGTGTAAAGGCTGGGGGCGCAATAAAGGCGCTACGTTAGTGAGCAGGAGGTGGCCGCGCAAGCGGGGCGAGGGGTTTATTTCTCTCCACTGATCGTTCGTCTGGATGGCCGTCGCAGTCCCGCCGCTGGAGTTGATCACTTGCCTGGAGGTCGCGACTGATGCTCAAGTGCGCAGAATTCAATTTTCGCGCACGAGAAAAATCGCCATGGAACTCAAGGCCAACGCCGCACTGATCATCATCGACCAGCAACAAGGCATCCTGCATCCGAAGCTCGGGCGGCGGAATAATCCGCTGGCCGAAGAACGCATCCTCGATCTGCTTGGGCTCTGGCGACGCACTGGACGACCAGTCATTCACGTACAGCATCTGTCGCATTCGCCGGATTCGGTGTTCTGGCCAGAACAGTCGGGCGTGCAGTTTCAGCAGCGATTTAAGCCGCGGGACGGTGAATGGCTGATTCAGAAGCGCGTGCCGGATGCGTTTTGTGCGACGGGGCTGGAAGCGCGATTGCGCGAGGCTGGGATCGATCAGTTGGTGATTCTCGGCGTGGCCACCAATAATTCCGTGGAATCGACCGCACGGACGGCGGGCAATCTGGGGTTTGAGGCGTGGGTGGCGGAGGATGGGTGTTTCACGTTCGACAAGGCCGATTACTTCGGCACGTTGCGCTCAGCCGAGGAAGTGCACGCGATGTCGCTGGGGAATTTGCATGGGGAGTATGCGACGGTGGTCAGCAGCGCTGACATTCTCAAGGCGCATTGAAAACCTTGTGGGAGCTGCGGTGCGACGATTCGACTTGCCAGCGATGGGGGCGACACATTCAGCATTGATGTTGCCTGACACTCAGCCATCGCTGGCAAGCCAGCTCCCACATAGTTTGATTGTGCGATCTACTGTGGGAGCGAGCCTGCTGGCGATAGCGATGTTTCAGGCGAAAAACATCTCCGCCAGAAGCATCAAGCGCCGTGGCACTTCTTGAATTTCTTGCCGTTGCCGCATGGGCAAGGATCATTGCGGCCGACATCTTTCAGGGCGTTGCGCACCGGTTCCTGGTGGGCGTGGCCGCAGTTCGGGCCGTGTACATGGCCGTGGTCATGCTGATGGTCATGGCCGTGATCATGGGGTTGATGGTCATGATCGTGGTTGCAATCAGGGCCATGGACATGAGGCTGCTGGGTCATCGGGTTCGCTCCGGAATTAAATCGGCGGGGATTATCACGCCATTGCGCGCCAGGTGCACGTAGTGAGCGATGAATAAACCGGTTTCCATCTCGCCTTCCAGTCGATAGGGAATGCTTTGCCCGGGTTTTTTCAGCAGCTTCACTACCTCTTTGACCTTCGGCCAAAGATTGGTGCGGATCGGTACCTTGAAGTACGCGCTGCGTTTCGGCCCCACGGTGAACCAATGTTCGTGCTCGCCCTCGGCCAGCAACATGTCGGCCAGATGAATCCGGTATTCCAGACCGCGCACGGTCAGGTCGCTGTCGTTGGGGTTGTCGATGCGAAAGTGCAGGATGAATTTCTGCTCGAGCAATTTGGCCCGCACTACCTCGACTTTGACCAAATGCACGGTCGGGTCGACCGGGTCACCAGTGAACCAGGATGCGCAGCCTCCCAGTCCCACGGACAGAAGCAGAAGCAGCGAGAAGGCTTTGAATGTGCGCCATTGACCGAGCATCGTGTGACTCCCTTTGCTGCCCAGTCTAGTCGCCGCTCATCTCAAGCGCCGAAATACCCCGCGCAGCACTTCTTGAACTTCTGCCCGCTGGCACATGGACAACTGTCATTACGCCCCAGCTTCAACTGCACGGTCGGGTCGATGAAGTACCAGTGGCCGCTGTTCTGCACGAACGAAGAACGTTCGCGATGGCTGTGTTCGCCCTGACCATCGTGCCAGCGTGCGGTGAAAGTGACGAAGGCGTGTTCCGGCTGGCCACCGAACACTTCCGAGCTTTCAACTTCCAGCCCGAGCCAGGTGCTCTGCGCGCTCCAGTTGCTGATCGACTGGCGATCCAGCCCGGATTGCTGCGCGGGCAGGGTGGTCGCCACCAGATAATCGATCAGCCCCAGCACGTAGGCGCTGTAGCGCGAGCGCATCAGCGCTTCGGCGCACGGGGCCGGCAGGCCGGCGTGATAATGGCCGCAGCAGGCATCCAGCAGATTGCCGCTGCCACAAGGGCAAATGGCTGTACTCATCACATTACCACCAGTATTTCCCGAAGTTTTCCGGATTGGCCCAGAACCTTGAGTTGAGCCAGTCGGGGACTTGTTTGTAGTCAAGCAGATCGTAGGTGAACAGCGTCAGCACTTGTTCTTCGCGCTGAAAGCGTTCGCTGGCTTGCAGCGCCAGCGAATAGAAATCGGTTTCCTGCCAGCCACTGGGCGACAGATCCGCCAGCACCGCAATGCGACTGGCGTTGAGGTTGCGGATCCCGCCCAACAGATGCAAACCGTCGCGCTTGGGCAGATGCTCCAGGCAATCGACCACCAGCGCCAGATCAAATCGCTGCGCCGCCAGCTCGGCGGGCAGGGCGCCAGGCGAGGCATACGCTACGCAAGTGTCCGGATGCGCCTCTTTAAAAGCTGCCAGCGCCGGAAATTCACTGGCGCCGATCAACAGCAGGCGCGCCGGGGCGTAGCGATCGAGCAAAGCGGCCAGCGCCTGCTGCGGCGTGCGGGGAGAAATGGCAACGGTCATCGAAGATCCTCAATCAGACCGCCAAGACTAGCCTGCCTGACCGCGTCGGCAAAGTGCGCTGTCACGCCGGTTTGCAACAAATGCGTCGAAGTCCTGTGAACACGCGCGCAAACCGCGGTGGCCTATTGCTGGCGGAGATTAAAACTCCGGTCTTTACTCCCTGAATCGGTTTTAAGCCGATCCCTCAGGAGAAAACTAGATGAGCATAGTTCGGACAGCATTACCCTTGGTTCTGCTAACCAGTGTGTTGACTGGTTGCGCAGGTTTGCAGAAAACCGACTGGCCGACCTGTGCGGCAGTCGGTGGTGTTATCGGCGCGGGCCTCGGTGCGACGGAGAGCGCCGCGTGGGCCGGTTACGGCGCGTTGGTTGTCGGCGGTACAGCGGCGGCTTACTGCTGGGTACACGGTGATGGCGACGAAGACGGTGATGGCGTGCCGGACAGCCGCGACAAGTGCCCGGGCACTCCGAAAGGCGTGCAAGTCGATGCCGACGGCTGCCCACCACCAGTGCCTGCGCCAGTGGTCGAAGAAGCTGTGGTGGTCAAGGAAGAAACCATCGTCATCCGCGATGTTCACTTCCAGTTCGACAAAGCCACGCTGACCGGCGCCGACAAGCAAGTGCTCGATAAAGTCGCCACGCGCCTGAAACAGGAATCCTCGACTGCGCAGTTGACCGTGACCGGTCACACCGACAGCGTCGGCAGCGATGCTTACAACCAGAAACTGTCGGATCGCCGCGCACACTCGGTAGTGGAATACCTGATCCAGAGTGGCGTGCCGCGCAGCAGCTTCGTTTCGGTGGCCGGTGCCGGTGAGAGCCAGCCAGTCGCTGATAACAAAACTGCCGACGGTCGCGCACTCAACCGTCGCACGGAGATCAAAATCGACCGCTAAGCCTCCCTCGCATCCGCGCCTTGTGCAGTCGCGGATGCGGGTCTTTACTCCTGTGTAACCGGTATGGGCCGGTGACACAGGAGCTTTCCCAAATGAGTGTTCTCTCAAGGTCCGTCTTGCCGGTTGTGCTGCTGAGCAGCCTGTTGACCGGTTGCGCCACCCACAGCGATGGTTCTGCCCCCCTCAATCAACGTACCTGGCCGATCTGCAGCGTCATTGGCGGACTGGTCGGTGGCGGTCTCGGCGCGATCGAAAGTGCCGGATGGGCCGGCGGCGGCGCAGCGCTGGGGATCCTCACCGGCGGACTGATCTGCTACGCCCAGGATGGCGATGAAGATGACGATGGCGTATTTGACCGCCGCGATCGTTGCCCCGACACCCCGGAAAACACCCCGGTCGACCACCGTGGCTGTCCGCTGCCGCAATACCCGGTCGTCGAGAAAAAGGTCGAACCCGTGCAGCAAACCGAAGTCATCACCTTGAGCGATGCGGGCAACGTGCTGTTCGATTTCGACAAGTCCGACCTCACACCTTCGGCCAAGGCGCAGCTGGATACGCTGATGGATAAACTGCGTAACGCCGATGTGGTGAGTATCAAGGTCGTCGGTCACACCGACAGCAAAGGCTCGGATGCTTATAACCAGGCATTGTCCGAACGTCGCGCGAGCAGCGTGGCTGAATATTTGCTGAGCCAGGGGCTGTCGCCGAGCAAGCTGACCAGTGAAGGGCGCGGTGAAAGCGAACCGGTTGCTGATAACGCCACTGACGAGGGGCGTTCGCAAAACCGTCGGGTAGAGTTGCACATCAATCGTTAGGATTTGTCTGTAGTACGCAGGCTAGAGCTGTCGGGCGCCGATCATCGGCGTGCCGGCAGCCTTCTGGCGATCGTAAGGGATTTTTATTTTTGCCTCTGGCTTATCGCCCGCAGAAGCGTTTACTGTGCGCCCAAAGAATAATTCGCAACACGGGGGCGCGTATGAAGGTTTTCTGGGGACTGGGGCGGTTGTTGACCCTGCTGTTCTGTTGTGTGGTGCTGGTCAATCAACTGGTGCCATTTGTCCATCCGCTGCACCTGCTGGTCAATCTGGCTGGCGGTCTGTTGTTGCTGATCCATGTATTCGAAGTGCTGCTGTGCAATCGCAGCCTCAAAGGTCGTCCGCATCCGTGGCGCGATCGTGGCCGAATTCTGCTGTTCGGCGTTTTCCACTTGCAAACCATCCCGGCCCCGGCCGCTCCGGAGGCTTCCCATGCGTAAACTTTGCCTGCTCGCTGCATTCATCAGCCCTTTGGCCTGTGCTCAAGTGGTCAGTGTTGAAACCAACTCGCTGATGCGTTTGCCCAACACCGCCAGCACCCTGCAGCTGGAAAGACTCGAAGTCGCCGATTACGGCACGCTGCTGGTTCCGTCGAATGTCACTGAGCTGAATGTGGGTGAATTGCGTCTGGGCCATGAGGCGCGGATTGCCATTGTGCCGAGTGAACAGGCGCTGGACATGAAGGTTGTGCGTGCCGAGTTGAGCGAAGGCAGCCAGATCACCGCGCGCGGTGCGCCGGGGACTTATCTGAAGGCCGCGCGCTCGGGGCGCAATCTGAACCTGCAATTCAAGGCGTTGAAAGCGCCGCTGTTGTTGGTGGATGCCCGAGGCGGCACCGGGGCGCCGGGTTTTGTCGGACTCGACGGCGCGAATGGCCAGGAGCCGGGTTGCACTTGGGGCCAGGCAGGTCGCGGGTTCGATGGTAGCAACGGCAGCGATGGCCAGCCGGGTGCTGCGGGCGCGTTGGTGCGACTGGAAGTGCCGCGTGATTTCCCGGCGGAATTGATCAAGGTTGACGTCGCTGGCGGTGCCGGTGGCGCGGCGGGTCCGGGCGGTAAGCCGGGGGCGGGGGGCAAGTCCAAGGGATGTGTGGTTTATCGGGCCGATGGTGGCAAGAGTGGCAAGCCTGGGGTGGATGGGCAGCCGGGGCCTGCGGGTGCGGCGGGTTCTGTGACCGTGCAACGCCTCTAGACGCTTGCCCTCACCCCAGCCCTCTCCCGGAGGGAGAGGGGGCCGACCGAAGTGTCTGGCGTCAAACATAGACCTGAAAAATCGTGGCGATTATGGATTCGGCAGATTTCATTCAAGTCGGCGTACTTCCTGAATATCCCCCAATCAGTTCCCTCTCCCTCCGGGAGAGGGCTAGGGTGAGGGGCTTTTGCTTTTGATTGTCAAAACATCGGCCGCGCACCAGCCATCGCCACCAACACCACCCCCACCAACAAATTAATCCCCACCACCCGCCGAATCCGCCCGAGCACCGCCGCACCCGCCGGCCAGTCCTTCGCTTCAACCGCCACGCGCAACTCCGGCAGCATCAAGCCCTGAATCCGGATGAACAGCGCCGTCATGACGATGTACAGCCCGATCATCACCTGCACATATTTCGGCGCGGTCTCAAATCCGACGCCCTGCAAATGCAACATGCCCACGCCGCTGATCGGCAACACGATCACCGCGACCCACACCCAACGGAAAAAACCTTGAAACACTTGCACCCACAGCGTCAGTCGGGCGGGGCCGTCCAGAGCCTTCATAGCCGCGGGGCGCAAGACCATCCAGGCGAAAAACATGCCGCCGACCCACACCAGCGCCGCCAGCAAATGGATCGGATAAACGATGCTAAAAGGTGTCATTGGGGTACTCCGTTCTGCGCAGGATCGATTCGCGGGGTATGATAGCCGCCGATCCGAACCACTGAAAATTTATCCAGCGTTTTTGCGCCCGACGACACATGATCAGCACTGAACTCAAAACCACGATCCAGGGCGCCTATTCGCGTTTTCTTGAAGCCAAGAGCCTCAAACCGCGTTACGGCCAGCGCCTGATGATCGCCGAAATCGCCAAAGTCCTCGGGGATATCGACACCGACGACGAAGGCCGGCGCAGTGGCGACCCCGCGATTGTCGCGGTGGAAGCCGGCACCGGTACCGGCAAGACCGTGGCCTACAGCATGGCGGCGATTCCTACGGCCAAAGCCGCCGGCAAGCGTCTGGTGATTGCCACCGCGACCGTCGCCCTGCAAGAGCAGATCGTCTACAAGGATCTGCCCGACCTGATGCGCAACAGCGGGCTGAATTTCACCTTCGCCCTGGCCAAGGGCCGTGGCCGTTACATGTGCTTGTCCAAACTCGACATGTTGCTGCAGGAAGGCCACGCACAAACCGCCACCGCGCAGCTGTTCGAAGAAGAAGGCTTCAAGATCGAGGTCGACGAGGCCAGTCAGAAGCTGTTCACCAGCATGATCGAGAAGCTCGCCGGCAATAAGTGGGACGGCGACCGCGACAGTTGGTCGACCGCGCTGGAAGACGCCGACTGGGCGCGCCTGACCACCGATCACAGCCAGTGCACCAACCGCCATTGCCCGAACTTCGGCCAGTGCGCCTTCTACAAGGCCCGCGAAGGCATGGGCAAGGTTGACGTGATCGTCACCAACCACGACATGGTGCTGGCCGACCTGGCCCTCGGTGGCGGGGCAGTGTTGCCCGATCCGCGCGACACCATTTACGTGTTTGACGAAGGCCACCATTTGCCGGACAAGGCCATCGGTCACTTCGCCCACTACACGCGCCTGCGCTCGACCGCCGACTGGCTGGAAACCACCGCCAAGAACCTCACCAAATTGCTCGCCCAGCATCCGCTGCCGGGTGATCTGGGCAAGTTGATCGAGCAAGTGCCGGAGCTGGCGCGCGAGATCAAGACTCAGCAGCAATTCATGTTCAGTGCCTGCGAGCAGGTCGCCGATTTCAAGCCCGGTGAAGACGTCGAAGGCCGCGAGCGGCCGCGCCACCGCTTTGTCGGCGGGGTGATCCCTGACCATATGCGCGAAATGGGCATCGAGCTGAAAAAGGGCTTTTCCCGTCTCACCGATCTGTTTACGCGTCTTACCGACCTGCTCAAGGAAGGCATGGACGGCGAGGTCAACATCGGCATCGCCAGCAATCAGGCCGAGGAATGGTATCCGCTGTTCGGCAGCCTGCTGTCGCGCGCCTCCGGCAATTGGGAGTTGTGGACGGCGTTCACCGTCGAAGACCCGGAAGACAACCCGCCGATGGCGCGTTGGCTGACCTTGGCTGAAAGCGGTTCGCTGTTCGACATCGAGGTCAATGCCAGCCCGATCCTTGCGGCGGAAATGCTCCGGCGCAATCTGTGGAACGTGGCGTATGGCTGTCTGGTGACCTCGGCGACTCTTACTGCCTTGGGCACCTTCGACCGCTTCCGCATGCGCGCCGGTCTGCCGAAAAAAGCTGTCACCGCTGTCGTGCCGAGCCCGTTCCATCATGCTGATGCCGGCGTGCTGCGGGTGCCGGATCTGAAGGCCGATCCGCGCGATGCCGCCGCGCACACCGCGGCGATCATTCGTGATCTGCCGGATCTGGTCGAAGGCTCGCGCGGCACGCTGGTGCTGTTCTCTTCACGCAAACAGATGCAGGACGTGTTCGACGGCCTCGACCGTGACTGGCGCAAGCAAGTGTTCATTCAAGGCAACCTGTCGAAACAGGAAACCCTGAACAAGCACAAGGCGCGGGTCGATGGCGGCGATTCCAGCGTACTGTTCGGCCTCGCCAGTTTTGCCGAAGGCGTCGACTTGCCCGGCGCCTATTGCGAGCACGTAGTGATCGCGAAGATCCCGTTCTCGGTGCCGGACGATCCGGTCGAAGCCGCGCTGGCCGAGTGGATCGAAGCCCGTGGCGGCAATCCGTTCATGGAGATCTCGGTGCCGGATGCCTCGCTGAAACTGGTTCAGGCCTGCGGCCGACTGCTGCGCACCGAAGAAGATCGCGGCACCATCACCTTGCTTGATCGGCGGCTGGTCACCCAGCGCTATGGCAAGGCGATCCTCAATGCATTGCCTCCTTTCCGTCGTGAAATATCCTGAGACATCGGTGGGCAGTTTTGCCCGCCGCGTTGTCTATCTCTCTGCCATCGCTTTTCCATTGGCCATTGTTGGTCGTTAGGGAGAACTCCGTTCTTATGATCCGCCGTTCGCTGCCTGCCGTTTTTGCCTTGATCTTCGCCGCCCCTCTGCTGGCAGCGCCTGCCGCTCAGCAGACGCTGTTCAACTTTGTGCGCCCGGCCGATGTGGTCAAAGTGGTCACCGAAAACGCCGATCTGCCACAGGCCAATGCCGAGCAGACCGCCGAGGGCGAAGTGCTGCGCCGGGTCACGTTCAATCCGGTCGAGCGGCCAACCTTGCGTCTGACGCCGCAGACTGGTGCGTGGGACTGGTCGCAGTCGGGGATGATGAGTCTGCGTGTGCAGAGTGCGATGAACTGGGCGGTGACGGTTTACGTGCAGATTCAGAGCAACGATGGCAAGACCTTGGTCAGCCGCGTCGATCTGCCGGCTGGCCCGGCGCAGACGTTGCTGGTGCCATTGGTTGCGAACTCGCCGCTCAGCCAGGGGATGAAGGCCGGGCCGCCGATGCCGATCACCCTCGATGGACAGCGGATTTTGCTGGCAAGCAGCAGCGGTGAACTGGATCGCAGCAATGTGGTGTCGGTCAGCCTGTGGATGGATCAACCGAAAGCCGCGCAGAGTCTGCTGCTCGAGCGCTTCGGCGTGCAGGACGGCGATGCGGTGATCAAAGCTGCGTATGGCAATCTGGTCGACGCCTACGGTCAGTCGACCCGCAGCAAGTGGCCGGAAAAAGTCGCCAGTGACGAACAACTGAAATCCGCCGCCAGCAAAGAACAGCAACAGCTGAAAACCTGGCTGGCCGAGCGCGAAAAATCCTCGCTGGACAAGTTTGGCGGCTGGAGCAAAGGCCCGGCGTTCAAGGCCAGCGGCTTCTTCCGTACGGAAAAACGTGACGGCCGCTGGTATCTGGTGACGCCGGAAGGCCATCCGTTCTATTCCCTTGGCGTGAATACCGTCAGCCCTGAGGTCAACCAGACTTTCGTGGCCGGGCGCGAGTGGATGTTCGAATCACTGCCCAAAGCCGATGAGCCACTGGCCAGCCACTTCGGCGAAGGCGACAACCGTGGCGGCAACGGCGTCGATCAGGGGCGCAGCTATAACGCCGGGCGCTGGTACGATTTCTACGGCGCCAACCTGCAACGCCTGTATGGCGAACCGTGCAAATCCGATAGCGACAGCAAGGCCGGGGTTGCCGCAGCGGCCGAGGCCAGCGCGGTCGAGGAAACGGCGGTCAACGCCGCCGAGCCGGTGGCCGCGTCTGAACAACCGAATGCCGGAGTCGCCGAGTCGGCCAAGACTGCGACACCTCAGCCGCCCGCCGCCGCGCCGTGCAAAGCCACGTTCGACGAACCGCGCTGGACCCATCACACCCTTGATCGCTTGCAAGCCTGGGGTTTCAACACCGTAGGCAACTGGAGTGAGGAAACGCTCGGCGACGCCGAACGCGTGCCTTACACCTTGCCGCTGTCGATCGTCGGCGACTACACCAGCATCAGCACCGGCAACGACTGGTGGGGGGCGATGCCTGATCCGTTCGACCCGCGCTTCGCCATGGCCACCGAACGCGCCGTGGCCATCGCCGCCCGCGATCACCGCGACGATCCGTGGCTGATCGGTTACTTCGCCGACAACGAGCTGGCCTGGGCCGGCGCGGGCGACGATCCGAAAGCCCGTTATGCGCTGGCTTATGGCACCTTGAAGATGACCACCGACGTGCCGGCCAAGCGTGCGTTCCTCAAGCAGTTGCGCGACAAGTACCGCAATCAGGCGGGATTGTCCAAGGCTTGGGGCATCGATCTGCCGGCGTGGGAATTAATGGAAGATCCGGGCTTCGTGCCGCCGCTGCCGAGCGCCGAACACCCGGAAATCGAAGCCGACTTCAAATACTTCCAGCAGGTATTTGCCGATACCTACTTCAAGACCATTTCCGACTCGCTGAAATGGCACGCACCGAATCAGTTGCTGCTCGGCGGCCGCTTCGCCAGCAGCACCCCGGAAGCCGTGAACGCCTGTGCGCAATATTGCGACGTGCTGAGTTTCAACATGTACACCCTGCAACCGCAGGACGGTTACGACTTCGCCGTGCTGCGCAATCTGGACAAACCGGTGCTGATCACCGAGTTCAACTTCGGCTCGACTGATCGTGGTCCGTTCTGGGGCGGCGTGACGCAATTGGCCAAAGAAGAAGATCGTGGCGCGGCCTATGCGAACTTCCTCAAGCATGCCTTGAGTGAACCGTCGATTGTCGGCGTGCACTGGTTCCAGTATCTCGATCAACCAGTGACCGGGCGTTTGCTCGATGGCGAGAATGGCCACTTTGGCCTGGTGGGCGTGACCGATCTGCCGTTCCAGAGCTTTGTCGAGGCAGTGCGCAAGAGCAATCTGGCGACGGTCGATCAGTTGGCGAAAGAAGCTGAAAAAGCCGCGCAGACCGCCGACAAGGCCAGCCACGACGCCGAGGGCGGACGCAAAGCCGACGCCGGAAAGGGCCCGGGGCAGGGTGCCGGGCACGTCGGTGGGCATTCGGGCAAAGGCCACTGATCACAAATGGCGCAGGCTCAGGCCTGCGACCGCCCGGCCCACAGCTGTTCCCAAAACCCTCAAGGGCTGGAACAATGCGGGCCACTTTGTAGAGCGTTTTCGAAGGGGAGTTGCGGGTGCAGATTCAGGGACATTACGAGCTTCAGTTCGAAGCAGTGCGCGAAGCTTTCGCCGCACTGTTCGAAGATCCCCAGGAACGCGGTGCAGCCTTGTGCATTCAGGTTGGCGGGGAAACTGTACTCGACCTCTGGGCCGGCACGTCCGACAAGGACGGCGCCGAGGCCTGGCACAGCGATACCATCGCCAATCTGTTCTCCTGTACCAAGACTTTCACTGCCGTCACCGCGCTGCAACTGGTCGCCGAAGGCAAGCTGCAACTCGACGCTCCGGTCGCTCGTTATTGGCCGGAATTCGCTGCTGCCGGCAAAGAATCTGTAACCCTGCGCCAATTGCTCTGCCACCAGGCCGGACTGCCAGCCCTGCGTGAACTGCTGGCGCCAGAAGCCTTGTACGAGTGGCAAACCATGGTCGATGCCCTCGCGGCCGAAGCGCCATGGTGGACGCCGGGTACTGGTCATGGTTATGCCGCGATCACTTACGGTTGGCTGGTCGGCGAATTGTTGCGTCGCGCTGATGGCCGTGGGCCGGGCGAATCGATCGTCGCGCGAGTGGCCAAACCGCTGGGGCTGGATTTCCATGTCGGCCTGGCTGACGAAGAATTCCACCGCGTGGCCCACATCGCCCGCGGCAAGGGCAATAGCGGCGACGCCGCGGCCCAGCGCCTGTTGCAAGTGACCATGCGCGAACCGACTGCCATGACTACCCGTGCCTTCACCAATCCGCCTTCAGTGCTCACCAGCACCAACAAAGCGGAATGGCGGCGCATGCAGCAACCGGCGGCCAACGGCCACGGCAATGCGCGCAGTCTGGCCGGGTTCTACGCCGGTCTGCTCGATGGCAGCCTGCTGGAAAGCGAAATGCTCGACGAGCTGACCCGCGAACACAGCCTCGGCGCAGACAAGACTTTACTGACGCAGACACGCTTCGGCCTCGGCTGCATGCTCGATCAACCTGACGTGCCAAACGCGACTTACGGCCTCGGCCCGCGCGCGTTCGGTCACCCGGGGGCGGGCGGGTCCATCGGTTTTGCTGATCCGGAGCATGATGTCGCCTTCGGTTTCGTGACAAATACCCTTGGGCCATACGTTTTGATGGATCCGCGTGCGCAGAAGCTTGCGCGGGTACTTGCCACTTGTCTGTAAAGTTTCAACTGAGGCTCCAGGGCCGGAACCTCATGCAGTTTTTCGATTCAAAGCGTCTGTTTATCCGGGCGAAAGTGCTCTGATTTTCCTTTACTTCATTTTGTGGGTTTCCAATGTCGTCCAAACAAACTCTCGCCCTGGCCCTGTGTTTTGCGATTACCGGTTGTGCTCAGACCCCAGCGAATGACGCCGATGGCGGCAGCTGGTGGCCGTTCGGTTCTTCCGACAAGGTCGCGGCCAAAGAGCCAGCAGCGACTCCGGCTCCGCTGAAGCCTGCCGCTACCGCGCCTGTGGCCAAGGCTGAAAGCAGCAATCCTTGGTACTGGCCGTTTGGTTCGGACGACACAGCAAAGGCCGATGCCAAGCCTGAAGTGAAACCCGAAGCCCAACCGGTCGCCGTCGCCAAGGCTGAAGCCGACGCCGGTGGCAAATGGTGGTGGCCGTTCGGTGGTAAAGATCAGCCGACCGCCAAAGTCGTGCCGATGCCGGATCCGAAAGTTACCCAAGCCTGGCTTGACGATTACGAGCCGCGTCTGCGTACCGCGATCAAGGACAGCAATCTGCAGCTCGAGCGCCGTGACAACGTGCTGGTGGTGACTGCGCCGGTCGAAGGCTCGTTCAACCCGGACCGCCCGGCCATGCTGCTGCCGGTCACCCTTGGCCCGTTCACGCGCGTGGCAAAAATCCTTGAAGCCGATCCGAAAACCGCGGTACTGGTGCTCGGTCACAGCGACAGCTCTGGCGCGGCACCGGCCAACACTAAATTGAGCCAGGAGCGTGCCCAGGCCATCGCGGCGATTTTCCGTCTCAGCGGCTTGCAGCGTGATCGCCTGATGTTGCGTGGCATGGGTTCCGAAGCGCCGCGTGCGGCCAACGACAGCGTTGAAGGCCGTGCCCTGAATCGTCGAGTCGAATTGCTGGTAACCCCGCAAAACACCATGGTTGCGCTGCTCAGCAAGTACAACATGCCAGCCCCGAAACCAGTGACCATGGTCGCTGCGCAGGACGTCAAGCCAGTCGCCAAACCAGTGACCCCGGCACCGGCCGTCAAGAAAGCCGCTGTGCCAGCCACGAAAAAGGCTCCAGCGAAGAAGGCCGCAGCCAAGGCTCCAGCCAAGAAGGCCCCGGCCAAAGCGCCAGCGAAAAAGACCGCTCCAGCCAAAGCCGCCGCGACCGACAAGAAAGTCGCCGCTGCCGATGCCGCGAAGAAGTAATCCGCTAACGAAAAGGAATGCGCCATGACCCAGGCCCTGGCAGATATGCGTCGTGATTACACCCGTGATGGCCTGACCGAGGCGCAAGCCCCGGCCGAGCCGTTCGCGCTGTTTCACCAGTGGTTCGCCGACGCGGTGAAAACCGAACAGGCGCCGGTGGAGGCCAATGCCATGACCTTGGCCACGGTCGATGCGGACGGGCGTCCGCATTGTCGCATTCTGCTGCTCAAGGGCCTGGACGCGCAGGGCTTCACGTTCTTCACCAACTACGAAAGCGCCAAGGGTCAGCATCTGGCGGCCAATCCGTTTGCCGCCATGACGTTCTTCTGGCCGACGCTGGAACGTCAGGTGCGCATCGAGGGGCGGGTGGTCAAGGTCACGCCTGAAGAGTCCGATGCTTATTATCAGGTACGCCCGCTGGGCAGCCGTCTCGGCGCCTGGGCTTCACCGCAGAGCCGGGTGATCAACGGCCGTGGTGAACTGGAAGATCTGCTCAAGGCTACCGAGCAACGCTTCAGCGATACCCAGCCCGACTGCCCGCAACATTGGGGCGGGTACCGTTTGCTGCCTGAGCGCATCGAGTTCTGGCAGGGCCGTTCGAGCCGCCTGCATGATCGCCTCAACTACCGCTCGCAGGGCACCAACTGGATTCTTGAACGACTGGCACCCTGAGCAGTCTACCGAGCGGGATAGCCTTAACAGCGGCTCGCAACGGTGCAGGTTGTCGAATTTGGCGCTACTGTTGGGTGACTTCGTGCAAGGCCCTGTACCAGGCCTGAATGAAACCCATTTTATCCGCGCAGCGCCGTGACACGCGCCAAGCTGCGGAGTTTAATGAATACCTGTCCTTTGGAGTTGATGCTATGCGTAAGTCTGTTCTGCTGGTTGCTTCTTTTTCCACGATGGCGATGTTGCTCACTGGCTGCCAATCGAGCCTGACCGGTGACTCCTATTCCCGTGACGAAGCGCGTCGTGTGCAGTCGATTCGCATGGGCACCATCGAATCCCTGCGACCGGTAAAAATCGAAGGCACCAAGACTCCGATTGGCGGCGCAGCCGGTGCAGTGGTCGGCGGCGTTGGCGGCAGCGCCATCGGCGGTGGTCGCGGCAGTATCGTTGCAGCGGTGATCGGCGCAGTGGCCGGTGGTCTGCTGGGTTCGGCTACCGAAGAAGGCCTGACCCGCACGCAAGGCGTGGAAATCACCGTGCGCGAAGACGACGGCAGCATGCGCGCCTACGTGCAGCAGGTTCAGGAAAATGAAGTGTTCCGCGTTGGCGAGCGGGTACGGATTTCGACTGTTGACGGGACCAGCCGCGTTTCGCACTAAGCGGGAACGAGCGGTAAAAGAAAACCCCGATCAGGTGACTGGTCGGGGTTTTTGTTTGTTCAAGCTTTCGATGTCAGTGAGTATCAGTCCGCTCAGAGTTGTGATGTTAGGTACAAGTCAAGATCTGGCGGAAGACTCAAGGCGCATGCTTTTTCAATATCAATAATCTGTTGTGACGTCAGTTTGTAGTCATGCAGAGAATCCTCATCATCCCTCCAACCCATAATTCGCTTCAGGTCCAAAGTAGCGATGGAGATGGTCTGCTCATAGAGAGGAAAATCCTCCCCCGTTTTAACTCCCATTATTCGATGTGTCATGGTTCTACCCACCTCGTCGGATCCGCTGGTTTCGTCTGTTCTCCTGTTTCGTGGTTGAACTCACCCAAATGTTTTCCACGCTTTGTGTATTTTTCAATTGCCCCATGTCGAAAGTCCCATTCATAAATTATGCCGCCTCTATCTTTCCAGCGCGGACGTAACCCACCACCACCTTTTATTGGCGTTTTTGGAGTAGCCCAGCGGGCATCGGGATATGCAGGCAAGTTGTTGGGTTTTTGGTGGTAGTCGCCATGTGACAAATTCACCACAATGTAAACCGGCCGAACTCCTGATCCCACCGGAAAAACCAATATGAAATCCCGGTACTCCGGCGGATAAACCGGATTAACCAGAATCCCGTCCGCCGCCTTCGTCGGCGGATAAACCCAGATATGCGGCGCTTGCGGAGCCGCTTCGAGGGCGGGGATGCCGAGGATGTCTGAGCCATCCACAGCAGGCGTCCAGATCAGTTCGATGCCTTCGCCAAGGTTGGCGATGAACCGGTTGCCGTGCTCGGTGAACTGCACCACATCGACCATTTCCCAGTCGCGATTCTTGCCG
This sequence comes from Pseudomonas sp. TWP3-1, assembly GCF_049896625.1. Classification (NCBI taxonomy): domain Bacteria; kingdom Pseudomonadati; phylum Pseudomonadota; class Gammaproteobacteria; order Pseudomonadales; family Pseudomonadaceae; genus Pseudomonas; species Pseudomonas sp. TWP3-1. The sequence goes on from NZ_JAFCUQ010000013.1 coordinate 66,883, forward strand.
GTGTAGAAGCCGTAGCCTTTCAGGCTGCCGTCGGTTTGTTGTTCGACGCGCAGGCGTACGCGGCTGCGGGCTTGTTTGAGGGCGAGCAGTTGGTCGTCGGTATAGAGCGCGCTGTCATCCAGGCTCGACGGCATGAACAACGCCACCAGCCCGACCAAAGGTGTGATAACCGCAGCGGAAGCTATGGTAGGCAATGCCTTGAACGCCTCACCGGCAAGCGCGAAAGTGCCCAAACCTGCCGGAATGGCGGTACCGCTGATCTTCGTGAGAGGAACTCCGCCGTTTTCATCGGCCTCGCGGGCGCCCAGCAGGATCAGATCGCCGTAGTCCTTCAGGCTGTCAGTCGGCACCATCCCCGAAGGATTCGAGTAATCGATGATCGCGTCCGGCAGTTTGCAGGACTTGGCAAACACGCAGCCGGCGCGCTCCGGCGCAGGCTTTTTCGCCGCTATCTCGCGGCTGCGCTCGAAAGCTTCCTGCCGTGCCAGCATGGCGTCATAGGTGTTTTGAAGTTGTTCGCGCTCGGCCAGTTCGCTGGCCGTCATATAGCGGTGGGTGACGAAATGTCCGTCGCCCTCACCGGGTTTGGGGATGCGGGGAATGTCCTTTTGACCAGCCACTGATTGTCCTTTCGTTCATGCATCGGCAACCCCTCGGAAGGGGCTGCACGACGTTAACGAAGCGGGAAATCTGTGGCTGTAGGACGCGTCTCTAAAGACGTGGGGATTGTTCGACTTGTTGTCGTGTGGGAGGTCAGGTCGACGGTGTGATGTAATTTCTAGCAGAGCCCTGTTCCTTCAAAGCAATATCGATCACTTGCTCCGGTGTCAGCTCCCGCATGTTGTCTCCGTCGCCGAAATACTCCCCAGGCCAGTAAATAAGGTCACTGATTCGTTCGTTGGGCAGGTTGAGTTCAAGCATGTTCAACCAAAAGCCAATTGCGTGCTCAGCGCCATCACATTCCATAATCCTTCGAGCGAGCTCTACCAGCTCAGGCACGGTGATGTCTGTCAGGTGTTTCTCATAGGGTTGAGCGAGAATCTGACGGACCCATGTGTCGTGATCCTGCCCTCCATATATGCCCTGAAAGTCTATGAACCTCAGGTTTGTCATTGCCCGCCGATTGAACTCTGCTAACTTAACGACGGTTTGGTGTTCACATCCACCATCAATCTCGGCTGCAAGTTCTGCGAGCTCCGTTACGGCCGATTCATCGAGCTGTGGTGGCATTAACTCAAGACGTAGTTCCATTACCTATCCTTACGTTTTACCAGGTTTCGCTGTATTCATAGCGTCTTCGCATTAAGCGGGAGCAAGCGGTGCAAGAAAATCCCGATCAGGTGACTGGTCGGGTTTTTTTTTGATTCCTACCAACGATCGCGATAGACAAACGATATCTGGTAGTCGTAAGACGAAAATTCGATTGCATGCTTGAAGTGGGTCTGGAGAACATCGATCCATTCGTTTTTAACATTAAATCCGCCAATGTTGATGTTATTGGCGATCGGCAGCCCCAATGCTTCGATCAAAGAGCCATCGTCACCAAAATCTTTGGATAACTCTTCTCCTTCCCCTATCTCGGTTTTCTTGTCGTACCACTCAAGTCTGGCTTTGAGTCCCATGTATTCCTCACAAGTATTTTTTGATACTGCGGTTCTTTTTTGGCGGATCTATTTGCTCGCCGGTTATGTGGTCGAAGGAACCCAAGTGGCTGCCATCACTTGAGCGGTAGGCTTCAAGTTCTCCATGCAGATAGTCCCATTCGTAGATTATTCGGCCCTTTGCATTGATCCAGCGATCACGAAGCCCACCGTTGAAAGGTGTTTTCTTTTTTGCTCTTTTCAAGTCAGGAAATGCGGTGATTTCCTCCGTTTCTGGGGCCGGATGATAGGTGTGTCCCGCCTCTGCGGTGCCCTTCGCCCGAGTGTTAACAACAATATAAAGCGGCCGCACCCCCGATCCCACCGGAAAAACCAGTATGAAATCCTTGTACTCCGGCGGATAAACCGGATTAACCAGAATCCCGTCCGCCGCTTTCGTCGGTGGATACACCCAGATATGCGGCGCTTGCGGAGCCGCTTCGAGGGCGGGGATGCCGAGGATGTCGGCGCCGTCCACGGCGGGTGTCCAGATCAGTTCAATACCTTCGCCAAGGTCTGCAACAAAGCGGCTGTCGCGTGGCGTGAAATGCACCACATCGACCATTTCCCAGTCGCGATTCTTACCCGTGTAGAAACCATAGCCCTTGAGGGTGCCGTCAGCCTGTTGTTCGATCCTCAGGCGAACGCGTGTCCGCGCCTGTTTCAGACTGCGCAGTTGCTCTTCGGTATAGAGGGCGCTGTCGCCAAGGGGTGGCGCCCAGAACAAAGCGACCAGACCGGCGAGTGCAGCGGCTCCGCCTGCGCCGAGCGCTGCAATGTTTGATGTTGCGAGCGCCGGGGTTCGCAGGGCGAGCCTGCCGAGTTCCAATGGAACGGTGCTGCCACTGATCGCTTCCAGGTTCAGCAGGCCCGCTTCATCCACTTCGCGGGCGCCGAGCCAGGCGATTTCGCCGTAGTCTTTCAGGCTATCGGTCGGCACCATCCCTGAAGGATTCGAGTAATCAATGATCGCGTCCGGCAGTTTGCAGGACTTGGCAAACACGCACCCGGCGCGCTCCGGCGCAGGCTTTTTCGCCGCTATCTCGCGGCTGCGCTCGAAAGCTTCCTGCCGTGCCAGCATGGCGTCATAGGTGTTTTGACGTTGTTCGCGCTCGGCCAGTTCGCTGGCCGTCATATAGCGGTGGGTGACGAAATGTCCGTCGCCCTCACCGGGTTTGGGGATCCGGGGAATGTCCTTTTGACCAGCCACTGATTGTCCTTTCGTTCATGCATCGGCAACCCCTCGAAAGGGGCTGCACGACGTTAACGAAGCGGGAAATCTGTGGCTGTAGGACGCGTCTCTAAAGGCGTAGGGATTGTTCGCTAGAGATCAAGAAAGCCGCGCTGTGTTCTTTCGACTCGCCGCCGCCGTCACCGCATAACCAATCAACGCAGCGAATAGCGAGCCGGTCAAAATGCCCATCCGATCCATCCCGGCAAACTCGCTGACGCCGGGCACGAAGGCCAGGGAGCCGACAAACAGGCTCATGGTGAAGCCAATGCCGCAGAGGATCGCCACGCCCAACACCTGGCCCCAGTTGGCGCCTTGGGGCAGGGAAGCGATACCGATTTTGACCGCGAGCCAGGTCAGGCCGAACACACCGACGGTCTTGCCCAGCAGCAGGCCGACGGCAATGCCCATCGGCACATGATGGGTGAAGCTTTCGACGGTCACGCCGCTCAGCGACAGGCCGGCGTTGGCGAAGGCGAACAGCGGCAGAATGCCGTAAGCGACCCACGGATGCAGCGCGTGTTCGAGTGTCAGCAGCGGCGAAGGCTCGGCGTTTTTCGTGCGCAGCGGGATGCAGAATGCCAGCGTCACACCGGCCAGCGTGGCGTGGACGCCGCTCTTCAATACGCAGACCCATAGAATCAGACCGATGATCATGTACGGCCCGAGCTTGACCACCCCGAGCCGGTTCATCGCCACCAGTGACGCGATGCACGCCGCCGCCAGGCCCAGCGACAGGGTCGATAGTTCACCGGAGTAGAAGATTGCGATGATCACGATGGCGCCGAGGTCATCGATTATCGCCAGGGTCATCAGGAACAACTTCAGCGACACCGGTACGCGCTTGCCGAGCAAAGCCAGCACGCCAAGGGCGAAGGCGATGTCTGTCGCGGTCGGGATCGCCCAGCCATCGAGGGCCGCCGGATTGTGGCGGTTGAGGAACCAGTAGATCAGCGCCGGCACCAGCATACCGCCAATTGCCGCTGCGCCGGGCAGGACGATCTGCGACGGTTTCGACAGCTGTCCGTCAAGCACTTCGCGCTTCACTTCGAGGCCGATCAGCAGGAAAAACAGCGCCATCAGGCCGTCGTTGATCCACAGCAGCAGGGGTTTGGCGATCTTCAACGCACCGATCTGCGCCACCACCGGGGTGTCGAGCAGGCCGTTATACAACCACGACAACGGCGAGTTGTTGATGATCAAAGCCAGAATGGCCGCGGCGATCAGTAATAGACCGCTGGCAGCTTCCAACTGAAAGAAACGCGTGAAAGTGCTACGCAGAGGCAAGGTCGCTCTCCATCGATTAAGGCAAAAGGTGGCACACCCTAACCCGTACCGTTAGTTGTTAAAACAAAAGTTATATTCTTTTTTGTTATATGCCGTTACAGAGCATCAGGTCGATGTGCAGCAGAGCCTAGCAGTTGCCAAAGGTATTGAAGCTCAGCTGTATCTGTCGTTGCTGCAGGTTTTTTCCTAAGCTTGTTGGCTGAGCCTGTGACGAGGCGCCTCCTGCCCGATTCAACGAGAACAACCGCCATGAGCGACAACCGACAGTGGGCCCGCGAAGCCATCCGCATCATCGAAGCCGACTTCCAGCGCAGCGCCGACACGCATTTGATCCCGTTGCCGCTGCCGGGTTTTCCCGGTATCGAGTTGTACTTCAAGGATGAGTCGAGCCATCCCACCGGCAGCCTTAAACATCGGCTGGCGCGATCGCTGTTTCTCTACGCCTTGTGTAATGGCTGGCTCAAACCCGGAGCGCCGGTGATCGAGGCATCCAGCGGTTCGACGGCGATTTCCGAGGCGTATTTCGCGCGCATGCTCGGGCTACCGTTTATTGCGGTGATGCCAGCGACCACCTCGAAAGAGAAGATCGCGCAGATCGCTTTCTACGGTGGCAAAAGCCATCTGGTGGATGATCCGACGCAGATCTACGCCGAATCCGAACGACTGGCCCGCGAGCACGATGGCCACTTCATCGACCAGTTCACCTACGCCGAGCGTGCCACTGACTGGCGGGCGAACAACAACATCGCCGAGTCGATCTTCCAGCAGATGCGCTATGAGCAACACCCGGAACCGAGCTGGCTGATTTCCAGCCCCGGCACCGGCGGCACCACCGCGACCCTCGGCCGTTACGTGCGTTATCGCCAGCATTGCACTCGCGTGCTGTGCGCTGATGCCGAGCGTTCGGTGTTCTTCGACTTCTATCGGACGGGAGACGCGAGTTTGCGTCTGGACCACGGTTCGCGGATTGAAGGCATTGGCCGGCCACGGGTGGAAGCGTCGTTCCTGCCCAAGGTGATCGATGCGATGGTTAAAGTGCCGGACGCCTTGTCGCTGGCGGCCATGCATTATCTGGCGCAGCGGCTGGGGCGGCATGTCGGCGGGTCAAGCGGGACCAATCTGATTGGCGCATTGATGGCCGCGCAGCAGATGAAAGCGGCGGGGGAGTCGGGGTCGATCGTGGCGATTCTGTGCGATGGCGGCGAGAGGTATGCCGACACTTATTACGATCAGGATTGGCTCAAGGCTCAGGGATATGAGTTGAGCGGGTTGATCGCTGCGGTGGCGGCGAGTGCGGAGCGTGGGGAAGCACTGCCGATTTCAGTGTTGCGCGCGAATATCTGACAAACCCTATAACTAAATGTGGGAGCTGCGGTGCGACGATTCGACTTGCCAGCGATAGCGGAGGATCAGTCAACATCAATGTTGAATCTGAGTCCGTCATCGCTGGCAAGCCAGCTCCCACAGGGTTTTGTATTGCTTCAAAGCTTGTGTATCAGGCGTCCAGGCCCAAAATATCGCGAGCCACTGCTTCAGCAATGCGAATCCCGTCAACACCCGCCGACAGAATCCCGCCCGCATAACCGGCGCCTTCACCCGCCGGGAACAGACCTTTCACATTCATGCTCTGCAACGTCGCATCACGAGTAATGCGCAGCGGCGAGGACGTGCGCGTCTCGATCCCGGTCAGCACCGCATCGTGCAGCGAATAACCGCGAATCTGCTTCTCGAACGCCGGCAGGGCTTCGCGGATTGCTTCGATAGCGAAGTCCGGCAGCGCCAGGGCCAGATCGCCCAGCGAAACACCGGGTTTGTACGATGGCTCGACTTCACCAATGACGGTCGATGGCTTGCCGGCAATGAAGTCGCCGACCAGTTGCGCCGGGGCTTTGTAGTCGCTGCCGCCGAGAATGAAGGCGTGGGATTCCAGGCGCTCCTGCAACTCGATCCCGGCCAGCGGGCCACCCGGGTAATCGACTTCCGGAGTGATGCCGACGACGATCCCGGAGTTGGCGTTGCGCTCGTTACGCGAGTACTGGCTCATGCCGTTGGTGACCACACGGTTCGGCTCGGACGTCGCCGCCACCACGGTGCCGCCCGGGCACATGCAGAAGCTGTAGACCGAACGGCCGTTCTTCGCGTGATGCACCAGTTTGTAATCGGCGGCACCGAGTTTCGGGTGGCCGGCGTATTTGCCCAGACGTGCACGATCGATCAACGATTGCGGATGTTCGATGCGAAAACCTACCGAAAACGGTTTGGCTTCCATGAACACGCCACGGCTGTGCAGCATGCGGAAGGTGTCGCGGGCGCTGTGACCGAGGGCCAGCACCACATGTTTCGAATGCAGGGTTTCGCCGCTGGCCAGTTCGACGCCGACGAGTTGGCCGTTTTCGATCAGCACGTCGGTGACGCGTTCCTGGAAACGCACTTCGCCGCCCAGAGCGCGGATCTGCTCGCGCATGTTCTCGACCATACCGGTCAGGCGGAAGGTACCAATATGCGGCTTGCTGACGTAAAGAATTTCTTCCGGCGCGCCGGCCTTGACGAATTCATGCAGGACTTTGCGACCGAGGAACTTCGGATCCTTGATCTGGCTGTACAGCTTGCCGTCGGAGAACGTACCCGCGCCGCCTTCGCCGAACTGCACATTGGACTCGGGGTTAAGCACGCTTTTGCGCCATAGGCCCCAGGTGTCTTTGGTGCGTTGGCGCACTTCGGTGCCGCGTTCGAGGACGATCGGCTTGAAGCCCATTTGCGCCAGCAGCAGGCCGGCAAAAATCCCGCACGGGCCAAAACCGACCACGATCGGCCGTTGGCTCAGGTCGCTCGGCGCCTGGCCGACGAATTTGTAGCTGACATCCGGCGCCGCGTTGACGTTACGGTCGTCGGCGAACTTGGCCAACACCTTGGCCTCATCGCGCACTTCGAGGTCGATGGTGTAGATGAAGCACAGTTCGGAGGATTTTTTGCGCGCATCGTAGCTGCGCTTGAACAAGGTGAAATCGAGCAGGTCATCGCTGGCGATGCCCAGGCGCTGCACGATGGCAGGGCGCAGGTCTTCTTCGGGATGGTCGATCGGCAGCTTGAGTTCAGTGATTCGTAACATGACAGGATCCGGTTCGCGGGGCGCACAACTGCGCCAGGGCGTTTGAAGGCGGCGATTATAAGCCGCAACGGCCGGATCCCGTGAGGGTAAAACGATCAGTCGTTACGCGAACCGCCGAAATACCCGCAACCACGCTGTACCTGGCCGTCGATGCGCAGTTCGGCGCTCATGTGCTGCACGCTGCCGGTGCTGCTGTCGACACAGCGCTGCGGTGCGACCCACAATTCGATGCGCTGATTGTTGGCTTCGCTGCTCAGATTGAAACGGCCATCGCCCGATTGCTCTTCGACGTAGGGCACGGCGAGCGGAGGCTGACCATCACGTTCGATGACCATGCCTTTACCACTGACTTTGACGTTCCACTCGGGGCCGTGACCGGCGGCTTTCAAGATGAGTTGTTTGAAATTCTGATCGTCGCAAGCCGTGCCGGAGCGTTCGACGCGGTATAGCTGCGCCAAGTCGAGACGGTCACCGCTGATTTTGCCGCGCACGTCGGCAAACAGCTTGCCCTGCTCATCGGCGAGGGTCGCGGCCTCTTGCAGGACGCTGGTGCCGCCGATGTCATTGACGATGAACTGGCGCTGCTCGTGGCAGGGCTGGAACAGCAGTTTGCCGTCGGCAGCGGTCAGTTGACCCTGCATGCGGGTCTGGCCGACATGCGAGGCGCTTTCGCGCTGGCCATCAAACAATTGGCAGGCGGCAAACAATGGCAGCAAGGCAGCAACGATCAGGCAACGGGCAACACGCATCTTCGGCTCTCCAGACAAGTGCCGCCACGTTACGCAGCCTGACCGTTCATCACAAGGGTTTAGCCCACGTGAAACGTCTGACCTGTCTGCAAGCCTTCGACACTTTTCGCGTAGGCCAACGCCACATCGGCTGCGGGAACCGGCTTATAGCCGCGGAAATACGGCGCGTAGCTGCCCATCGCTTCAAGCAGAACGGTCGGGCTGATCGAGTTCACGCGCAGGCCGCGCGGCAGTTCGATGGCCGCCGCGCGCACAAAGCTGTCGAGCGCGCCGTTGACCAGTGCGGCGGAGGCACCACTGCGGATCGGGTCGTGGCTGAGCACGCCGGTGGTGAAGGTGAACGAGGCGCCGTCGTTGGCAAATTCGCGGCCGATCAGCAGCAGGTTGACCTGGCCCATCAGTTTGTCCTTCAGGCCCAGTGCAAAGCTGTCTGCGCTCATTTCGGCCAGCGGCGCGAAGGTCACATTGCCGGCCGCGCAGATCAGCGCGTCGAACTTGCCGGTCTGTTCGAACAGTTTGCGAATCGATGCGCTGTCGCTGATATCCACATGGAAATCGCCGCTGTTGCGACCGATGCGAATCACTTCGTGACGTTGTGACAGTTCTTTGTCCACGGCCGAACCAATGGTGCCGCCAGCGCCGATCAACAGGATTTTCATTGTGCTGTGCCTCAGGTGTTTGAATGAGGTTTCAGTCTAGAGTGGTTTTTTCTGTTGATAAGCGCACTAATGGGCAACCTTTGGTTTTCAAATGGAAACAATCCATGAGCGAAATGGATGATTTGGCGGCGTTCGCCGTTCTGATTGAAGCGGGCAGTTTCACCTTGGCGGCACAGCAATTGGGTTGCAGCAAGGGCCAGTTGTCCAAGCGCATCAGCCTGCTTGAAACGCGTTTTTCCGTGGTCTTGCTGCAACGCACCACGCGGCGACTGAGTTTGACGGCGGCGGGCGCGGCGCTGTTGCCGCAAGCCCAGGCACTTGTAGTCCAGGTGGAACGCGCGCGTCAGGCATTGGCGCGATTGAAGGACGATATGGCCGGGCCGGTGCGTATGACGGTTCCGGTTTCGCTGGGGGAATCCTTCTTCGATGGTCTGCTGCTGGAGTTTTCGCAAAAGTATCCCGAGGTGCAGATCGAGCTGGAGCTGAATAACAGCTATCGCGATCTGTCCCGCGACGGTTTTGATCTGGCGATTCGCAGTGATGTGGCGAATGACCAGCGACTGGTAGCCAAGCCGTTACTGGCGTGGCAGGAAATGACCTGCGCCAGCCCGGCGTATCTCGAGCGCTTTGGCGAGCCGCTGACCCCTCAGGCGTTGAGCGAACACCGTTGCCTGCTCAACAGCCATTACAGCGGTCGCGAGGAATGGCTGTATCACCAGCAGCACGAATTGCTGCGGGTGCGGGTTTCCGGGCCGTTCGCCAGTAATCATTACAGCCTGCTGAAGAAAGCTGCACTGGCGGGCGCCGGTATCGCGCGCCTGCCGTCTTATCTGCTGCAAGCGGAATTGGCTGACGGCCAATTGCGCTGGCTCCTGCGCGATTATCAGACGCGGCGCATGCCGATGTACCTGGTGCACCCGTATCAGGGTGGTTTGCCCAAGCGTACGCAAGTGCTCGCGGATTACTTGATCGGCTGGTTCAAGCGCAGCGGCGAGGCGCTGGATCGGTTGTAATGTCTTGCGATCAGATGATCGATCGACAGCTTTCCGGGACCTGTGGCCATCAAATACAGCAACACCGCCGCCCAGGTACCGTGGGTTGGATACGCTTCCGGATACACGAACAGTTGAATGGTCAGAGTCATCCCGAGCAACGCCAGCGCCGAAAACCGTGTGGCGAGGCCGACAAGAATCAGGACAGGAAAGAAGTGCTCGGCGAATGCCGCCAGGTGCGCAGCGATCTCTGGCGAGAGCAACGGCACATGGTATTCGCTCTGGAATAACGGAATGGTCGAGTCCGCCAGATGCGGCCAGCCGAGTTCGAAGGTGCCGTCGAACAGGTCAATGGCCAGCCCTTCGATTTTGGTTTGCCCGGACTTCCAGAACACCGCCGCAATCGAAAAGCGCGCGATGAAAGCGATCAGGCTGTGGGGGATTTTTTCCAGCAGGGCGATGGCGCGGGCGATGAGGTTGTTCATGGCGAAACCTTATGGTGCAAGTGGGTGATGGCGCTGTGGGTGATCAACAGCGCCAGGGTCTGGCTCAGATCGAAGGCCTCGACCGATTCCAGTGCCTGCATCAGGGGCTGGCCAAGGCGGAGGTTTTGAATGAATTGCCCGGCAGCGTGATCGAGGGCAAAGACTTCAACTTCCAGGCCGTAACGCAGCACCAGTGCAGTCTGCGGACAAGAAAGATCGATCCCGGCCAGCGTTGCTTCTTTCTGGTGTGCCGCCCAGACATCCACTACGGCGAATGCTGAATCGAGCAAGTGCAGCGAGGAATGCAGGCCGATGCACAGGTCGTTCAGTAACAGGGGATCAGCGAATGTCGTCGCTATCTGTGACTGGCTCAAAGGTGCAGCGTCGGCAGCGTGATAAGCCACGGTGCGCAGGCGCTCCAGTCGTGCGATGTCGGCCAGATAAGGCACGCTCGATGCCGGTTCGAACTCATTGATGAATTGCGCGAAACCCTCACCGTAATTACTCATCAATGCACTACGGGGCGGGTTGCTCTGTACGAAAACTCCGACCATGGCGCGGAAGAATTCCTCGCCGACCAATTGCCCTACGACCGGATAGCAATCAGCCAGTGCGTCAATCAGCGAGCTCTGTACGTTATTGCGATACACCGCAAAACGGCTCGCCGGGTCAGCACCGTTGGCGCTGCATAAACCCTCGGGGCAGGGCAGGCGGATATCGATCAAGGCAGCTGCGAAATCGGCCTGATTGCTCATGACCGATCTCCCGCACGGATCAGCAAAGCTTCGGCGTGTTGCGCTTCGGCCAGCAACACATCGAACGTCGGCACCTGATTGTCTCGCTCGATCAGGGTTGCCACTGGCCCGACGCGTGCTAACACCTGCCGATACAAGGCCCATACAGCCTGATCAATCGGCGCACCGTGATCGTCAATCAGCAGTCGATCACCGAGGCTGTCGGAATCTTCGGCAAACCCCGCCAGATGAATCTCACCGACAGCGTGCAGCGGCAGCGCATCCATGTAGGCCAAGGGATCGCGCTGATGGTTGACGCACGAAACGTAGACATTGTTCACGTCCAGCAGCAGGCCACATCCAGTGCGCTGAATCACTTCACGGATGAACTCGGGTTCATCAATCGTCGAGCGCTGAAACGCCAGATAAGTCGCCGGATTTTCCAGCAGCATCGGGCGTTGCAATGTGTTCTGCACCTGATCGATATGCTCGCAGACACGCTTCAGCGTCGGCGTGTCGTACGCAAGTGGCAACAGGTCATTGAGGAAAACCGGGCCGTGGCTCGACCAGGCCAGGTGTTCGGAAAAGGAGTGGGGTTGATAACGCTCGATCAGCTCGGTGAGGCGTTGCAGATGCTGTGCATCCAGTGCGCCTTCGGCACCGATCGACAGCCCGACGCCATGCATCGACAGCGGATACTGTTCACGAATCAAACCCAGAAAATGATGAAACGGGCCGCCGGCCACCATGTAGTTTTCGGCGTGGACCTCGAAGAAGCCAAGGTCCGGGCGGGAGTCGAGCACTTCGTTGAAGTGCCCGGTCTTGAGCCCCAGCCCCGCACGGGGCGGAAGCCCGGCGCGGGCTGCCTGAGTGCGGGGGAGGGCATGTTCGCGAGTCGGGATCATGATCGACACTCAGGCAGACGACGGGATCAGGACTTGGCTTTGAACGCTTCGAGCTGACCGAAACCGGTCGGCGAGGTTTTGCTTTCGGTGGTCGCGCAGGTGCCTTTCGGAACCAGTTTCCAGGCATTGGCTTGATAGTCCATTTTCGCCGTGCCGGCACAAGTGGTACCAGCGCCTGCTGCGCAATCGTTCTTGCCTTTCATGGCCACGCCGAAGCATTTTTCCATGTTGTCGTCGGCGGCGTGCACGGTGGAAACGGCAGCCATGCTCAGCGCAGAGCCAAGGGCCAGAACCAGGGCGGTGGCGGACAGGGTGCGAGTGGTAGCAGTCATGATGTTTCTCCGATGTGTAGCTGGATTGAACAAGCGAATGCGCTTGCTTGCTCCACTAGAGAAACGACATGCAGATGCGTTACAGCCCCTGCAATTTTTTTTCAGACAATACGCCGCAACGTGCAGAGCAGCTTTTCGGCAGTTGCTGCGCCAGCCGAGGCGACTTGTTGCGTGTGTTCTATAGTCATCTCAGCGGCCACTTCACAGGCCTATTTACCAGGACGGTATCTCATGACCAAGGATCGCTCAGATTGCGCTGTGCTATTGCGCTGGACTTCATCTATCGCGCTGGCCTGCACACTTCCCTTGCTGTGCAACACAATTGTTGCTCAACCGCTGCTTGATCCGCAGGACACCCTCAAACGTATCAACCACAACTACAACACCCTCAAGCAAGAGTGCCAGGAGCCGGATACCGGTGCCGCGCGTGGCCTCTACTATTGCAGCGGCGTGACCTTGCGCATGGTCAACGACGGGCCCTTCAATCCTTGGGACTACAGCCCCTACGCGATCAAGATAGGTGCGACTTCCTACTCCTGGATCCGCAAGGATCTGAGCACGCGAATCCTCATCCATCCGGCCGGTCTGGTCCTGCGCAACCCGAGCGATGCAGCGGTTTTGAGTCTTCCGGTCAAGCAGCAGGGATTCACCTGCATCTACGCTTTCGATGGCGGTACCGGGCCGGAGCGCAAGTGGTACGGCTGCGGCTTTTTCGACAGCCGCGAACCGCCACGTGCAGCACAAAGCGTGATGAATAATCGCAATGCAGCCCTGGCCTACGGCACCTGTGCTGAAGCCGGGGTCAGCACCGCCGAGCAATGGACGCAGAAATACACCGGATTGATGAAAGGCCCGATCCAATACAGTCAGTGCTCCTGGAACGCGGAAAAACCCAGTGACTGGAACGCCATGATCCGTGTGCACGAGTCCCGACCGAACACCACCAACAAGGATCCCTTCGCGTTCAGTGGCCAGGTCAATGAGTTCATGTTGAAAAATGCCACGTCGACCAACGACGGCAGCGACAACATGAAGTACATCGATGCCTTCATCTACAACGTCAACAGCACGCAGAACTTCGCCACCCGTGGTGATCAGGCTCCGCCAAAACCGGAAGACGGCCTGACCAGTGCGCGCAACTTCCAGAAAAAACTTCAGGCCCGCGGCTACAGCGTGCCGATCCTGAGGCTGGACTTCACCAAACCAGCGGAGCAGCGCTTCAGCTATGTTGCGGCCGATCAGGCGATCGACCTGACGGCTGCTGGCGGTGAGCCGTCAACTCCACCGCCAACGCCGACGGCGCCTGCACCCAGCTACATCGCCTCCGCCAACTGGATCAAGCGCTACGATCCGGGCACTCGCCGGGATGAATGGAGTTTGAGCGTGGTGCCCACAGCGGTCGGGCGGGCTTTGCCCAACGAGCAGGTCGGCGCTTTTTACGACCAGTTGCTCGCCGTCAAGGGCGCCGACAGCAATTGGCGTGACAACGAAAAATCGATCGGCAGCATGCGTCAGCAATTGGGCTGCGTTCTGGTCAATTACCGCAACAAGACGCCGTGGAATCTGGAGCCTTTCCGCCCGGCGTTATCGGACAACGAGACGCGGGCGGCGGGTTGCAATCCAGTCCCGCGTTGAAGGTGTGTTTTGGCTAATCAAGGAGATGCAAGCCATGCAGAAACGATTGAACAGGATCGCTCCATTTCTCATATTCCCGCTGCTGGTACAGGCGACATGGGCCAATGCCGAGTCTTGCGATGAAACGCTGAGAAAGGTTGAGTCGTTGTACAACAAAACCGTCGACAGCTGCGGTCAGGATCCCGCCTCGGACTGTTCGGGGTTGTTGGTTCGCGGCACGCACCGCGCCGACCCGGCCAAAGGGCAAAAATGGGATGTCTGGAATCCCAGTCCGAAAGCCGTTGAGCTGGGCACTTTTGCCGCCTCGTACATGCGCGCCGACGGCATCAGTTATGAAGACCCGGGAATGAGTACGCAGAACGGCTATCTCATTACACCAAGGGACCTGATACGCGACCCCGAGACACCGGTGCATGTCTATTGCGCGTTTCCCAACGATGCCTGGACTGACTTTCGCAATGACCGCGGCTGTGGCGACAACAAAAACACCGCGCCGACCGAGGCTGTTTGCCAGGCAATGGCGCCACCAGTCCTGAGCGCCAATGCCTGGGTGACGCATTTCACCAAATTCAGCAACAACCGGCAGCAGGACCAGTTGCAGTGCGGCTTCAACATGCGCAATCCGTTGAGCAGCAAGGATCGGGTCGATGCCTTTCGCAACTTCATGGGCGCGCGCAAGGTCATCAATAGCCGTGAATTTCAAACCCAGACCGAGTTGCGACTGGGTAACCCGAAAGAAGATGAGCTGCCGATTCTGGCGTTTTTCTACAGCGATCAACGTGGCTTGAACGACGCCATGGCTAATCAGCGCGATTACAAAGCGAAGACGGGCAAGGATCGCAACATCATCAAGATCGATTTCCCGAGAACCCCGGTCGCCAAGGCGTCTTTTTCGTGTGTCCAGAGTTCGGCGCCACCGGCGCAACAGTTCTGTAGCCAATACATCGAGTCGAGTAGCTGGGTACAGCGTCCCGACCCGGTTCTGGGGCCAAAGACCTGGTCACTTTCTGTAGTGCCGACCGTGTGCGGCCGGGCGATCAAGGACGATCAGACCGACCGCATGTTTGCCGAGCTGTACAACAAACACAAAAACGATGAGCAATGGCGTCAGTACAGCGTCAATGGCGGCTCGCTGCGTCGGCAAATGGTGTGTCACCTGGCGGCCACCTACGACGGCAAACCGGTCAGAAACAAGCCTGAATGGAACCTTGAGCCGGCACGGCCCTACGTCGATCAGGCGACAGCGGTAGCGCAACACTGCAATCCATTCTGATTCCGTCAGTGGCAAAACAAAAAAACGGCCCGCAGGCCGTTTTTTTGTTGGGCGAAATACATCAACCGCCGAGATACGCCTCGCGCACTTTCGGATCGGTCAACAGCGCTTCACCAGTGCCTTGCATCACCACCCGGCCGTTCTCCAGAACGTATGCGCGGTCAGCAATTTTCAGCGCCTGGTTGGCGTTCTGCTCGACCAGGAACACCGTCACGCCGTCCTTGCGCAGTTGTTCGATGATGTCGAAGATCTGCTGGATGATGATCGGTGCCAGACCCAGCGATGGCTCGTCGAGCAGCAACAGTTTCGGCTTGCTCATCAGCGCCCGGCCGATGGCGAGCATTTGCTGTTCGCCGCCGGACATGGTGCCGCCGCGTTGCGCAAAGCGTTCTTTCAGGCGTGGGAAAAGTCCGAGAACCTTGTCCATCTGTTCCTGATAGTCGCCCTTGTCGGTGAAGAATCCGCCCATGGCGAGGTTTTCTTCCACGGTCAGACGGGCAAACACCCGGCGACCTTCCGGCACGACTGCGATGCTCTTGCGCATGATCTGCGACGAGTCCTGGCCGATCAGTTCCTCACCCATGTAGCGGATGCTGCCGCTGTGCGCCTGCGGTGAACCGCAGAGCGTCATCAGCAGCGTGGACTTGCCGGCACCGTTGGCGCCGATCAGGGTGACGATTTCGCCCTGACGGATCTCGACGTTGACGCTGTGCAGCGCCTGGATCTTGCCGTAGAAGGTGGAAACGTTTTCGAATTGCAGCATTTACGCTTCCCCCAGATAGGCTTTGATCACTTCAGGATTGTCGCGGATCTGCTCCGGCGTACCGTCGGCCAGCGGTGTGCCCTGGTTGATCACGACGATGTGATCGGAAATGCTCATGACCAGTTTCATGTCGTGCTCGATCAGCAGCACGGTGACGTTGTGCTCTTCACGCAGCATGCTGATCAGCGCTTTGAGGTCTTCGGTTTCCTTCGGGTTCAAACCGGCGGCCGGTTCGTCGAGCATGAGGATCCGCGGACGGGTCATCATGCAGCGAGCGATTTCCAGGCGCCGTTGCTGACCGTAAGCCAGGGTGCCGGCGGTACGGTTGGCAAACTCCGTGAGGTTGACCTTGTCCAGCCAGTACTCGGCAAATTCCATCGCCTCGCGCTCGCTTTTGCGGAACGCCGGGGTCTTGAACAGGCCGGAGAGGAAGTTGGTGTTCAGGTGCCGATGCTGGGCGATCAACAGGTTCTCGACCGCCGTCATGTCCTTGAACAACCGCACGTTCTGGAAGGTGCGCACCACGCCTTTGAGCGCGATCTTGTGGCCCGGCAGACCCTGGATCGGCTCGCCGTCCAGCAGGATACTGCCGCCCGATGGCTGATAGAAACCGGTCAGGCAGTTGAACACGGTGGTCTTGCCCGCGCCGTTCGGCCCGATCAGTGCCACCACTTGTTTCTCTTTGACGGTCAGGGCCACGCCGTTGACCGCCAGCAGGCCACCGAAGCGCATGCTCAGGTTTTCGACTTTAAGGATCTCGCGGCTCATTTTCGCAACTCCATGTGTGGGCGTTGCATCGGCAGCAGACCTTGTGGACGCCAGATCATCATCAACACCATCAGCGCACCGAACATCAACATCCGGTATTCACTGAACTCACGCATCATTTCCGGCAACAGGATCATCACAACGGCCGCGAGAATCACGCCCAGTTGCGAGCCCATGCCACCCAGCACCACGATGGCGAGGATGATCGCCGACTCGATGAAGGTGAACGATTCCGGTGTGACCAACCCCTGACGCGCAGCGAAGAAGCTACCGGCGAAACCGGCGAACGCAGCACCGAGGGTGAAGGCTGACAGCTTGATCACCGTAGGATTGAGACCCAAAGCGCGGCAGGCGATTTCGTCTTCACGCAGCGCTTCCCACGCACGGCCGATGGGCATGCGCAGCAGACGGTTGATCACGAACAGCGCCGCCAGCGCCAGCAACAACGCGACCAGGTAGAGGAAGATCACCTTGTTGATCGAGTTGTATTGCAGGCCGAAATACTCGTGGAAGGTTTGCATGCCTTCGGCGGCTTTACGTTCAAAGGTCAGGCCGAAGAACGTCGGTTTCTCGATGTTGCTAATGCCGTTCGGGCCACCGGTGATGTCCGTCAGGTTGCGCAGGAACAGACGGATGATCTCGCCGAAACCGAGGGTTACGATCGCCAGATAGTCACCGCGCAAACGCAGTACCGGGAAGCCGAGCAGGAAGCCGAATGTGGCCGCCATCAAACCGGCAATCGGCAGGCAGATCCAGAAGCTCAGGCCATAGTAGTGCGACAGCAGCGCATAGCTGTAGGCGCCGACGGCGTAGAAGCCGACATAACCGAGGTCGAGCAGACCGGCCAGACCTACCACGATGTTCAGGCCGAGGCCGAGCATCACGTAGATCAGGATCAGCGTCGCGATATCCACCGCGCCACGCGAGCCGAAGAACGGCCACACCAGCGCAAGGAGGATCAGCGCAATGATGAAATAGCGCTGGGTGGTTGGCAGCGTCAGGAAGTTGCTGGCCTTGGCCGGAATCAGCGGCATGTCCGGCGACGAACGCCAGGCCTTGCTGATCTGCTGGTTGAACAGCACGCGCAGGAACATCAGCACCGAACAAATGGCGATGGTCGCCAGAATGGCCGGGCTGGTGTTGTGCACTTCCAGGTTGATGCCGACGATGGTCAGTTTCAGTCCGAGCACAGGATACGCAACTGCCCAAACCAAGAGCGCACTGAACAGCGCCTGTTTAAGATTCTTAGTCATACCTTCTCAACCTCCGGACGGCCCAGAATGCCGGTCGGACGGAACAACAGCACCAGAACCAACAAGCCGAATGCCACGACGTCCTTGTACTGGTCGCCGAAGATATCAGCGCCAAAGGCTTCCGCTACACCGAGCACCAGCCCGCCGAGCATCGCGCCGGGGATGCTGCCGATGCCGCCAAGTACCGCAGCGGTAAAGGCCTTGAGGCCGACGAGGAAACCAGCGTTGGGGTTGATCACACCGTATTGCATGCTCAGCAGCACCGCCGCGACGGCCGCCAGTGCAGCACCGATGACGAAGGTCAGGGCGATGATGTTGTTGGTATTGATACCCAGCAGGTTGGCCATCTTGATGTCTTCGGCACAGGCGCGGCAGGCGCGACCCAGGCGTGAACGCGAGATGAACAGCGTGAGGCCGAGCATGGCGATCAGCGTCACCACGAACACCACGATCTGCATGTAGGAAATCAGCACTTCATGTGCGCCACCTGGACCGAAGGCAATGTTGCCCGGAATCAGGTTGGGGATGGCTTTGTCCTTGGAGTCTTGCGCCAACAGAACCGTGTTCTGCAGGAAGATCGACATACCGATGGCGGAAATCAGCGGGATCAGACGGTTGCTGCCGCGCAACGGGCGGTAGGCAATGCGTTCGATGCTGTAACCGAAAGAACTGGTGACAACGATGCTGGCGATGAACGCCGCCGTCATCAACAACGGGACACTGTCTAGTCCCATCATGGTCAGCCCGGCGATGGCGATGAACGCCACGTAAGAACCGATCATGTACACCTCGCCGTGGGCGAAGTTGATCATTCCAATGATGCCGTAAACCATCGTGTAGCCGATGGCGATCAGGGCATACATGCTGCCAACGTTGAGGCCGTTAACCAGCTGTTGGAAGAAGTGATAGATGTCAGGCATTACAGCGCTCCTAAAAACCTGATACGCATTTCACTGGTGGAGTCATTTTCCCGCCCGGCCCCGTGGATCTATATCCACTTCGAATCCGGGGTTTGCCAGCGAACCGCTGATGACGGTTTTGAGATTTTCAGGTGGGGAGACTGGCGGATCACGCCAGCGCGGCCCTTACATTCGTAAAACAAAGCCCACGGCACGCCGTGGGCTTTATTGGCAGTCAGTCAGGCAAGGCCTTACTGAGGCGCTACTTCAGTTTTAGGTTTGCCGTTGTGCCACTCGTAGACCACGAATTTGAAGTCTTTCAGGTCGCCCTTGGCATCGAAGCTCAGGTCGCCAGTCGGGGTCTTGAAGGTGCCAGCGTGGATGGCTTCAGCCACTTTGGTCGCGTCTTCGGATTTGGCCGCTTTGATGCCTTCGGCAATCACGGTCACAGCCGAGTAGGAAGGGAATACGAACGGACCGCTCGGATCTTCCTTCTTCGCCTTGAATGCATCAGCCAGGGCAACGTTGGCCGGATCCTGGTCGAAGGATTTCGGCAGGGTTACCAGCAGGCCTTCGGCAGCGTCTTTGGCGATCTGGGTGATCGAGTCGTTACCCACGCCTTCCGGACCCATGAACTTGGCTTTCAGGCCTTTTTCCTGGGCTTGACGCAGGATCAGACCCAGCTCCGGGTGGTAGCCGCCGTAGTAAACGAAGTCGACGTTGGCTTGCTTGAGTTTGGCGATGATCGCCGAGAAGTCTTTGTCGCCGGCATTGATGCCTTCGAACACGCCGACTTTGACGTTTTTGCCTTCGAGGGTTTTCTTCACCGCAGTCGCGATGCCTTCACCGTATTGTTGCTTGTCGTGCAGCACGCCAACGATTTTCGGTTTGACGTGATCGGCAATGTAGTTACCGGCGGCAGGGCCCTGGGCGCTGTCGAGACCGATAGTACGGAAGATCATTTTGTAACCACGGGCGGTGATGTCCGGGCTGGTGGCAGCCGGGGTGATCATGATCACGCCTTCGTCTTCGTAGATGTCCGAAGCGGGTTGAGTGGAGCTGGAGCACAGGTGACCGACCACGAACTTGACGCCGTCGTTGACGACTTTGTTCGCTACGGCTACCGCTTGTTTCGGATCGCAAGCGTCATCGTATTCAACGGCTTCGAGTTTCTTGCCGTCTACGCCGCCCTTGGCGTTGATCTGCTCGATGGCCATTTTTGCGCCACTGAACTGCATGTCGCCGTATTGGGCTACAGGGCCGGTTTTAGGGCCGGCGATGCCGATCTTGATGGTGTCAGCTGCGAACGAATGGCTGGCAACCCCGGCCAGAACCATAGCGGCAAACAGTTTGGAAATCTGCTTAGTAGCCTTAGTCATAGTGCTCCACTCTTGATGTTGTATTTTTTTAGAGTCCTGACGCCGTAGCAGCAGAACCGGGACAGATATCTTGGCGATACCCTCCGGAAAAGCCCCCGGCAACTGTACCGGTACAGTGTAGAGCGCCGGTTGTTGGCCTGGGAAGCTGGGGCCGAGGGGCAAAACCTGAGGGTGTCGCTATTTTGAAAGAAAAAGACAGAATTGCGGCGGGGCGTTCCCGGGGCTTATGCCCCAATCAGCAGCATTCCTTGGCGTTCCTGCTCTTTTCGTTCGGATCAAGCATTTGCAACCGGGTTTTGCTGCCGGACTACCAACGTTATTATTCGCGCTGATTTCTTTTCCGGACACTTCCCATGAATCAAGAACCTAGCACCCTCTATGCCAAGCTGCTTGGTGAGACTGCATCTATTACCTGGAAGGAGCTCGAACCGTTCTTCGCCAAGGGTGCCCTATTGTGGGTCGACGCCGGCCTGGATCTGATCGCGGTCGCCGAAGCCGTAGCGTCGGATGAAGGCGAGAAAGTCGCTGCCTGGCTGGCCGAAGACAAGGTCGCCAAGCTGTCTGAAACGCGGGCGCTGGATCTTTTCGAGCGTGATCCACTGATGTGGGCGGTGGTGGTCAGTCCGTGGATTCTGATCCAGGAAAGGGCGGCTGAATGATTGCTCGCACCTTGTTGGTGCGCGCCGTCGGCGGGGGAAAGTGTGTAGCCGAGTAGCGTGATGGCAGGTTGCCGTAGAGAAATGCCACAGGCCTGGGTGGCATAACGGTGACGTAAACGTAACGGGCACAGTTTAGTAAGCAGCCTAACGGCTGCTTAATTGTTTCTGGATGTTGGAAGGGCTGAAATCTGCAGCGAATTTCCGGGCCTCATCGCTGGCAAGCCAGCTCCCACAGGTCCGGTGTCGTACACAGATTTTGTGTTCCACACCGACACTGTGGGAGCTGGCTTGCCAGCGATTGGGGCGCCTCGGTCTCGGATCAGACCGAGAAAGTCTTGCCAGTATGGTTATTCAGCGAAATAACCTTGGTCTTGCCAATCCGGTGACGATAGATCTCACGCAAGTACTTGATCGACTTCTTCACACAATCACGCGACAGGCGAATGTCGTTGATCGAGACAAACTTCTCCTTGTCGTTGATCAGCTCGCGGTACTTCTTCTCGTACATCGGTTTGATCGCGTACCAATTGGTATCGAGGATCTTCGCCGGGTTTTCGAACTCGTTGAGCAGTTCGTCGATGCGGTCTTCGTCGAATTCTTCGTTGATGATGAAGTCGAGTATCGAGTTGTCCAGCGTCTCGTCGAAACGGTACGGGTTCTTCGCGAAGCAGCGTTTGATGAACGCCACGATCAACGTCAGGAAGTCGTCCGACAGGCACGGGCTCTTGGCGATCAAGGTGGTCAGCGACAAGTTGGCCGAGGCGCCGATCACCAGCGCATAACGCTTGAGCGTGGTGTTCGGGAACAGGCTGTTGAGATGGGTCTTCAGCCGGTTCAGATCCATGTACGACAGCTTGTAGTCTTTCGGTAGCGAGACGATCGAAACCACCGACGAGCAGTTCTTGAAGAAGTGCAGGTCGTGCAGCGCGGCGGCGTCGTAGCCGGAATTCTTGTACTGCTCCAGCGACGCGCGATAGCGCTTGGATTCGATCGGCAGCAGGCTGATGCCTTCAATAGCCTGCGTGACCTTGTTGAAGTGCGGCAGGTCGATCGAGCGGAAGAACAGGTCGTCGATGTTCAGGCGCTGCGGCTCTTTGTCGAACACCTTGAACTTGTCGCTGCTCGGCGGCGGGGTTTCCGGCACCACCGATTCGGCGTAGGCAATTGCCACCGGGCCGGCCAGACTCATGAACAAGTCGTTGGCGTCGAGGCGGATGGTTTCGCCGATGTCGATGCCGGCGCGGCGGAAATAGTTCTGGTCGTAGTCAGTCGTGACCGCTTGCGCCGTCAGAATGTTGAAAATCTGCTGCGAGATGTACTGGTTGGCGTGCTTTTCCATCGCGTTGACATCGATGTTCTGAATGTTGCCGTCATCGCTTTCTTCGGCGTAACGCATGATGTCGTTGGAGATCAGCATCATCGCGTTCCATGGGCGGATACGGCCCATGACGCTGGCTTCGCTGCTGTCTTCGTTGGCGAAGTTGTAAGAGAAATCCCATTCTTCCGAGAGGTATTTGCACAGCAGGCGTCCGGCGTTGATGTGCAGCGCCTCGGACATTTCGCTGCGGTGGTCGGAAATGTTCGGCAGCACGCAGATGCCGCTGGTGAAGATCGGCTCGAACACAAACGAATGACCGCTCTTGCCGTCGTGCTCGTCCATCGGCTTGGTGTCGAACGTCTTGTTCATGTACGAGTGCTGCTGGGCCAGACCGAATTCCGAGGCCATGCCCGAGCCGGTACCGCCGCCGGCACTGAAAATCGAGAAATACAGGCGCGACTGGTTGGCTTTGATCCCGCAGCTGTCGATCAGGTACGAGTGGATCATTTTCCAGTCAGGGCTGGAGAAGCGCTGGGTGTCCTTGTTGAGGATGATCTTCGCCAGGTACTGACCGAGGATCGGCGCGTTACCGGCGCCACCGGCGTGGACTTCCGACAAGTCCATGATCTTCATCTTGCTGTAATCGCGCAGGAAACCGCTTTTCTCGCCCTTGCGCGAGAAACGGATGCGCCCGGCGATGTCCTTGTCGAGGTCGCCGAGCATCACCAGCGGCTCAACCAGAAACACCGGTTTGCTCGCCTTGTTGTTACCCAGGCGCAGGTTGTTCTTGATCCACTGCGCCGGGCTGTAGCCCTTGTCGGCCGAACGTCGGTCGCTGGCCGGGCGATCTTCGTTGTTGAATTCGTTGAGGTAGAACTTGCGCGCGTTGTACACCAGCTCCGCCACATCGAGGGCGATGTTCGAGCCGCAGCGACCGAGGCCGATCAGGCACACCGAGGGGAATTCCTGCTCGCTGTGCTGCTCGTTATCGCCTTCCAGGTGCGGTGGGCGCGGGAACACCATGTCACGCAGACCGTCGAGGTTGTCGAGGATGCGGTCGGTGTTGGTTTCGGTGAAGTACAGGTATTGCTGAGTGTTCAGCGGGCGCGCGGGCGGCGATGGCTTCAGCGGTGCCGGGCTGTTGGCGGCTGGGCTCAAAGTCAGATCGGATACCGCAGTGGCCGGATTATTTTTAGAAGTCATGGTGCGCCATATACCTGGACTGGTTGGCACGACGACCGTTGTCGTCGAGCCTCACGGAAATAGAGATCTCGCGTCTTTTACTGCGCGTGTTTTGCCCGTGCGCAAGGCAATGAGCCTGAATGTCGCGCGGGGGAATCCTTTCCTGATTGATGATGGATCGGCCATTATTCGGCGATCTTTAATCAAAAGAAGGCTAAATGATGTCAACGCTACCTTCGTTGGGGTTCGCCGGAATCGGCTTGATGGGCTTGCCAATGTCCCGACGTTTGTTGGCTGCGGGTTACCCGCTGACGGTGTGGAACCGCAATCCGGGCAAGTGCGCAGCGCTGGTCGAAGCGGGCGCGCGACAAGTAGCGACGTCTGCCGAACTGTGCGCACACGCGGAGGTAGTGATGCTGTGCCTGGCCGACACGGCGGTGGTGCGCGAGGTGGTGTTTGGCGCAAACGGAATCATCGAAGGTGCCCGCAAAGGCCAGTTGCTGGTGGATTTCTCCAGCCTCGAACCGACCGCCACCCGTGAGATGGCCACCGAGCTGGCCGCGCGAACCGGCATGGCCTGGCTCGACTCGCCCGTGTCCGGCGGAGTCGTCGGCGCCGAGGCCGGCAGTCTGGCGATCATGGTCGGCGGGGCGGTGGCGGATCTCGAGCGCGTACGTCCGATCCTGCTTAATCTCGGTCAGCGCGTCACGCACATGGGCGGCGTCGGTGCCGGTCAGGTGACCAAGGCGTGCAATCAGATGATCGTCGCCTGCAATGCGTTGGTGATTGCCGAAGTGGTGGCGCTGGCCGAGCAGGCCGGGGTCGACGCGGGCCTGATCGCCGAAGCACTGGCCGGCGGGTTTGCCGATTCCAGACCTTTGCAGATTCTCGCGCCGCAAATGGCCGAGAGCCGTTTCGAACCGGTGAAGTGGCACGTGCGTACGTTGCTCAAGGATCTGGATACGGCGGTGAAGTTTTCCCGCGAAGTCGGGTCGGCCACGCCCATCAGCGGATTGGCCGCACAACTGATGCGCCTGCACGGGGCGCAAGGCTTTTTACAGCAGGATCCAGCGACACTGGTGCAAATGTACCGCGCGCCAGACTCAACGGATTGACCGCGTGCGAGTGCTTGCGCTGATTGATCTCCTCGAGCACCGCGCGTAATTCGTCCAATGGCACGGGGCGGCTGAGCAAATAGCCTTGAATGAAGTCGCAGCCGGAGCGCTCGAGGAATTCGTACTGTTCGAGGGTTTCCACGCCCTCGGTGACCACCTGCAAATGCAGGGTGTGCGCCATGACGATGATCGCCTGCACGATCTCCATGTCGGCAGTGGCTTTGGGGATATCGAGGATGAACGAGCGATCGACTTTCAAGGTGTTCAGCGGCAGGCGCTTGAGGTAGGCCAGCGACGAGTAGCCGGTGCCGAAATCGTCAATCGACAATGACACGCCCAAGGCGCGAATCTGCCGCAACAACACGAGGGTGTCGGCGATGTTGCCCATCAGCGCGTTTTCGGTGACTTCCAGTTCCAGCCTTTCAGGTGCCACACCAGCAGTGCGTAAGGCGCGCTCGATTTCGTCGGCCAGTTCTTCGCGGGCCAGATTCAGCGGCGAGCAGTTCCAGGCGATTTTCAGATCGGCGCAGCCGTGGCGCGACAGTTCGCCGAGGTCTTCGCAGGCTTTGCGCAGCACCCAGTTGTCCAGCTCGGCGATCAGCCCGTTGTTCTCGGCGATGGCGATAAAGCGATCCGGTGTCAGCAGTCCGTGTACCGGATGTTGCCAGCGAATCAATGCTTCGAGCTTGGTCACACGGCCGGTTTTCAGTTCGAAGATCGGCTGGTAATACAGCATCAAACCGTTTTCCTCGCGCAGGGCGTGGCGCAGTTCTTCTTCGATTTGCAATTCTTGGCTGGCGCGGTTTTTCAGGGACGAATCAAAAAAATGCACGCCGTTGCGCCCGGCGCCTTTGGATTGGTACAACGCCAGATCCGCGTGCTTGAGCAGTTCATCGCAGGTGCTGCCGTCCTCGGGAAACAGGCTGATGCCGATGCTGGTGGTCATCACCATGCGTCGGCCGGCCAGCTCGATCGGTTCTTTCATCTTGAGCATGATGCGCTGCGCCAGGTTGCGCGCTTCTTCACGGTCACGCAGGCCGATGAGGATGCAGAACTCATCGCCGCCGAAGCGCGCAACCACGTCTTCATGCCCGCGCACCGAGCCTTTGATCTGCTGCGCAATGACCTTGAGCAGCTCATCGCCGGCGTCATGCCCGAGGCTGTCATTGATGCGTTTGAAGTGGTCGATGTCGAGAAACATCACTGCGAGCATTCCGCCTTCGCTGGTTTTCTGGCTGAGTTTCTCGGCAAAGATCTGATTGAAACCACGGCGATTGATCAGGTTGGTCAACGCATCGTAGTTGGCTACGTGTTGCAGCGACATGCGCGCCTGATCGAGCTGGCTGAGCAGGGCGTTGACCCGGCGCAGATCGTCGTCCTTGTGTTGCAGTTTCTTGTCGGCCAACGCGGCGCTGACGGCGCTACCGAGGATCAGCAAGGTAATCAGTGCGACGGTCAGGCCCAGTTGCAGGCTGCCGGTGCCCGTGCCGAGTGTCGGGAAACTTTCCTCTGGCAGCACCAGATTGAGCGCGGCCATTGCGGTGAAATGCATGCTGATGATGCCTGCGCCGAGAATCAGCGCGGCGAGGTATTTGAGCATCTGGATATGCAGTCCGCTGCCCTCGCGTAAATAGCTGGCGACCCACAGCGCAGCGAAGCTGGCCGCGATGGCGATTACAATGGATAACACAAAAAGGGTCGGTTGATAGTAGGCCGTGGCGGCGGATTCCATGGCCGCCATGCCGACGTAATGCATGCCCGCGATGCCGAGGCCGATGACCAGAGCGGTCTTGAAGTATTGCAACAGACTTGGCTTTGGTTTGCTCAGGGAGTGCATGGCCAGCCAGGAGGCGAGCAGGGCGATCAGCAGCGAGAAGAAGGTGATGGGCAGGTCGTACTGAATGTCGATCGGCGCCTGGAACGCCAGCATGCTGATGAAGTGCATGGCCCAGATGCCGCCAGCCAGGCAGGTTGCACCGATCCAGCGCCATAGCCGTTGCGAACTTCGGTCTTCGGCATGGCCGACCCGTTCAGCCATGTCGAGGGTGGCGAAACTCGCGGCGCAGGCGACCAGATAGGCCACCAGCACCAATAATGGGTTATGTGTGCAATCGAGAATGAGCTGTCCGCTCTCCGGTAGCTCGGTAACAAACTGCAAACCCAGCCACTCCATAGCATGCTCCGTCTCAGAGACATCCTGCCCGCGTCATGTGCGCGGGCGAATTTCTGGAGTATAGAGGCGGATTTTGCCGAGCATGCGGTGATGGCATATTGGTGCTAACCATTTTGGAATTAGCGTCATAACGATTGGCGCTAAAGGTCAGGCACTCCGGTCGAAAGGGATCAGATTCCAGTCCGATTCCAGCGGCAGCAAGCCGAAGCGCGCGCGGGCGGCATCACAGTCGGTGTTTTGCTCGCCGCTTTCCCACGAGGCTTCGAACTCGCGGCACGGGCTGGAGCGTTGCTCATAAATCGTGCATTTCACTTCACTGCCGACTTCACCTTCCAGCGCGATGCAGCGCGGTGATTTGCAGTCGGTGCCGTTCATCGCCACGCGGCTTGGCGTGATCTGCGTCACCAGATCATCGGGCACCGTCCCACCGGAGGACGCACACTCACCCCAGAAAAAAGACACGCGAAAATGGGAACAACAGGCACCGCAATTCAGACACGGACTGACTTCGGACATGGGGAGGGCATCAAAGGGATTGATCGGCTGGATCTGGACAGATCCGGCGGCCATTCTAGGCTTCGCCACGGACTTGGGAAGGGGGGCGCTGAAGTATTTTTTCGTTGCCGGGTTTTGCCGGAAAAGCCCCTGTTTTTGGGCGATTCGAGGCTTTTCAAGGGCTTACGTTTCTTTACAGTGCAATGGGTCTATATCAGTCAGACGAATGATCACAGACAGCCCCCGCGCGGCTGACTAAATTGCCAGTTCCGGGCTCGGATGCGTTGGCAGTGAAGCCCTAATAACAATAAAGAGACGGACCCATGCAGAACTCGACCCAAGCGGCGAATGCCTGGCGCATTCTGTTCCTGCTGTTCCTTGCCAACCTGTTCAATTTCTTCGACCGCACGATCCCGGCGATCATCATCGAGCCGATCCGCATGGAATGGCACCTCAGCGACTTTCAGTTGGGGATCGTCGGCACTGCATTCACCATTGTTTACGCGATCGCCGGCCTGCCCTTGGGGCGCATGGCCGACACCGGCTCGCGCGCCAAACTGATGGGCTGGGGCCTGGCGACCTGGAGCGCGCTGACGGCGGTCAACGGGCTGGTCGGCAGTTTCTGGAGTTTCCTGATCGTGCGCATGGGGATTGGCATTGGCGAGGCCAGTTATGCGCCGGCCGCCAACTCGTTGATCGGCGACCTGTTCCCGGCGCATCGCCGGGCGCGGGCCATGGGCATTTTCATGCTCGGCTTGCCATTGGGCTTGCTGCTGGCATTCTTCACCATTGGCTGGATGGTCAAGGCGTTCGACAGCTGGCGCGCGCCGTTTTTTATCGCTGCGGTGCCGGGGTTGTTGCTGGCGGTCTTCATGTTTTTCATCAAGGAGCCCAAGCGCGGTGCTGCGGAGGCCGTGCAGGTGTCGCAGGAGAAAGTCGACAAACCGATGCGCCGGATTCTCGCGGTGCCGACCTTTCTGTGGCTGGTGATGGCCGGGTTGTGCTTCAACTTCGCGACCTATGCCTGCAACTCGTTTCTGGTACCGATGCTGCAGCGCTATTTTCTGATGCCGTTGCAGGAAGCGGCGGTGGCTACCGGGGTGATTGTGGGCGTGACCGGGCTGGTTGGCCTGACCCTCGGCGGCTGGATTGCTGACAAGATCCACCAGCGGGTGGCCAATGGGCGGCTGCTGTTTGCGGCGTTCAGTCTGATTGTTTCGACGGTGTGCACCGCATGGGCGTTGCATGCGGGGCGGATTGAGATCGGCTTGTTTGTGGCGGTGTTCAGTCTGGGGTGGTTGTTTGCTTACAACTTTTATACGTGCGTTTACACGGCGATTCAGGACGTGGTCGAGCCGCGCCTGCGCGCCACGGCGATGGCGCTGTTCTTTGCCGGGTTGTATCTGCTCGGTGGCGGTTTGGGGCCGGTGGTGGTTGGTGGTTTGTCAGATCACTTTGCCAAATCGGCGATGGTCGCGGCGGGGGCGGAGCAGATGACGGAAGCGTTCAAGGCTGTCGGCTTGCATGACGCGATGTACCTGATTCCGGTGGCGCTGTTTCTGACCATGGTGTTTCTGTTTCTGGCGGCGCGGTGTTTTGTGCGCGATGCGCAGCGTATGAAAGAGGGGTTGGTGGCTGTGGTTGAGCCAGAGGTTGCAGCGGTGACTGCTTAACCGCTATCGCTGGCAAGCCAGCTCCCACAGTGACCGAGTCGTACACATAATCTGTGTCCAACCCGAAACCTGTGGGAGCTGCGGTGCGACGATTCGACTTGCCAGCGATGAGGCCATCAGCGGCAGCTGAAAATAGCAGACAAACAAAAAGGCCCGCATCGCTGCGGGCCTTTTCATTTACGACGCCAGAGCAGGGGAGTTAACCCGCCACCAACACCCGAATCGCTTCCAGTCGCAACGCCGCTTTATCCAGCATCGCCAGACCTTGCTCACGCTGATTGCGCAGGGCGACCAGTTCGCTGTCACGCACGGTCGGGTTGACCGCTTGCAACGCGGTCAGGCGCGCCAGTTCTTCGTCGGTGTCGGCCGCCAGACGACGGCGGGCCTCGGCCACGCGCTCGGCGTGACGCGGGGCGATCTTCTCTTCACCGGCGTTGATCCGTGGCGTCAGCTGATCGCGCTGGGCCTGGATGAACTTGTTGGCGCTGGCGCGTGGCACGCTTTCCAACTGATCGTTGAGGGTTTCGAAAGCCACTCGCGACGACAGATCGTTGCCATTGGCATCGAGCAGGCAGCGCAGAGCGGCCGGTGGCAGGTAACGGCCCAGTTGCAGCGAGCGCGGGGCAACCACTTCGCTGACGTAGAGCAATTCCAGCAGCACCGTGCCCGGCTTGAGCGCCTTGTTCTTGATCAGCGCGACGGCGGTGTTGCCCATCGAACCGGACAGCACCAGATCCATGCCGCCCTGCACCATCGGGTGTTCCCAGGTGATGAACTGCATGTCTTCACGCGACAGCGCCTGGTTGCGGTCGTAAGTGATGGTCACGCCTTCGTCGTCGCCCAGCGGGAAACTGGCGTCGAGCATCTTCTCGCTCGGCTTGAGGATCAGGGCGTTTTCCGAATGGTCTTCGCTGTCGATGCCGAACGCGTCGAACAGGGTTTCCATGTAGATCGGCAGGGCGAACTGATCGTCTTGCTCGAGGATGTCCTCGACCAGCGCATCACCTTCGCCAGCGCCGCCGGAGTTGAGCTCCAGCAGGCGGTCGCGACCGGTGTGAAGCTCTTGCTCCAGACGCTCGCGCTCGGTGCGCGCTTCGTCGATCAGCGCTTGCCACTCGCTGTCGTCGGCTGCTTCGAGCAGCGGCAGCAGGCGCGGGCCGAACTGATGCTGCAAGGCGTTGCCGGTCGGGCAAGTGTTGAGGAACGCATTCAACGCTTCGTGATACCACTGGAACAGCCGCGCTTGCGGGCTGGTTTCCAGGTACGGCACGTGTACTTCGATGATGTGCTTCTGGCCGATCCGGTCGAGACGCCCGATACGCTGTTCGAGCAAATCCGGGTGCGACGGCAGATCGAACAGGACCAGGTGATGGGCGAACTGGAAGTTGCGACCTTCACTGCCGATTTCCGAGCAGATCAATACCTGGGCGCCGAACTCTTCATCAGCGAAGTAAGCGGCGGCGCGGTCACGCTCAAGGATGTTCATGCCTTCATGGAACACCGTGGCCGGGATGCCGGAACGCACGCGCAGTGCGTCTTCCAGGTCCATTGCGGTTTCGGCGTGGGCGCAGATCACCAGCACTTTGGTTCGCTTGAGCATTTTCAGCTGATCGATCAGCCACTCGACGCGCGGGTCGAATTTCCACCAGCGCTCTTCTTCGCTGGCATCCGGCTGGGCCTGGAAGCTGACTTCCGGGTACAGCTCGGCGTGATCGCCCAGCGGCAGTTCGAGGTATTCGTCCGGGCACGGCAGCGGGTACGGATGCAGTTTGCGCTCGGGGAAACCCTGCACGGCGGCGCGGGTGTTACGGAACAGCACGCGGCCGGTGCCGTGGCGGTCAAGCAGCTCACGCACGAGGCGTGCGCTGGCTTCGGCATCGCCATCGTTGACGGCGGTCAGCAAGGCTTCGCCTTCGTTGCCGAGGAAACCGTGAATGGTTTTGTGCGCGGCGGGTGACAGGCGACCTTTGTCCATAAGTTCCTGAACGGCTTCAGCCACCGGGCGATAGTTTTCGCTCTCGGCGCGGAATGCGGCCAGGTCATGGAAGCGGTTCGGGTCGAGCAGACGCAGACGCGCGAAGTGGCTGTCCTGACCGAGCTGTTCCGGGGTCGCAGTGAGTAGCAGCACGCCCGGGATCGTTTCAGCAAGCTGCTCGACCAGGGTGTATTCCGGGCTGGCTTTCTCTTCGTGCCAGACCAGGTGATGCGCTTCGTCGACCACCAGCAAATCCCAACCGGCGGCGAACAACGCGTCCTGCGCCTTCTCGTCGTCGACCAGCCACTCCAAAGCTACCAGGGCAAGCTGTGTATCTTCGAACGGGTTGGAGGCATCGCTTTCGATGAAGCGTTCTTCGTCGAACAGCGCCACTTGCAGGTTGAAGCGGCGGCGCATTTCCACCAGCCACTGGTGCTGGAGATTTTCCGGAACCAGGATCAACACGCGGTTGGCGCGGCCGGAGAGCAGTTGACGATGGATCACCAGACCGGCTTCGATGGTTTTACCCAGACCCACTTCGTCAGCCAGCAATACGCGTGGCGCAATACGGTCAGCGACTTCACGGGCGATGTGCAACTGGTGCGCGATGGGCTGCGCACGCACGCCACCCAGACCCCAGAGTGCCGATTGCAACTGGCGGCTGGTGTGTTCGAGGGTGTGGTAACGCAGGGAGAACCAGGCCAGCGGGTCGATCTGCCCGGCGAACAGGCGGTCGCTGGCCAGACGGAACTGGATGAAGTTCGACAGCTGGGTTTCCGGCAGGGTGACCACTTCGTTTTGCGCATTGAGGCCGTGGTAAACCAGCAGGCCATCGACGTCGTCGACTTCCTGAACCGTCAGCTTCCAGCCTTCGAAGTGAGTGATCGAGTCGCCCGGCGAGAATCGCACGCGGGTGAGGGGCGCATTCCGTAGCGCGTACTGGCGGGTTTCGCCAGTGGCCGGATAGAGCACGGTCAACAAGCGGCCGTCCTGTGCCAGAACGGTGCCTAAACCCAGCTCGGCTTCGCTGTCACTGATCCAGCGTTGCCCCGGTTGATACTGCTGCGCCATGCTGCCTGTCTCCCACCTTGAAAAAGCGGGCTATCTTAACGGAATGAGGGGCTCAGGGCCAAAGGATTAGGTGTTGCGACGTGCTTTAGCTGCGAGCTGCAAGCCTGAAGAAATGCGGTCATCTGTCAGTTTTACGTGGGGGCAGGGCACCAGTGAGTGCCAACCCGGTCACAAGTTTGCGACCGATGGCTCAAGGCACCCCCGCCGCAGCCGATAGCCTGCCGACAGGAGAACCTTCTATATGCTGCCACCGATGCTCCCCCTGAGTGCCGTGCCGGTCACTTCCCAGCAGGATCCGGTTCGACCACGGCCGGAGATCCCGCCGGTGGTGCCGGTGCAGGAAAGCTCCAACGAAAGCACGATCGACCTGCAAAAACGCGACCCGGAAGAGGCGGGATTCCAGCTGCGCGAAGAACAGCGACGTCAGCAGGAACGGGAACGCCGGCGCCGCGAAGCTGACAACGATCCTGAAGAACATCTTGCCGTGCCTGGTGACGAGCTGAATGCCGACAATACCGTGCCGGTGGTGCCGCTGATGGAAGATCAGCCGCGTCAGGGTTTGTGGGTCGATATTCAGATCTGAGTCCGCTCATTTACATGAATTGTTGTAGAGCGTTTATCTCGATGGCTGGTCAGCGCTTGCGTCAGGCGGCATGATTGGCGCAGTCCTGCCTGTGAAGCGGCAGTTGTGATTCTGACCAGCGATGTACCGAACGCCATGAGCCAAGACGACAAACTGATCGACCTCAATTCCGAACGTGCCAAGCGTGTGCACGACCTCAACGACAAGCGCCTGAATGAAGTGCGTCAGGCGTTCGAGCAGGCGATGCCGTTGGGCAAAACCAAGAAAAAGTCGAAGAAACCGAAAAAGCGTTGATCCCCCTCCCTGCATCTTTTGATGCAGGTCAGTTGTATTCCCTCCTTCTTCCCTCGCTTATCGTCCGGCATTGATCCTGGTCAATTGCTGTGCCTGCGTGATTGGTTAACTTAGCTCCATCGCAGCAGAGCAGGGGCCAGGAGGCCAGTCATGTTTTTCGATAACGTGGTGTTTGCCGGGGTGCTGACAGTTGGCCTCATGGTTCTGTTTTTTGCAGGGTTTGGATTTTTTATCTGGAAGGATGCGAATAAGCGCAAGAAGTAGTTCTTCTGGATTTTATGAGCACGCAAGGCATTTTGGGGCGACTTCGGTTGCCCCTTTTTTTGTTTTTGTTTTGGGGGTTTATCCGTTGCTTCGGGTGCTGCGGCTGACGGTTCCGCCCTTACGGCGGGTCACCTTTTCCAGACGCCGAAAAGGTAACCCAAAAGGCTTTACCCTGACGTTCGGCCCTCGCTTAGGCTCGGGTTCCTTCGCTCCGGGATTGATCCGGGGGCATCGCCTCCGGTTTGCTGCGCTGCACCTCCTCTCGATGTGTTCGACTTCGTCGAACGGTCGCTACGCTCCCACCCCCGGATCAATCCCTCCACTCAGCCTGCCGACGGGCGCTTGAGATCAAAAGCTGCACTCGAGCTAACGCTCATTGTGTTGAGTGGTGAGGGGCGGGTGTTCGGCTTTGGTTTTGCGGTGGATTCACCCCTCACCCCAGCCCTCTCCCCGAGGAGAGGGAGCCGATTTGTGGTCTTTTCATAGCCTGAGTTCGGCTTGGTATTTCACGTCGGCGCACCTCTGCCAAACCACTCGGTCAGTTCCCTCTCCCTCTGGGAGAGGGCTAGGGTGAGGGGCTCTTGATCCGGCTTTTGATGTGACTTTTGATCTCAAGCCCCATCGGCAGGCCGAGCGTAGGCGCTCATCAGGGGTAGGCGCGCAGCGCCGTGCGGCGAAGCCGCATACATCGAGAGGAGGTGCAGCGAAGCAAACCGGAGGCGATGCCCCCTGATGGGCGCCGTAGCGAGGGAACACTGAGCTTAAGCGAAGTGCCGTACGCCAGGGAGAAGCCTTTTGGGTTACCTTTTCGGCGTTTGGAAAAGGTGACTCGCTGTAAGAGCGAAACCGCCAGCAGCCGCTACCAAAAAAAACGGATATGCCCCCAACCCCCAACCCCCAACCCCCAACCCCCATTCCCAACAAAAAAGGCGCGATCCTCTCGAATCACGCCTTCTTCAACACAACTATCTATCAGCTACCCAACGCCTTCGACGCCAGCCAGAACAACCCGGCCGAGAGGCCAACCGTAGCCGGCAGGGTCAGCACCCAAGCCAACAGGATGGTCTTCACCGTGCCACCTTGCAGACCGCTTTTGTTCGCGACCATGGTGCCCGCCACGCCCGAGGACAGGACGTGGGTGGTCGACACCGGCAGACTGAAGATGTTGGCCATGCCGATAAGAGTGGCTGTGGTGATCTGCGCCGACATGCCTTGGGAGTAGGTCATGCCTTGCTTGCCGATCTTCTCGCCGATGGTCAGTACTACGCGTTTCCAGCCGACCATGGTGCCCAGGCCCAAGGCCAGTGCCACTGCCAGAATCACCCAGAACGGGGCGTATTCGGTGGTGGTGGTCAGGTCTTTGCGCAGTTTGTCCAGATCAGCCTTTTCACGGGCAGCCAGGCCAGGCAACTTGCTGACTTTCTTCGCGGTGTCGTCCAGGCAGAGCAGGTAGCGACGCACTTCTATACGGCTTTCCGAGGACAGCGAGTGGTAATCCGCTACACCTTTAAGTGTATCGAGGAGGGCGGAGATAGTCGGTTCGGTCTGTTGCGGGTTGCAACGGAATTTCTCCGGCAGATCGCCTTCGACGCTTTTGCCCAGCGCGAGGAACTCACCCAGCGTGTCGCCGTTGCGCTTGTAGAACTGGCTCAGGTGCAGGGTCGCGTCGCGGGTGCGTTCGATCTGGTAAGTGGTGCTGCCGAGATCGAGTACGAATTGCGCCGGGACGATACCGATCAGTACGAGCATGATCAGGCCGATGCCTTTCTGGCCATCGTTGGAACCGTGCACGAAGCTCACGGCCATGGCCGAGATCACCAGGACCAGACGATTCCAGAACGGTGGGTGCTTCTTGTCGTCGATCTTGCGGCGCTGTTCCGGGGTCTTGTGCATCTTGGACAGCGGACGCCACCATTTCAGACCGATCAGGATCAGTGCGGCAATCAGGAAACCGGCCATCGGCGAGAACACCAGCGAGGCGCCGATATCGATCGCTTTCTGCCAGTTGACCCCGTCAGCCAACGGAATGTCGTTGATCAGCGCATTGGCCAGGCCGACACCGAGGATCGAACCGATCAGCGTGTGCGAACTGGAGGCCGGGATACCGAAGTACCAGGTGCCCAGGTTCCAGGTGATCGCGGCGGCGAGCAACGAGAACACCATCGCCAGACCGTGGCCGGTGTTGACGTTGATCAGCAGCTCAACCGGCAGCAGGTGAACGATGGCATACGCCACGCCAACCCCGCCCAGCAGCACGCCGAGGAAATTGAAGACACCGGAGAAGAACACCGCCAGGTGGGGCGGCATCGCTTTGGTGTAGATAACAGTGGCTACCGCGTTAGCGGTGTCATGAAATCCATTGATGAACTCGAAGGCGAGGACAAACGCCAGGGCGAGCAAGAGGCTCACAAGCACCCAAGCATCCAGTCCGCTGAATAAATCGATCATGAAGGTTTTCTGACCCGGTCATAAGGGGGCGCGATTATGCCAGAAAAGACTGGAAATCGATGCCCTACCTGCTCATCGGTAACAATCTTCATCGAATTAATTTGTGGCAAAGCGTAACCCCCGAGTGTTTTACCCGGTTTTACAAGTCTTTGATTGGCTTGAAAAAATAGCCACGTCGCAAGCGCAACACCCCGTGCTGCGGGGGCTTGAACGCCTGTGCGAAAAATCTCGGAAACGGGTCACAACTCAGCGCCAGAGGCTCACGGCTCTTCTGGTTTGAGTTCCTCTTCCATTTTTTTCAGTTCCTGCTGGAAGACCTGATCCTGAACGGTAGGGCGTTTACGCCAGGCTTTGCGTTCAGGTTCTGGCTGGGCGGCGTAGGTGGTGACTTCCCCGCCGTAAACATCCTTGTAACGTTGTTCCTGGCGCTCAAGTTCCGCGCGCAGTTCGTCTTTCGTCACAGTGCTACCTGTTTGAGTTGAGTTGAAGGTCTGGTGAACACACTGCAACGAATCAATTGAACCAATTCACCGACACGACGCAACCTGAACAGGCAGCGGGGCAATCGGCGGGGTCAAGACTTCCGTGTTGCAGGCGGCTACGGCACCAGATTAAAACTGACGCAGCATCAGCTTCCTGTTTCAGCGAGCGCGCTGGCGGTGCATGAATAATGAGCATCAGGCGCTGGCTGGGGCTGACAACAATGGACATCGCGTCAGCCGGCGGCACTCTCGGCAAGTAATTGCGCAGCGCCACTGAAGTGCATTATAGCGGCCGATTCGGGAATGACTATCTTTGCCAAGTTAAAAACGGTTCGGGATGTGTGATTGTTTTGTGACCCGTAACTTTTTGCAGTAGTTACACCGATGTTGCGAAGCGGTGTGTTTTTGGCGCCATTTAGTCGAACAACTTAATAGCGCAGCTCAAGTTCAGATGCAGGCTCGGCGAGCGGGGCCGGGCGGTTGCGATAATCGGTCGACGGTTCGATAATCGCCCAATCTTGGTGGCCCGATGCTTGTGCATTGCGCCGTGAGCAGCTTGTATAGCCGCAGATCCGCACAGGACAAAGGACCCGAAATGAACGATCAGATGCGCAACTCCTTCACTTCAGTGGCGCCGCCGATCGTGGCCTCGCCGGCCAAACGCATTCAGGCGCTGACCGGTGACCCGGACTTCATGACGTCGCTGGCCCGTGGTCTGGCTGTGGTGCAGGCGTTTCAGGAGCGCAAGCGCCACCTGACCATCGCGCAGATCAGCCACCGCACGGAAATTCCCCGCGCCGCCGTGCGCCGTTGTCTGCATACACTGATCAAACTCGGCTACGCCACCACCGACGGCCGCACTTACTCGCTGCTGCCGAAAGTCCTGACCCTCGGCCACGCCTATCTGTCTTCGACACCACTGGCCGTTTCCGCCCAGCCGTATCTCGACCGCATGAGCGAGCAACTTCACGAAGCCTGCAACATGGCCACGCTGGAAGGCGACGACATTCTGTATATCGCGCGTTCCGCTACCACCCAACGGCTGATCTCGGTCGATCTGTCGGTGGGCGGGCGCCTGCCGGCCTATTGCACGTCGATGGGGCGGATTCTGCTGGCGGCGCTGGATGACACCTCACTGCGCGAATACCTCGATCACGCTGAACTGGTGGCCAAGACCAGCCGCACCATTCACACCGCCGACACGTTGCTCGAATGTTTGCAGGAAGTCCGGCAGCAGGGCTGGTGCATTGTCGATCAGGAACTGGAGCAAGGCCTGCGTTCGATTGCCGTGCCGGTCTACGACGCATCCGGCCAAGTGGTCGCGGCGCTCAACGTCAGCACCCACGCCGGGCGCGTCAGCCGCACCGAGCTGGAACAACGCTTCTTGCCCGGCTTGCTCAGCGCCAGCCGCGACCTCAGCGCCCAACTTTTCGCCTGAGGAAGCTGTTCGATAAACGCACAGAGTTGCGTTTAT
Organism: Pseudomonas sp. TWP3-1; assembly: GCF_049896625.1. Lineage (NCBI taxonomy): Bacteria > Pseudomonadati > Pseudomonadota > Gammaproteobacteria > Pseudomonadales > Pseudomonadaceae > Pseudomonas > Pseudomonas sp. TWP3-1. The sequence goes on from NZ_JAFCUQ010000013.1 coordinate 104,182, forward strand.
CGAATTGACGCTCAAACCTCCGGATCATTAATGTCGCGGCAGCGTCATCCGGTACATGCTCCTTTCGGCAACCGGATGCTGGCGCTCCAATAATAAAGACAAGAGGCAACTCCCGATGCGCACGTTCCCCTCTGGCCCGCCCAGCAACGCCTGATTTCAACCTTCTATTCTTGTGTCCGTGCCTGAATTGAGCCGGCCGCCGTTCGACTGCGTTTTTTGCGTGGAATAAAAATAATGAACCAGCCCCAGTCCGCTGTCGGTAACTGCCTCGACGTGCAGTCCTTCATCAATGCCCAACCGATCTCGCGCTACCAGTGGCGGGTGGTGATCCTGTGTTTTCTGATTGTCTTCCTCGATGGCCTCGACACCGCAGCCATGGGTTTCATCGCCCCGGCGCTCTCGCAGGACTGGGGGATCGACCGCGCCAGTCTCGGCCCGGTGATGAGCGCCGCGCTGATCGGCATGGTCTTCGGCGCACTCGGCTCCGGGCCACTGGCTGACCGCTTCGGGCGCAAAGTCGTACTGGTCGGCGCGGTGTTTCTGTTCGGCGCTTTCAGCTTGGCCTCCGCTTACGCCACCAACGTAGACCAACTGTTGGTGCTGCGCTTCCTCACCGGATTGGGTCTCGGCGCCGGCATGCCCAACGCCACCACGCTGCTCTCGGAGTACACCCCGGAGCGCAAAAAGTCGCTGCTGGTGACCAGCATGTTCTGCGGTTTCAACCTCGGTATGGCCGGTGGCGGGTTTATCTCGGCCAAGTTGATTCCGGCGTTCGGCTGGCACAGCTTGCTGCTGATTGGCGGGGTTCTGCCGCTCATCCTCACCGTGGTGCTGCTGTTCTGGCTGCCGGAATCGGCGCGCTACCTGGTAGTGCGTAACCGTGGCACCGACAAAGTGCGCAAGACCCTCGCACCGATTGAACCAAGCATCGTTGCCCAGGCCTCGAGCTTTAGTGTGCCGGAGCAGCAAACCGTCAAGGCGCGCAATGTATTCGCGGTGATTTTCTCCGGCACCTACAGCACCGGCACGTTGTTGCTATGGCTGACCTATTTCATGGGCCTGGTGATCGTTTACCTGCTGACCAGTTGGCTGCCGACCTTGATGCGTGACAGCGGCGCGAGCATGGAACAAGCGGCGTTCATCGGCGCGTTGTTCCAGTTCGGCGGGGTGTTGAGCGCGGTCGGCGTAGGCTGGGCGATGGACCGCTTCAATCCGCACAAGGTCATCGGCATTTTCTACCTGCTGGCCGGGGTGTTTGCCTACGCGGTCGGTCAGAGCCTGGGCAACATCACCTTGCTCGCCACGCTGGTTTTGGTCGCCGGCATGTGCGTCAACGGTGCGCAATCGGCCATGCCGTCGCTGGCGGCGCGGTTCTATCCGACTCAGGGCCGCGCGACCGGGGTGTCGTGGATGCTCGGGATTGGCCGCTTCGGCGCGATTCTCGGTGCGTGGATGGGGGCGACGTTGCTTGGCTTGGGCTGGAATTTCGAGCAAGTGCTGACCGCGTTGGTAATCCCGGCCGGATTGGCGGCAACGGCGGTGGTAATCAAGGGCTTGGTCAGTCACGCGGATGCGACCTAAGTAGGTCGATAGGCAGACAACAATCTGTTCGATAAACGAACGCTCAGTCGATTATCGGATTGTTTGGCAAATTTCAGCGGCTTAATCTGCAGTGACTCCGGCGCTGAACCTCGCGCCTTTTTATCACTGGCGATTCATTACAAAAACGGGAGCCCGCTCCATGGCTGAGATCCTTTCGCTGCACGACGCGGTGAAGCAATTCGTCAACGACGGTGACACCGTTGCGCTCGAAGGCTTCACGCACCTGATCCCTACGGCGGCAGGTCATGAAATCATTCGGCAGGGCAAGAAAGATCTGACCCTGGTGCGGATGACGCCTGACCTGATCTACGACCAACTGATCGGTGCCGGATGTGCACGCAAGCTGATTTTCTCTTGGGGCGGCAACCCTGGCGTGGGTTCGCTGCACCGTCTGCGTGATGCGGTCGAGAAGCAGTGGCCACAGCCACTGGAGATCGAAGAACACAGCCACGCCGACCTGGCGAATGCCTACGTCGCCGGCGCTTCCGGCCTACCGTTCGCGGTGCTGCGGGCCTACGCCGGTTCTGACTTGCCGAAGGTCAACCCGCTGATCAAAACCGTCACCTGTCCATTTACTGGTGAAGTGCTCGCGGCAGTGCCGTCGGTGCGTCCGGACGTGACCGTGATCCACGCGCAGAAGGCTGACCGCAAAGGCAACGTATTGCTGTGGGGCATTCTCGGCGTGCAGAAAGAAGCCGCGCTGGCCGCCAAACGCTGCATCGTCACCGTCGAGGAAATCGTCGATGACCTCAAAGCACCGATGAACTCCTGCGTCCTGCCGACCTGGGCCTTGAGCGCGGTTTGCCATGTGCCCGGTGGCGCGCATCCGTCCTACGCCCACGGTTACAACCAGCGCGACAACCGCTTCTACCAAGCGTGGGACGCGATCGCTCGCGACCGTCAGACGTTTACCGCGTGGATCGAAGAATACATCCATGGCTGCGCTGATTTCAGCGAGTTTCAGGCCAAGCTGGCCGCTGCTTCGGAGGCCAAGTAATGACTTACACCACCAATGAAATGATGACCGTCGCCGCCGCCCGCCGGTTGCAAAACGGCTCGGTGTGTTTCGTCGGCATCGGCCTGCCCTCCAAAGCCGCCAACCTCGCACGACTGACCTCGTCGCCGGACGTGGTGCTGATCTACGAATCCGGCCCGATTGGCGCCAAGCCAAGCGTATTGCCACTGTCGATCGGCGACGGCGAACTGGCGGAAACCGCTGACACTGTGGTGCCGACCGGTGAGATTTTTCGCTATTGGTTGCAGGGCGGACGCATCGACGTCGGTTTTCTCGGCGCGGCACAGGTCGATCGTTTCGGCAACATCAACACCACCGTGGTCGGCGATTACCACGCGCCGAAAGTGCGTCTGCCGGGTGCCGGTGGCGCGCCGGAAATTGCCGGTTCGGCGAAAAGCGTGTTGATCATCCTTAAACAGTCGGCACGTTCGTTTGTCGACAAGCTCGATTTCATCACTTCGGTCGGGCATGGCGAGGGCGGCGATTCACGCAAGCGTCTGGGCCTGCCGGGCGCTGGCCCGGTCGGCATCATCACCGACTTGTGCATCATGGAACCGGAGGCGGGCACCCACGAATTCGTGGTCACCGCACTGCATCCGGGCGTGACTCGCGAGCAGGTAATCGCTGCCACTGGTTGGGCGATCCGTTTTGCCGAGACCGTCGAGCAAACCGCTGAACCGACCGAGATTGAGCTGACTGCACTGCGCGACCTCGAAGCGCGCACCGCAGCCGCCCACGGCCAGGCACCGGGAGAAGCATGATGCGTGACGTCTATATCTGCGACGCGATTCGCACCCCGATTGGCCGTTTCGGCGGTGGACTCGCCAATGTGCGTGCCGATGATCTGGCCGCTGTACCGATCAAAGCGCTGATGCAGCGCAACCCGTCGGTGGACTGGACCGCAGTCGACGAAGTATTCCTCGGCTGCGCCAACCAGGCCGGCGAAGACAACCGCAACGTCGCGCGCATGGCGCTGCTGCTGGCCGGGCTGCCGGAAACGGTGCCGGGCGTAACCCTCAATCGCCTGTGCGCTTCCGGAATGGACGCCATCGGCACCGCGTTCCGGGCCATCGCCAGCGGCGAGATGGAGCTGGCGATTGCCGGCGGCGTCGAGTCGATGTCGCGGGCGCCATTCGTAATGGGCAAGGCTGACGCGGCGTTTTCGCGCAACATGAAACTCGAAGACACCACCATCGGCTGGCGCTTCATCAACCCGTTGATGAAGGCGCAGTACGGCGTCGATGCGATGCCGCAGACCGCCGACAACGTGGCCGACGACTACGAAATTTCCCGCGAGGATCAGGACGCTTTTGCTCTGCGCAGTCAGCAACGGACTGCCGCCGCGCAAGCCGCCGGCTACTTCGCTGAAGAAATCGTCGAAGTGCGCATCGCGCACAAGAAGGGCGAAACCGTAGTCAGCCAGGACGAACATCCGCGTGCCGACACCACGCTTGAAGCCTTGACCAAATTGAAACCGGTCAACGGCCCGGACAAAACCGTCACCGCCGGCAACGCCTCAGGCGTCAATGATGGCGCCGCTGCGCTGATTCTAGCCTCGGCCGAAGCGGTGAAAAAACACGGTCTGACCGCCCGCGCCAAAGTGTTGGGTATGGCCAGCGCCGGTGTTGCGCCACGGGTGATGGGCATCGGCCCGGTGCCGGCAGTGCGCAAACTCACTGAACGCCTCGGTGTGGCGGTCGGCGATTTCGACGTGATCGAACTCAACGAAGCCTTCGCCAGCCAAGGTCTGGCGGTGTTGCGCGAGCTGGGTCTGGCTGACGATGCCCCGCAGGTCAACCCGAACGGCGGCGCAATCGCCTTGGGTCACCCGTTGGGCATGAGCGGTGCGCGTTTGGTGCTGACCGCGCTGCACCAGTTGGAAAAAACTGGCGGCAAGAAAGCGCTGGCGACCATGTGCGTCGGTGTTGGTCAAGGTCTGGCCCTGGCCATCGAACGCGTCTGACGCACCGCTGCGAATATAAGAATCGAGGAAAGCGAAATGACTGACAAGCCTGGTTACCGTCGCCCACAGGAAGGCACCCAGCCGCCGTACCTGCACCCGACCTATCAATCCACCAACCTGCGCTCGCCGTCGAAGCCGTTGGTGTTTCTGCCGCATTCGCTGTCGGAAATCACCGGGCCGACCATCGGTGCCGAGCGTGTGGCTGACACCGATAACGATTTGACTGCCCAGCACCCAGGCGAGCCTTTGGGTGAGCGGATCATCATCCACGGCCGGGTACTTGATGAAGACGGTCTGCCGGTGCCGGGGATTCTGGTGGAGATCTGGCAGGCCAACGCCGCCGGTCGCTACAACCATGCCCGCGACCTGCACGATGCGCCGCTCGACCCGAATTTCACTGGCACCGGCCGCACCGTTACCGATGCTGACGGCTGGTATCAATTCCAGACGATCAAGCCCGGCGCTTATCCGTGGGGCAACCACCACAACGCCTGGCGTCCGGCGCACGTGCACTTTTCGCTGTTCGGCCCGAGCATTCTCACGCGTCTAGTTACGCAAATGTATTTCCCGGGTGATCCGTTGCTGCCCTACGACCCGATCTACAACTGCGTGCCGGACACCTCGGCCAAGGAACGCCTGATCGCCGCGTTCGATCTGGAAAAAACCATTCCGTCCTACGCCCTCGCGTATCGCTGGGACATCGTGCTGCGCGGGCGTGAAGCCACGCCGATGGAGAAATAAGATGACTCTGAATGCGACCACGTCCCACACCGTCGGGCCGTATTACCACATCGGCCTGACCTGGCTGAACCGCGAAAACCTCGCCAACGAACTGACCCTTGGCGAGCGTGTGGCGATCACCGGGCAAGTGGTGGATGGCAACGGCGATGTCGTCAACGACGCGATGCTCGAAGTCTGGCAAGCGAATGCCGCCGGCAAGTACGACCATCCGGAAGATGAGCAAGCCAAACCGTTGGATCCGAACTTTGAAGGTTTTGGCCGGGTGCCGGTGGATGCTGAAGGGCGTTTCCGCTTTACCACGATCAAACCGGGTACGGTTGAAGGCTTGAAGGGGTCGACTCAAGCGCCGCATCTGGTGGTGTTGGTGTTTGCTCGTGGCTTGGTCAAGCACTTGCTGACGCGGATTTACTTCGAAGGCGATCCGGCCAACGTCGACGATCCATTGCTGGAATGCGTGCCGGCCGAGCGCCGCGCGACTTTGTTGGCGAAGCAGGATGCGGCGGGGGTTTATCAGTGGAATGTGATCTTGCAGGGCACTGATGCCGAGACGGTGTTCTTCGATTACTGATCGGTACATCAGTGGTCAGCGATCACCTGTGGCGAGGGGATTTATCCCCGTTGGGCAGCGAAGCGGCCCCAAAACCAGTCAGCGCGTTGTTTCATATAAATCGCGTGCCTCTGATTTGCGAGTGCTTCGCACTCGAACGGGGATAAATCCCCTCGCCACAAAGGCTGCCCAAGAGCTGGGTGCTGATCCATTGCGGAACGGGACTGTTACTAAGTGTGTCTAGACTCTCACTGTCCCCACAGAGTAAAAAACAATGACAACCCTGGCCTCGCATTACACCGGTGAAGAGCGCAGCAAGCGCATCTTCGCGATTGTCGGCGCCTCGTCCGGCAACCTGGTCGAATGGTTCGACTTCTACGTCTACGCCTTTTGCGCGATCTATTTCGCCCCGGCGTTTTTTCCCTCCGACAATCCCACGGTGCAATTGGTCAACACCGCTGGCGTGTTCGCCGCCGGGTTCCTGATGCGGCCGATCGGCGGCTGGATTTTTGGCCGGGTGGCGGACAAGCACGGGCGCAAGAATTCGATGCTGATCTCGATTCTGATGATGTGCTTCGGCTCGCTGCTGATTGCCTGTCTGCCGACCTACAAGGACATCGGCGTCTGGGCGCCGGTGCTGTTGCTGTTCGCACGTCTGCTGCAAGGCCTGTCGGTCGGCGGCGAGTACGGCACCACCGCGACTTACATGAGCGAAGTTGCACTGAAGGGCCAGCGCGGGTTTTTCGCCTCGTTCCAGTACGTCACCCTGATCGGCGGGCAACTGCTGGCGGTGCTGCTGGTGGTGATCCTGCAACAGTTCCTCAGCGAAGATGAATTGCGTGCCTACGGCTGGCGGATTCCGTTTGTGGTCGGCGCGGCTGCGGCGTTGATCTCGCTGTTCCTGCGTCGCACGCTGAAAGAAACCACCAGCAAGGAAATGCGCGACAACAAGGACGCCGGCAGCATCCGCGCGTTGTTCCGTGACCACAAAGCCGCGTTCATCACCGTGCTCGGCTACACCGCTGGCGGCTCGCTGATTTTCTACACCTTTACTACGTATATGCAGAAATACCTGGTGAACACCGCCGGCATGCACGCCAAGACCGCCAGCTACATCATGACCGGCGCGCTCTTCCTTTATATGTGCATGCAACCGCTGTTCGGCATGCTCGCCGACAAGATCGGCCGCCGTAATTCGATGCTGTGGTTCGGCGCGCTGGGTACGCTGTTCACTGTGCCGATTCTGCTGACCCTGAAAAGCGTCAGCAGTCCGTTTCTCGCATTGGTGCTGATCACCGTGGCGCTGGCGATTGTGAGTTTCTACACCTCGATCAGCGGCCTGGTGAAAGCCGAAATGTTCCCGCCGGAAGTCCGCGCGCTTGGCGTCGGTCTGGCCTATGCGGTGGCTAATGCGATCTTCGGCGGTTCGGCGGAATACGTGGCGTTGAGCCTCAAGGCTGGCGGCATGGAAAACTCGTTCTACTGGTACGTCACGGTGATGATGGCGGTGGCGTTCCTGTTCAGTCTGCGCCTGCCCAAACAAGCCAAGTATCTGCACCACGACCTTTAAACCGATGCGCGCGGGCCACCACGGCCCGCGCGCGCAAGGACTTTTATGACTCAGCGACCGGGCAATCAACTGTTCGATGCCTATTTCACTGCTCGCGACATGCGTGAGGTGTTCTGCGATCAAGGCCGGGTGCAGGCGATGCTCGATTTCGAAGCCGCGCTGGCTCGGGCTGAATCGCGGGTTGGATTGATTCCGGCGTCTGCGGTCGCACCGATCGCAAATGCCTGCCGCGCCGATCTGTACGATTTCGCAGCGTTGGGCGAGGCGATTGCCAGCGCTGGCAATTCGGCGATTCCGCTGGTCAAGGCGTTGGGCAAGCAGATCGCGGCGGCGGATGCCGAAGCCGAGCGCTATGTGCATTTGGGCGCGACCAGTCAGGACGTGATGGATTCCGGGCTGGTGCTGCAATTGCGTCAGGCGCTGGATCTGATCGAAGGCGAACTGGCGCAACTCGCCGATTCACTGGCGACCCAGGCACAACGTCACGCCGCAACGCCGCTGGCCGGACGCACCTGGCTGCAACACGCGACGCCGGTCACGCTGGGCATGAAAATCGCCGGATGGCTCGGCGCCGTGACGCGTAGCCGTCAGCGTCTGCGCGAACTCAAGCCGCGTCTGTTGGTGCTGCAATTTGGCGGCGCGTCCGGCACGCTCGCGGCGTTGGGCGAACAAGCGTTGCCAGTTGCCGAGGCGTTGGCGGAAGAATTGCAACTGACCTTGCCCGAACAACCGTGGCACACCCAACGCGACCGCATCGTCGAGTTCGGCGCTGTGCTGGGATTGATCGCCGGCAGCCTCGGCAAATTTGGCCGCGACATCAGCCTGTTGATGCAGACCGAAGCCGCGGAAGTGTTCGAACCTTCGGCGCCGGGCAAGGGCGGTTCTTCGACCATGCCGCACAAGCGCAATCCGGTCGGTGCTGCGGTGTTGATCGGCGCCGCGACGCGGATGCCGGGGCTGGTATCGACCCTGTTCAGCGCGATGCCGCAGGAGCATGAGCGCAGCCTCGGCCTGTGGCACGCCGAATGGGAAACCTTGCCGGAGATTTGCTGTTTGGTCTCGGGTGCCTTGCAGCAGGCACGGCTACTGGCCGATGGTCTTGAAGTGGATGCCGCACGCATGGCGCGCAATCTGCAATTGACCCAAGGTCTGGTGCTGGCCGAAGCGGTGAGCATCGTCCTCGCGCAGCGGGTCGGGCGCGACACTGCGCATCATCTGCTCGAACAATGCTGCAAACGCGCGGTGGCCGAACAACGCCATTTACGTGCGGTACTCGGTGATGAGCCGCAAGTTACCGCCGAGCTGAGCGCTGCTGAACTGGATCATCTACTCGACCCCGCTCACTACCTTGGCCAGGCGCAAGTCTGGGTCGAGCGAGCGGTGGCCGAACACATCGCATTGTCTGACTGAAAGGAGAGGGCTGTGGCTTTCGTTCAACTCGCCGATGGCGAACTGCACTATCAAATTGAAGGGCCAACCAATGCTCCGGTGTTGGTGCTGTCCAACTCGCTGGGCACTGATCTGCACATGTGGGACGCGCAGATGCCGGCGTTCACCGAGCACTTTCGCGTGCTGCGCTTCGACACCCGAGGCCACGGTAAATCACTGGTGACGTCGGGGCCGTACACCATCGAGCAACTGGGCCACGACGTGCTCGCGTTGCTGGATGCGCTGCACATCGAGCGGGCGCATTTTTGCGGGTTGTCGATGGGTGGCTTGATCGGTCAGTGGCTGGGGATCAATGCCGGGCAGCGGCTGCACAAGTTGATCGTGTGTAATACGGCGGCAAAGATCGGCGATCCGTCGGTGTGGAATCCGCGCATTGAAATGGTCCTGCGTGACGGCGCTGCAGCGATGGTTGCGCTGCGTGATGCGTCGATTGCGCGCTGGTTTACCGCTGACTTTTCCGCTGCCAATCCGGCGGCGGCCAAGCAGATTACCGATATGCTCGCGGCTACATCGCCTGAGGGCTACGCGGCCAATTGCGCGGCAGTGCGGGATGCGGATTTCCGTGATCAACTTGGCTCGATCAAAGTGCCGTTGCTGGTGATTGCCGGCACGGAAGACGCGGTCACGCCACCCTCCGGCGGGCATTTCATTCAGGAACATGTGCGCGGTGCCGAGTACGCCGAGTTCTATGCGGCGCATTTGTCCAACGTGCAGGCCGGCAGCGCGTTCAGCGACCGAGTGCTGACGTTCTTGCAGGCTGATTGAGAGGAAAGATTGTGGACGAGAAACAACGTTACGACGACGGCATGCAAGTGCGCCGCGCGGTATTGGGCGATGCGCATGTTGATCGCAGCCTGACAGCCCTGACCGAATTCAACTCGGAGTTTCAGGAGATGATCACCCGGCACGCCTGGGGCGATATCTGGACGCGTCCGGGCCTGCCGCGCCACACCCGCAGCCTGATCACCATCGCCATGCTGATCGGCATGAACCGCGAAGGTGAACTCAAATTGCATTTGCGTTCTGCCGCCAATAACGGCGTGAGCCGTGGGGAGATCAAGGAGGTGATCATGCAGAGCGCGATCTACTGCGGGATTCCGGCGGCGAATGCGACGTTCCACTTGGCAGAGTCGGTCTGGGATGAATTGGGTGTCGAATCCCGGGAGTGATTGTGGCTGAACTGGCCCCATCGCTGGCAAGCCAGCTCCCACAGTGCTCTCGGGTGTGCCCAAAATTTGTGAACGACACAAAAACCTGTGGGAGCTGCGGTGCGACGATTCGACTTGCCAGCGATGAGGCCGCCGCGATCAATCACGTCTTGGCAACAATGAAAATCCGCTTGAACGGAAACAACGTACGCCCGTCACGCTGCTGCGGATACTCCGCCTGCACCCGCATCACAAAGTGATAGATGAACCGCGCCTGCTCGCCAGCATCCAGCCCCTGCATCACCTCACGCAGCGCTGACACCTTGATCCAGTCGTAAACCGGCGACTTGCCGTCCACCACTTGCATCTGCTCGGTCTCCCAGATGTCCACCGTCGCGCACAGCGGGGCGAGCAAATGGTAGTAATCGGCTAATGGCAACAACGGGCGTCTGCGCATTCTTTCGCGCAATTGCGGCGTGCCCAGTGGCTTGCCGTTCTGGCCACTGTCCTCAAGCGTATCGAGCATCAATTGATACCAGCGCGCATCCCGCCAGTCGGGCATGTGCGCAGCCAGGCAGCCGCCCGGGTCGAGGTGCCCGAGCAATCCCGGAAGCAGATTCTGATGGTCATCGATGAAGTGCAGCACGGCGGCGGCGAACAGCAGGTCGGCGGGTTTTTCAGGCTTCCAGCCTTGCAGGTCGCAATGGTGCCACTGGGCTTTGATCGGCAGGCATCGCGCCTGCTCGAGCATTTGCCTTGAGCTGTCGACGCCTGTCAGTTGTGCGCGCGGCCAGCGTTTGGCCAGAGCTTGAGTGCCAATGCCGGTGCCGCAGCCCAGATCATAGATGAGGTTGGGATTTACCAGGTCGATACGTTCAAGCAATTCGCACACCGGACGTTGTCGCAGACGTGAGAATTGCTGGTACGCAGTGGCGTCCCAGTCAGGCACAGATTTGAGGCGAGCGATCATGAGGTGGTCCTCCATTGATCAGCAGTGTCTTCCGATGACAGCTTGGCTTGAGTCGCGGGGACCAACATCCACAGATAACGGAAGCGGGTAGGTGCAGCGCCTGAGTCCTTCAGGTTTTTCTTACTCTAATGGATGGCTGGCGCTATGCCAGCCATCCCGACGGATGGCCTATAGCAAGCTGATCGGATAGCTGACGATCAAGCGGTTCTCATCGAATTCGTTATTGTTGAAGTCGCGCCGGATGGTCGAGTTGCGCCATCTGACGTTGAGATCCTTGAGCGTGCCGCTCTGTACGGTGTAACCGAGTTCCGATTCGCGGCCCCACTCCTTGCCGTCGCTGGTGGTGGCGGTGTGTACGTTGTCGCCGCTGATGTAGCGGTTCATCAGGGTCAGGCCGGGGACGCCGAGGGCGACGAAGTTGTAGTCGTGGCGGATCTGCCAGGAGCGCTCTTGCGCGTTGTCGTAACTGGCGTTGTAGCTGTCGTTGGCCAGGGTACCGCCGCTGGTGCCGTTGACGCGCATCCACGCGCTGTCGCCGGTGAGTTTTTGCAGGCCGACGTAGAAAGTGTGGCCGGCGTAGCGCGCCGAGAGCATGCCCGACCAGGTCTTGTTGTCCAGCTCGCCGGCGCGGGCACTGCCGTCATCCTTGCCGTAGAAAAAACCGAGGTTGGCGCCGAGGGTCCAGTCGCCCAGCGGCTGGCTGTGGGTCAGGTTAACGTATTGCTGGCTGTAAATGTCTTCCAGCTCGGCGTTCCACAGGCCGATCTGCGTACGTTTTTCGTTGAACGCGTACTCGCCGCCCTGAAAGTTGAAACGATCTGAGGTGAAGCCTGCTTTGCCGGTCATCGACATGTCGCTCATGCTGCTGTCGTCGCGCGGGCTGTTGGCGCGGAACTGCCCGCCGTAAAGGGTCAGGCCGTCGATTTCCTTCGAGGTGATCTGCCCGCCACGAAAGGTTTGCGGCAGCGAGCGGCCGTCGTCAGAGCGCAGGATCGGCAGCACCGGCATCCATTCGCCGACCTTGACTTCGGTCTGCGAGAACTTCGCCTTGAACGCGACGTTGGTGCGGCCGAAGTTGTCTGCGGGGCGTCCGTCACGATCCAGCGGCAACAGTTGCGTGCCGCCAGTGCCTTTGCCGCCATCAAGCTTGAGCGAGTACAGGCCGAGGATGTCCATGCCGAAGCCCACGGTGCCTTGGGTGAAACCGGATTTGGCGTCGAGGATGAAGTTCTGCGTCCACTCTTCAGCCTTGCCCTGCGCCTTGGTCGGGTTGGTGAAGTTGCGGTTGATGTAGAAGTTGCGCAGGTTCAGGTTGACCTTGGCGCCCTCGACAAAGCCTGCTTCCTCGGCGGCTGCGGGGAGGGCGGTGCCCACCAGGGCCAGAGCGATCAAACCGGGGAATCCGTAACTGGAAGGCGTCATGACTTGGGTCTCTCTAGTTTTTATGGGGCAGAACGAATTTGTTGCCGCCACTTTCGGGGCAGACATGGGGTTGCAGATCTGGGGATGGAGCGGTGGCGATCAGCCTGACGGGGCAGGGCGTGGGAGCATGGTGGTGAACCTGTTGTTATTGATTTTGTGATTCGGATGGTGCGGGGCGCGGATGTCTGTGTTCAATCAGTAAAAGCGGGTTTCGGGCGATTATCGAACGCAAGATTGATCTTTGTTTTGTAGTGGCTGTCAGGGCCTCATCGCTGGCAAGCCAGCTCCCACAGTGTTCTCGGGTGTACCCAAAACTTGTGAACAACACAAAAACTGTGGGAGCTGGCTTGCCAGCGATGGCTATCTGTTAGGCGATGGGGTTGTTTCTGGCTGGGTACATATCCGTTGCTGCGGTAACGGCTGCTTGGGGTTCCGCCCTGACGGCGGGTCACCTTTTCCAAACGCCGAAAAGGTAACCCAAAAGGCTTTACCCTGACGTTCGGCCCTCGCTGTGGCTCGGGTTCCTTCGCTCCGGGATTGATCCGGGGGCATCGCCTCCGGTTTGCTGCGCTGCACCTCCTCTCGATGTGTTCGACTTCGTCGAACGGTCGCTGCGCTCCCACCCCCGGATCAATCCCTCCACTCAGCCTGCCGACGGGCGCTTGAGATCAAGAGCGGTACTCGAGCTAACGCTCATTGTGTTGAGTGGGGCGGCTTTGCCGCGGGGGTGTACGCAAATTGGAGTTGTGTGTGCCAGCCTGCTGGCGATGGGGCCAGCCCAGACAACACCACTTTCAGGCAGACAACAAAAAGCCCACCAATTGGTGGGCTCCTTGTATTCAGCCGAGGATCAGAACAACTTCATCTTCGGCGCTTCTTCTTTCAGCGGCTCGTTCTGCGCGGTTTGCGCATTCCAGCCACCGCCGAGTGCCTTGTACAGGTTGACCGCACTGGTCAGCTGCGCGAGGCGGTCGGTGATCAGCGCTTGTTGCGCGCTGAACAGCTGACGCTGGGCATCGAGGAAGGTCAGGTTGCTGTCGACGCCAATGCGATAGCGACGCTCAGCCAGGCGGTAGTAATCCTGGTTGGCCTGGACGAAATCACGCTGAGCCTGCAACTGCTCGGTGTAGGTCTGACGCGCGGCCAGGCCGTCGGCGACTTCCTGGAAGGCCGTTTGAATGGACTTCTCGTAGTTCGCCACGCCGATGTCCTTCTGGATCTCGGCGGCATCGAGGCTGGCGCGCAGGCTGCCGGCGTTGAAGATCGGCAGGTTGATCTGCGGCTGGAACAGCCAAGTGCCCGAACCACCCTTGAACAGGCCGGACAGGTCCGGGCTCAGGCTGCCCGCGTTGGCGGTCAGGCTGATGCTCGGGAAGAACGCGGCACGGGCCGCGCCGATGTTGGCGTTGGCCGCCTTCAGGTTGTATTCGGCCTGAAGGATGTCCGGGCGACGTTGCAGCAGGTCCGATGGCAGACCGGGCGGCACATCGCTGAGCAGGTCGTCGGACAGCGGTTTGGCCACTTGCAGGTTGGCCGGGATGCCAGTGCCGAGCAGCAGCGTCAGACCGTTTTCATCCTGTGCCACCTGACGGGTGTAACGCGCCAGTTGTGCACGGGCGTTTTCCACCGAGGTGCGCGACTGCGCCAGATCCAGCGCCGAGGCGACACCGACTTCGTTGCTGCGGCTGGTCAGCTTGTAGCTTTCTTCGAAGGCACCGAGGGTGTCTTGAGTCAGCTTGAGCAGTTCCTTGTCGGCCTGCCAGGTCAGGTAGGCGTTGGCCACGTTGGCCACCAGACTGATCTGGGTGCTGCGGCGCGCTTCTTCAGTGGCGAAGTATTGCTGCAGCGATTGCTCGCTCAGGCTGCGCACCCGACCAAACAGGTCGAGTTCGTAGGCGCTGATGCCGACGGTGGCGGAGTACGAGCTGGTGATGCTCGACTCACCGGTCTGCGAAGCCCGGGCCGGGACTCGCTGACGACTGCCGCTGCCATTCGCTGAAACGGCCGGGAACAGATCGGCGCGCTGGATGCGGTATTGAGCCGCATAGGCGTCGATGTTCAGTGCCGCGACGCGCAGGTCGCGGTTGTTTTCCAGCGACACCTGAATCAGTTGCTGCAGTGCCGGGTCATGGAAAAACTGCTTCCAGCCCTGCTCGGCAGCGGCCTGCGCCGGAGCCTGGGCCGGCGAGTACGCCGGGCCCTGCGGGTACTGGCCTGCGACCGGTGCTGCCGGTTGCTGATAGTCAGGTATCAGCGAGCAGCCGCTCAGCACGAAGGCGGCGACGGCGATGGAGAGTAGCGACTTGCTCATTGGCCAGCCTCTTTAGGAGTTTCTTTGGCGTCATCCAGGTCGGCGTTTTTACGCTGGCCAATGGACGACACAGTGACGAAGAACAGTGGCACCCAGAATATCGCGAGTACGGTGGCGGTGATCATACCGCCAATCACGCCGGTACCGATCGCATGCTGACTGCCCGAGCCTGCGCCCGTGGAGATCGCCAGTGGCACCACACCGAGAACGAATGCCAGCGAGGTCATGATGATCGGGCGCAGACGCATGCGGCATGCTTCGATCGCCGCATCGCGCAAGCTGCGCCCTTGCTCATGCAGTTCCTTGGCGAATTCAACGATCAGAATGGCGTTCTTGGCCGCCAGGCCGATGGTCGTCAACAGGCCAACCTGGAAGTACACGTCGTTCGACAGACCGCGCAGGCTAGTGGCCATAAGCGCACCGATGATCCCCAACGGCACCACGAGCATGACCGCAATCGGAATCGACCAGCTCTCATACAGTGCCGCCAGACACAGGAACACCATCAGCAGCGACAAGGCATACAGCGCCGGCGCCTGAGAGCCTGACAGACGTTCCTCGTAGGACAGACCGGTCCAGGACAGGCCCACACCCGCCGGCAGTTTAGCTGCGAGGGCTTCGACTTCGGCCATCGCTTCACCCGTGGAGTAACCCGGAGCCGGAGCACCAAGGATTTCCACCGCTTCCACGCCGTTGTAACGCGAGAGCTTCGGCGAGCCGTAGGCCCACTCGCCCTTGGCGAACGCCGAGAACGGAACCATGGTGCCGCTGGCGTTGCGTACGAACCATTTCTTCAGGTCTTCGGGGCTCATGCGCGAGTCCGGCTGGCCCTGTACGTACACTTTTTTCACTCGACCACGGTCGATGAAGTCGTTGACGTAGCTACTGCCCAAGGCAATCGACAACGTGTTGTTGATGTCGCTGATGGTAATGCCCAAGGCACTGGCCTTCTCGTCATCGATTTCCAGCTGGAATTGTGGCTCGTCATTCAGGCCGTTCGGACGTACCTGCGACAGCACTTTGCTCTGCGCCGCCATGCCGAGGAACTGGTTACGCGCAGCCATCAACTTTTCGTGACCGATACCGGCGCGATCTTGCAGGAACACGTCGAAACCGGTGGCGTTACCCAGTTCCAGAACCGCCGGCGGGGCGAAGGCGAACACCATCGCATCGCGGAAGGTAAAGAAGTGCTGCTGGGCACGGGCGGCGAGTTTGAACACGCTGTTGTCAGCGTTACGTTCGCCCCACGGCTTGAGCATGATGAACGCCATACCCGAGCTCTGACCACGGCCGGCAAAGTTGAAGCCGGTCACGGTGAACACCGAAGCCACTGCGTCACCTTCGCCGCCGTCCTTGGTCGGACGCAGCAGGAATTCGCGCATTTCATCCACCACTACCTGAGTGCGCTGGGCACTGGAGCCGGCAGGGGTTTGCACCTGAGCGAAGAGTACGCCCTGATCTTCTTCGGGCAGGAATGCGGTCGGAATGCGGGTGAACAGCCAGATCATTCCCACCACGATCAGCAGGTAGGCCAGCAAGTAAGGAATCTTGCGCTGAAGCATGCTGCCGACACCGCGCTCGTAGCTGCGAACGCCACGGTCGAAGTTGCGGTTGAACCAGCCGAAGAAACCTTTTTTCGGTGTGCCGTGCTCACCCTTCGGAATCGGCTTGAGCATGGTGGCGCAGAGCGCCGGGGTGAAGATCAGCGCTACCAGTACCGACAGGGCCATGGCCGAGACGATGGTGATGGAGAACTGCTTGTAGATCACCCCGGTGGAGCCGCTGAAGAACGCCATCGGCAGCAATACCGCCGAAAGAACCAGCGCAATACCGACCAGTGCGCCCTGGATCTGGCCCATGGATTTCTTGGTTGCTTCCTTCGGTGACAAGCCTTCTTCGCTCATCACCCGTTCGACGTTTTCCACCACGACGATGGCATCGTCCACCAGCAAGCCGATGGCCAGCACCATACCGAACATGGTCAGGGTGTTGATGCTGAAACCGAACGCCGCGAGGATGCCGAACGTACCGAGCAATACCACCGGCACGGTCATCGTGGTGATGACGGTGGCGCGGAAGTTCTGCAGGAACAGGAACATCACCAGGAACACCAGTACGATGGCCTCGACCAAGGTATGAACCACACCTTTGATCGACTCGGTCACCACCGGGGTGGTGTCGTACGGGAATACCACTTCCATCCCTTGCGGGAAGAATGGCTTGAGGCTGTCAATCGTCGTGCGCAGTGCCTTGGCGGTGTCGAGGGCGTTGGCACCGTTGGCCAGTTTGACTGCCAGACCGGATGCCGGGCTGCCGTTGAACTGGGCACTGATCGCGTAGTTCTCGCCACCCAGGGCGACGTCGGCGACGTCCTTGAGGCGAACCTGCGAGCCGTCCTTATTGACCTTGAGCAGAATCTCTTTGAATTGCTCGGCGGTCTGCAGACGGGTCTTGCCGATGATCGTGGCGTTCAGTTGCTGGCCTTGTACGGCAGGCAAGCCACCGAGCTGACCGGACGACACCTGAACGTTCTGCGCGGCGATCGCGGTCTTGACGTCAACCGGGGTCAGGTTGAAGTTGTTCAACTTGGCCGGGTCGAGCCAGATGCGCATCGCGTACTGGGCACCGAAGACCTGGAAGTCACCGACGCCGGCAGTCCGCGAAATCGGATCCTGCATGTTCGACACGATGTAGTTGGACAGGTCGTCCTTGCTCATGCTGCCGTCGCGCGACACCACGCCGATCACCAAGAGGAAGTTTTTCACTGCCTTGGTCACGCGGATACCTTGTTGCTGCACTTCCTGCGGCAACAGCGGGGTGGCCAGGTTCAGCTTGTTCTGAACCTGCACCTGCGCGGTGTCGGAGTTGGTGCCTTGCTCGAAGGTCGCGGTAATGGTCATGCTGCCGTCGGAGTTACTTTCCGAAGACACATAACGCAGGTTGTCGATACCGTTGAGCTGCTGCTCGATCACCTGAACCACGGTGTCCTGAACCGTTTGTGCCGAAGCACCCGGGTAGGTCACGGAGATCGCAATGGCCGGTGGCGCAATGCTCGGGTATTGGTTGATCGGCAATTTGAGGATCGAAAGTGCCCCGACCAGCATGATCACCAGGGCAATTACCCAGGCGAAAATCGGACGGTCGATGAAGAATTTTGACATGAATTACTCCCCTTTGCCGCCGGCGGCTTGATCAGCTGCCTGTGCGGGGGCCGGGTTCTTGGTGCCGACGTTGGTCGCTTCGGTGGCTTTGACTTCGACGCCTGGCTTGACGAATTGCAGACCTTCGGTGATCAGGCGATCGCCGGCCTTGAGGCCGTCTTCGATCAGCCATTGGCTACCAACGGTGCGGCTGGCCTTGAGCTGACGCAGTTCAACCTTGTTGTCCGCGCCGACTACCAGTGCGGTCGGAGTGCCTTTAAGGTCACGGGTCACGCCTTGTTGCGGAGCGAGAATCGCGGCGCTGTTCACACCGGCCTGCAACTGAGCGTGCACAAACATGCCTGGCAGCAAGGTGTGATCCGGGTTCGGGAACACTGCGCGCAGCGTCACGGAGCCGGTGGTCTGATCGACTGACACTTCGGAGAATTCCAGCTTACCGTCGAGCTTGTACTGGCTGCCGTCTTCGAGGGTCAGCTTGACCGCAGCGGCGTTATCGCCAGCCTTTTGCAGACGACCGCTTTCCAGCTCGCGGCGCAGCTCCAGCAATTCCACCGAAGACTGCGTGACGTCCACGTAGATCGGGTCAAGCTGCTGAATCACCGCCATGGCGTCGGTCTGGCCATTGCTGACCAGTGCACCTTCGGTGACCGAAGAGCGGCCGATGCGGCCGGAGATCGGTGCGTAAACCTTGGTGTAACGCACGTTGATCTGCGCGCTCTGCAGGGTCGCTTCCGATTGCAGGCGGTTGGACAGGGCGGTGTCGTATTCCTGACGGCTCACGGCTTGCTCGTCAACGAGCTGCTTGTAGCGATCGGAGATCGACTTGGTCGAACGCAGGTTGGCTTCGGCGCTTTTCAGGGTCGCTTCATAGACCGACGGATCGATCTGATACAGCTGCTGGCCGGCTTTGACATCGCCGCCTTCCTTGAACAGACGCTTGAGAATGATGCCGTTGACCTGCGGTCGAACTTCAGCGATGCGGAACGCGCTGGTGCGGCCCGGCAGTTCGGAAGTCAGGGTAAAGGCTTGTGGTTGCAGGGTGACGACGCCGACCTGAGGAGGCGGTGCGGCAGGCGCCGCTTCTTCCTTTTTACATCCGCTGAGCAGCGATGCCAGGGCGACGGCAGTGACCAGAGCGGTAACAGCTGGCTTGAATTGCATGAAGATCCTCGGGTCAGGCGCGCAAAAAGCGCACAAGAAATGTGTAAGGGTAAAAAACAGATACCGGGTGGATAAGTAGCTTGCTAAGGAATATACTTACATTCATGGCTGTTTGTAAACACCCTGGCGTCGTATCCAGCCTGTTACAAAAGTGGTTGCAAGGTTAGGAATTGTAGGCCCGGGAGATGATCCGCGAGAGATCCAGCCCTTTTTATTCAGCGAATATTCAGTCATCGCTGAAACATCCTGTTTGAGGTTTTACTGCCATGGTTCGTCGTACCAAAGAGGAAGCTCAGGAAACCCGAAGCCAAATCCTCGAAGCGGCCGAGAAAGCTTTCTATGAGCGCGGGGTCGCGCGCACCACGCTGGCGGACATCGCCACCCTGGCCGGCGTGACGCGCGGAGCCATCTATTGGCACTTCAGCAACAAAGCCGATTTGCTGCAGGCTATGCTCGATACCTTGCATGAGCCGCTGGATGAACTGGCCAAGGCCAGCGAGAGCGAGGACGAACTCGATCCGCTGGGCTGCATGCGCAAGCTGCTGATTCATTTGTTTCATCAAGTTGCGCTGGATCCGAAAACCCGGCGCATCAACGAAATTCTGTTTCATAAGTGCGAGTTCACCGATGAAATGTGCGATCTGCGCCAGCAGCGCCGGACGGCCAGTCTCGATTGCAATCTGCGTATCGGCCTGACCCTGCGTAATGCGGTGAATCGCGGCCAGCTGCCGGAAGATCTCGACACTGCCCGCGCGGCCATCAGCATTCATGCCTATATCGACGGCCTCCTTTATGGCTGGCTACTCGCGCCGGACAGCTTCGAGCTGCATGCCGAAGCCGAGCGCTGGGTCGATACCGGGTTGGACATGCTGCGCTTGAGTCCCAGCCTGCGCAAATGAAACAAAATCCGGGATTGGAGCGGGCTGTGTCAACCAAGGTGCACAGGAATATTCACGCGGCGAGTTTATACGTAGCGCGCTACGTCTTTTGTAGGGATTTTGTATTTTCGCCGAAGGGAAATTTGGTCGTTGCGATTTGAGCGAAGGAGGCAAGCGTCCTCGTAAGGGCGCTTGCTCATGGGCCGGTAATTACAAGAATTAATACCGGATTTGAATCTTAAGTGCGTAGCTATAAGGGGTGGCGCTCTGGTTTTGTTCCAGTGCGTATTCGCATAGGATTTTGCGCTGGCCAATCGAGTGAATACTGTGTTGTCGCGATACTCTCGACTTTGCGTCAAAAGCAAGCGGATCATAGCCGCGATTTGTTAGTGTTGCTGCTGTCGCGAAACTGAATGCGTAGTCACCGCTACTATATGTAAATTTATGACTGATCAGTGAACTTCGAAATGCTTGCTTGCCACTGGTGATACGTCGTAGCAACGCGTTTGGTAATAAAAGTGAATAGCAGTCGCCAGGTGGTATTTCAAAATCCTCCGACTCGCCATCCCACGTTGAACTGATCAGAGAAAATGTTTCGTGAGTATGATTGTAGATGTGGATCAGGATGTTGGTCTTTGAGGTTGTTTTGCGAATCGCCTCCCATTCTACAGGCTGCTGCTGTCGAGCCAGTTTATAGTTTTCTTCAAATTTTCTACCAAGTAAAAAGTTTGCCTTTTCGCTTTCTAATTGTTCTTTGCTCAGGCCGGCTAAATAGGTTCTGGTGCTGTCGATATACTCCTGGTCATGTTCCCCTTCCAAGTATGAGAGTAGCTCTTCAATTTCGTCCATGATTCGATCTCTGGTTGTTTGATTGTGTTGTGTTGTGTTGTGGTGGCTGAAGATAACAGCGCCGCTGAAGGTTTGCTTACAAGGTGTGTAATGGTTTATGTATTTAATTAACTATCTGTGAGAACTAAAAAAGCCCCGGCTCTTTCGAGTCGGGGCTTGTTTAGTTGCTACTAACTAACGCTTACAGCGTTGGATAGTCAATGTAACCCACCGGGCCTTTGCCATAGAAAGTTTCCGGATGCGGCTGGTTCAGCGGCGCATCGGCCTTCAGACGCGCTGGCAAATCCGGGTTGGCAATGAACGGCACACCAAACGCCACGGCGTCAGCCTTGCCGCTGGCCAGCCACTCGTTGGCGCTGTCTTTGGTGAAGCGTTCGTTGGCGATGTACGCGCCGCCGAAGGCTTCTTTCAATTGCGGGCCGAGGCTGTCAGCGCCTTCTTTCTCACGCGAGCAGATGAACGCGATGCCACGCTTGCCCAGTTCGCGAGCGACGTAGGTGAAGGTCTCGGCGAGGTTGTCATCACCCATGTCGTGGGAGTCGGCACGCGGTGCCAGGTGCACGCCAACACGCCCGGCACCCCAGACTTCGATCGCAGCGTCGGTCACTTCGAGCAACAGGCGCGCACGGTTTTCCAGGGAGCCGCCGTAGTTGTCGGTACGCTGGTTGGTGCTGCTTTGCAGGAACTGGTCGAGCAGGTAACCGTTGGCGCCGTGGATTTCCACGCCGTCAAAACCGGCGGCCTTGGCGTTCTCGGCACCCACGCGGTAGGCGTCGACGATGTCGGCGATTTCAGCGGTTTCCAGTGCGCGCGGGGTGACGTAGTCGGACAGCGGACGCACCAGGCTGACGTGGCCTGCCGGCTGGATCGCGCTTGGAGCCACCGGGGTTTCACCGTTCAGGTACGACGGGTGCGAGACGCGGCCGACGTGCCACAGTTGCAGGACGATTTTGCCGCCGGCAGCGTGGATGGCTTTGGTCACGTTGGTCCAGCCGCGCACTTGATCGTTGGACCAGATGCCCGGGGTGTCCGGGTAGCCGACGCCCATCGGGGTTACCGAAGTGGCTTCGCTGAGGATCAGCCCGGCAGAAGCGCGTTGTACGTAGTACTCGGCCATCAGCGCGTTGGGCACGCGGCCTTCGTCGGCGCGGCAGCGGGTCAGCGGCGCCATGATGATGCGGTTGGACAGCTCGAGGTCGCCCAGTTTGATCGGATCGAAAATAGTTGCCATGAGATACAACCCTCGTGAGGTGATTAAGTGAATCAGTGGGTAGCAGGTGCCAGCTCGGGATTACCGCTCTGACGGAAAGTGATCAGCGTCACCAGCAGCGCGAGCACTGCCAGGACAGCCGCTGCGAGCGGCACGCTGGTGAGGCCGAAGCCGTGGGCGATGACGCTGCCGCCAACCCAGGCGCCGAGCGCATTGCCGATGTTGAAGGCGCCGATGTTCAGCGTTGAGACCAGGTTTGGTGCAGCCTTGCCGAAGGTCACCACGTTGACTTGCAACGCCGGTACGGCGGCGAACGAAGCGGTGGCCCAGAGGAACAGGGTGATTTCCGTCGGGATCAACGCGACGCTGGTCCAGCTCAGTACGGTGGAGATCACCGCCATCGCCACGAACACACCAATCAGCGTGGCGCCAAGACGTTTGTCCGCCAGTTTGCCGCCGATGATGTTGCCGACGGTCAGGCCGAGGCCGATCAGCAACAAGGTCCAGGTCACGCCTTTGGGCGAGACGCCGGTGACTTCGCCGAGCAGCGGCGCGACGTAGGTGAACAGGGTGAACATCGAGGCGGCGAACAGCGCGGTTATGCTCAGCGACAGCCAGATCCCGGCACCTTTAAGGGCGGCCAGTTCGGCGCGCATGTCGAGTTTTTCCTCGTCACGCTTGGCCGGCAGAAAGCGGATCAGACCGATCAGTGCAATCACACCGATCACGGTCACGGCCCAGAAGGTCGAACGCCAGCCGGCTTCTTGACCGAGCGCGGTGCCCAGTGGCACGCCAAGCACGTTGGCCAAGGTCAGACCGGTGAACATCAAAGCCACGGCCGAAGCGCGTTTGTTCGGCGCCACCAGACCTGCCGCGACCACCGAACCGATGCCGAAGAACGCACCGTGGCACAGCGCGGTCACCACTCGGGCGAACATCAACACTTGATAGTCACTGGCGACTGCACAGAGCAGGTTGCCGACGATGAAAATCCCCATCAACGCTACCAGCGCAGCCTTGCGCGGCAGTTTCGCGGTGGCCAGTGCCATGAACGGCGCACCGATGGCCACGCCCAGGGCGTAACCGGTCACCAGCCAGCCGGCACCGGGAATCGACACACCGAGGTCGGCCGCCACATCGGGCAGCAGGCCCATGATGACGAACTCGGTGGTGCCGATGGCGAAGGCGCTCAAGGCGAGTATGAGTAGCGAGAGGGGCATCGTTGATTCCTTTTGGCTGGCTGACGTTAAGGGTCAGAGCTCTTTACTGAGAGTGCTGAGAAACGCCTGGATCACGTCCTCGTTGCGTTTGAAAAAGTGCCATTGACCGACCTTCTGGCTGCTGATCAGGCCGGCCCGTTGCAAGGTCGCCAGGTGTGCGGAGACCGTCGATTGCGACAGGCCGCAACGCTGATCGATCTGCCCGGCACAGATGCCGTACTCGTGGTTGTGCAACTGTTCCGGGAACTGGACTTTCGGGTCTTTCAGCCAGTTGAGGATGTCTCGCCGTACTGGGTGCGCCAGGGCTTTTATTATTTCGTCGAGGTCAAGGTTCATGGCAGGGTGCTCGGTGTGTAAAACGCTATATCGCGATGAGGCGAACTTTAAATCGGTATTTCGCGATATACCAATATGATTTTGATCTGATGACCGCATAAATCGGTATATCGGGTTATAACGATACGCTGAGTGTAAAAACCAAAGGACGCAGTGCTAAGCTGCGCCCATGAACTATCTCGCACATTTACACCTCGGTGGCCAGCGCCCCGGCCAATTGCTCGGCAGCCTGTATGGCGATTTCGTCAAAGGACGGCTGCAAGGGCAGTTTGATCCGGAGGTCGAAGCGGCGATTGCGCTGCATCGGCGGATCGACGTATTTACCGATCGCCATCCGCTGGTCGACGTTTCCCTCGGACGCTTCTCCACCACCCGCCGGCGTTATGCGGGGATCGTTCTTGATGTGTTTTTCGACCACTGCCTGGCGCGCGACTGGACGCTGTATGCCGACCGGCCGCTGGCGCAATTCACTTCGGACGTTTATCGCGTGTTGTCCAGCGAACGGCAGTTGCCCGAACGCTTGGCGCAGATTGCGCCGCACATGATGGCCAACGATTGGCTGGGTTCGTATCAGGAATTTGAAGTGCTGGAGCAGGTGTTGCGCGGGATTTCCCGGCGCCTGACCCGGCCGGAAGAACTGGCGGGAGCGATGGAGGAGTTGCGACGCTTGTATGAGCCGTTGAGTGAGGATTTTGCGTTGTTTTATCCACAACTGCAGGATTTTGCTCAAGGCTCAAAGGCAACCTAGATCCCTGTGGGAGCGGGCTTGCCCGCGATGGCGTCAGCACATTCCACAAAGATGTTGGCTGGTCTATCGCTATCGCGGGCAAGCCCGCTCCCACAGGGTCATATCGTGATTTCAAGATCTCAATTTCAAGCTGCAATCGCAGGGCGCATCGGGGCTTGTTGTTTCTCGGGAATTGCCCCAAACAATGCCTTCTGCACCGCTTGCTGCGCTTCAAACGCCAATGCCGCACGCTCGCGGCCCTCGCAGGCAATCGGCTTGAGCAGATGAATCTCCACATCTCCCCGATCATTGCCAAACAAGCGCATCAAGTGCGACAGCAGATCATCATCACCAATGAACGGCGCCAGCGTATCGACCTGACCGTCGCGCAGATAACGAATGGCCACCGGTTGCAGCATCACCTCTGAATCAATCGCCGCCGACAGCAAGCGACCATGAAAGGTACGCAGCGAACGGCCATCGGTGGTGGTGCCTTCCGGGAACATCAGTAGCGGATGGGCCTGTTGCAGGTGGCGGGTCATCTGTTTGCGGATCAACTGGCTGTCGCCCGAACCACGGCGGATGAACAGGCTGCCAGCCTTGGCCGCGAGCCAACCGGCCACCGGCCAGGTGCGCACTTCAGCCTTGGACAGAAACGACAGCGGCGTGAGCATGCCCAGCAGCGGAATGTCGGTCCATGACACATGGTTGCTGACCCACAGCATCGGCTGTTTCGGCATGTCGCCGTGTACGGTCACGCGAAAGGGCAGGGCATTGCTCAGGCGCGCCATGAAAAAACGCGACCAGCGCTGCCGGCGCAGCATCGAATGCGCCAGCCCGGCGCGCTCGAACATCCCGAACACACTGGCCATGGTCAAACCGAGCGTCACCACCAGCAGCACTCGCGCAATCCGCGCGTACACCCGCAACCGGCTCATCACATGGCCGCCTTGAAGTGTTTGGCGTAGCGCGGGCAGAGTTCGTCGCGCTTGAGCAGGATGAACACATCGGCGACCTGGAAATCTTCGTCCCAGCACGGTTCGCCGCAAATCTTCGCGCCGAGGCGCATGTAAGCCTTGAGCAACGGGGGCATTTCGGCAATCACGTTCGACGGGATATCCAGCGTCGGCAGCGGCTTTTTCGGCTCGGCGCGCAGGTGTTCCGTGCACAGATAACGTTCGCGCAGACGCTGCATGATCGCGTGCGCCTGGATGCCGCCGTCCTGCATCGGGATGCTCGCGCAACCCATCAGATAGCTGTAACCACCCTGATTCAATACTTCGGCCAATTCGCCCCAGAGCACAGCGATGGTGCCGCCGTTGCGATAGGCCGGGTCGACGCAGGTGCGACCGATTTCGAGAATCGGGCCTTGCAGATGTGCGAGGCCGTGCAGGCTGAATTCTTCTTCGCTGTAGAACTTGCCCAGCGTGCTGGCGGCGGCGTGATCGAGCAAACGCGTGGTCGCCACCAGGCGGCCGGTGTTCAAGTCACGCACGCCGATGTGGCTGCAGTGAACATCATAGTCATCCATGTCCAGACCCAGCTCCGCGCCGTTCAACTTGGCGTTGAACTCGCCGCTGAACACGTTGAAGCGCAAGGCTTGGGCTTGCTGCAACGCTTCGGCGCCGATCAGGCGTTCGGCTTGCAGGCGGCGTTCATTGCCGGTGTCGCTGATGCGGGCGATCTGAGTCATGCGAATCTCCGTACGGGCCATTAACCCGTCGTGGGTTACAGCCATCGACTTTCTTTATGCAGCCGTGTTGTGCAAAGTCAGGCTATGTAGCCCCGGTGTCATCGCCATGAATGTTTGGTGATGCTTATATGACAGCCCACGAGGAGCCTCGGATGAACTGGTCGAACCTGCTTGAACGCCGCGAACGTTTACCCGCCGTTGCCGACTTGGCGGAAGGGTTCGCCACGCTGTTGCAGCAACTGGGCAGCGTCAGCCCGTTTGAACTGGCGGTGGCTGGCGGGCGGCGCATGGCGACGCCGGGGCTGGCGTTTCTGGTGGGCTATCAAGCGGCATTGCGCATGCTTTGGCCGAGTGCGCCGTTGAGCCTTGGCGCGTTGTGTGCGACCGAACAGCGCAGTCTGCGGCCCGCGGACATGCAGACCCGACTCAAGGATTTACGCCTGAGCGGACGCAAGGACTTTGTCACTGCTGGCGACGCCGCCGACTGGCTGCTGATCGCTGCACGCAGTGAACAACCCGACGAATCACCACGTTTGAGTCTGGCGGTGGTGTACCCCGGCGAACCTGGCGTACGGGTGGAAAAACTCCCCGCGCTGCCGTTGATGCCGGACATCAGCCACGGTCGGTTGCATCTCGACGGTGCGCTGTGCGAGTTGCTGGCCGGGGACGGGTGGGATGCTTACGTAAAACCGTTTCGCACCCTTGAAGATGTTTATGTGCTCAGCGCAATGACCGCATGGTTGTACGGCGTCGGCCAGGACTGCGATTGGCCGCAGTCCTTGCAGTTGCGCTTGCTGGCGCTGTTGGCGGGTTGTTCGGAGGCGAGCCGGCAACCGCCGAACAGTCCGGCGGGTCATGTGCTGCTGGGCGGTTTGTTTGCGCAGTTTGATGCGCTGAAGGTTGAACTGGATCAGGCGTTGGCTGACGGCAATCCGGAGTGGGCGGCGATGTGGCAGCGTGATCAATCGGTGATGCAATTGGCGGCGGGTGCGCGGGCCAAGCGGTTGGCCAAGGCGTTGGCGGATCGTTGAATCCTGTGGGATTGTCATTTTTGTGGGCTAGCCTCGGCAGGTCTGTTTGCCGAGGCCTGACCATGTTCAAAGGCTTGTCCCTGATTTTGCTGCTGCTCAGCTTCACCGTTCAGGCCGAACAATGGCCCGGCGAACAGTGGCCCGTCGGCGCGAGGATCTCCGGTCCGGCCGTCGAAGCGCTGGAAACTTATGCCTTCCCCAATCGCGACGACGAGACCCGCCAAGGCATTCGCACCGACGCCTTGCTGGTGATCCGCGACGGGCAGCTCATCTACGAACGCTACGCCGCGCCAACGACTGCCGTTACACCGCACCTGACCTGGTCGATCAGCAAAAGCCTGATGGCCACGGTGCTCGGCGTGGCTTACGGCGAGGGCCTGTTCAAACTCGAAGATCCGGCCGCGAAGTTTTATCCGGCACTGACCAGACACCCGGCCATCACCCTCGCCGATCTGCTGCACTGGGCCTCGGGCATCGACTGGCAAGAAGACTACGAATACGCCCCGCTTAAATCTTCAGTGGTGGCGATGCTCTACACCCGTGGCCATCGCGACATGGCCGCGTTCACCGCCGATCACGGCACTTACGCACAACCGGGTCAGGCGTTCCGCTATTCCAGCGGCGACAGCAATCTTTTGGCCGCGGCGCTGAAAACCATCGTCGGCGCGCAGCGCTATGCGGATTATCCGTGGACGGCACTGTTCGAACCGCTGGGCATTCGCAACGCCGTGTGGGAAACCGATGCGACCGGCACGTTCGTCGCCTCTTCCTACGTCTATCTGACTGCAAGGGATCTGGCACGCATCGGCCTGCTGATGGCGCGCGATGGGCGCTGGAACGATCGGCAATTGCTGCCCAAAGACTGGGTCGCGTTCAACCGCGAACCGTTCGTTGGCTACAAGGCGCATCAGGACGAAGCGGTGCCGGGCGGCCAGTGGTGGCTCAATCGCGCGGCAGACGGTGCGGCCTCACCCTGGCCGGATGCACCCGCCGACACCTTTGCCGCCCTCGGTCACTGGGGACAGGCGCTGTACGTGATCCCCAGCGAAAAACTGGTGATCGTGCGCTACGCCGATGACCGCGACGGCAGTTACCGCCACAACGAATTGCTCAGACTGGCGCTCAAGGCATTCGCCGGGACGGTGCAGCCATGAAGTGGGTCGGACGATTTTTGTTGTTGCTGTTGATCGTGCTGCTCGGCTGGATCTGGCATGAGCGCGTGGCGTTGTGGGCGTTTCCGGACATCATCAGCGCCTACACCGCCAAAGAGTATTGCTCGTGCCGTTATGTGATGAACAACGATGCCGATTACTGTCGCGGCTACGTAAAACAGTGGCTACCGACGAGCAGCTTCAGCGATGAGGCCGCCAGCAAAACCATCACCGTCAGCGGCATGGGCCGAACCAATAGCGCGCAGTGGCTGAGCCAACGACAAGGCTGTCTCCTCAATCCCTGAACCCCCTCAATTCCCCTGTGAATAGAGAGCCCTGTGGGAGCTGGCGTGCCAGCGATGACGGAGTGTCAGTCACAACAATATTGCCCGTGCCGGCGCTATCGCTGGCAAGCCAGCTCCCACAGGGATTTCCACCCATCGACAGATTTGCGGCGATCCGGTTTGCAATAACCGCGCAGGCAGTTAAGGTTCGTGCACGTTTATCGGCCCCACGAGTCTTCAATGTTCAAACGCTCCCTGTGCAACCTCGCTGCCGGCCTATTGCTGGCGGCTGCCGCTTTGCCGGCTCAGGCCAACTGGTATCTGGACGGCGAGTCGTCGCGGATTTCTTTCGTCAGTACGAAAAACGCCAACGTTTCCGAAGTGCAGCGCTTTCTGGTGTTGCACGGCAAGGTCGATCCGAGTGGTCGCGCCGAGGTCGAAGTCGAGATGGACTCGATCAACAGCGGCATCCCGCTGCGCGATGAACGCATGCGCAAAGAGTTGTTCCAGATCGAGCAATTCCCCGAAGCGACCATCACCACGCAAATCGATCTGCGCCCGATCAACGATCTGGCGCCCGGTGCGCAGCTGGAATTGCGCTTGCCGCTGACCGTCAACCTGCACGGCAAGCAACACGAATATCCTGCCGAACTGCTGGCGACGCGTCTGGATGATCGACGCTTTCAAGTGGTCACGCTGGAGCCGCTGGTGATCAGCGCCGAGGATTTCGATCTGGCACCGGGGCTGGAAAGTCTGCGCAAGATGGCCGGGTTGTCGGCCATCAGTCTGTCGGTGCCGGTGGGTGCGGTGCTGATCTTCACGGCGCGCTGACGTGCGTGGTGCGGTATTCCCGTGGCGCGACGGCAATCGCTTCGAACTGCTGATCGACGGCCCGCAATTCTTCCCGAAGATGCTCGAGGAAATCGCCAACGCCAAGGAGCAGATCGAACTTGAGTTGTATCTGGTCGAGGCGGGCGCCTGCGCTGAAACCATGGTCCAGGCGTTGGTGCTGGCAGCCGAACGCGGTGTGCGCGTGCGTTGCCTGTTCGATGATTACGGCAGCCTCGCGTTCACGCTCAATCTGCGTAAACGCCTGACGGGTGCTGGCGTTGAACTGCGCTTCTACAATCGCCTGAACTGGCGACGCTGGGTGCGTAATTTCTACCGTGATCATCGCAAGCTGCTACTGGTCGATCAGCGTCTGGCAGTGGTCGGCGGCACGGGCGTTACCGACGAGTTCTGGACGCCGGGCCACGACACCAGTGAATGGCACGAAGTGATGGTGCACATTACCGGGCCGCTGGTGCTCGATTGGCAATTGCTGTTCGACCGCCAATGGATTGCCAATAGTTATCGCCGCGCATGGAAGCCGGCTGCGCATTTTGGTCTACCGCGTTTGCCCAAAGTCCCTGCCAGCGGCGCGGGCATGGGCCGCGTGGCCTACGCCGATGCCCGCCAGCACCGCGACATTCTGCAATCACTGATCCGCGCGCTGAACAGCGGCCAGCGCCGGATCTGGCTGGCAACACCGTACTTCCTACCGACCTGGCAAATCCGCCGCTCCCTGCGCAAGGCCGCCGCGCGTGGCATCGACGTACGGCTGTTGCTGACCGGGCCGCACACCGATCATCCCTCGGTGCGTTATGCCGGGCATCGCTACTACCCGCGTCTGCTCAAGGCCGGGGTGAAAATCTTCGAATACCAGCCGTGTTTCCTGCACCTGAAAATGGTGCTGGTGGACGACTGGGTGAGCATCGGTTCGTGTAATTTCGACCACTGGAATCTGCGCTTCAATCTTGAGGCGAATCTGGAAGCACTGGACCCGCAATTGACGGCGGCAGTGGTGGCGAGTTTCGAGAAAGACTTCAGCCTGAGTCAGCAGGTGAGTCTGGAGGAATGGCAGCGCCGGCCGTTGTGGCGGCGGGTCAAGCAGAGGATTTGGGGATGGGTGGATCGGGTGGTGGTCAATATCCTGGATCGCCGCGGGTAGCGGCGTCACCCTAGAACACTGTGGGAGCTGGCTTGCCAGCGATGAGGCCGGCATATTCAACATCTCAGTTGACTGTCAGTCCGCCATCGCTGGCAAGCCAGCTCCCACAGGTTTTTGCAGTGTTTGACGAATTACAGCAACTCAAAGCTCTGCTGCGTCACGTCCTGGGAGTCCAGGCCGATCTGCACGTTGAACTTGCCCGGCTCTGCCGCGTACTTGAGCTGGGCGTTGTAGAACTTCAGGTCATCCTCGGTGATGGTGAAGTGCACGACTTTCTGTTCGCCGGCCTTGAGCATGATCTTCTGGAAGTTCTTCAGCTCCTTGACCGGGCGGATCATCGAGCCGGTGACGTCCTGAATGTACAGCTGCACCACGGTTTCGCCGTCACGCTTGCCGGTGTTTTTCACCATCACACTGGCGTCGAGCTTGCCGGTGGCGTTCAGCGTGGTCGACGACAGCGCCATGTCGCTCAGGTTGAAAACGGTGTAGCTCAAGCCGAAACCGAACGGGAACAGCGGCCCGGTGGTGTCATCGAAATACTGCGAGGTGTAGTTGCCCGGTTTGCCCGGCGTGAACGGCCGGCCAATGCTCAGATGGTTGTAGTAGGTCGGAATCTGGCCTACCGAGCGTGGGAACGTCACCGGCAGTTTGCCCGACGGGTTGTAGTCGCCGAACAGCACGTCAGCGATGGCGTTACCGCCTTCGGTGCCGCTGAACCAGGTTTCCAGAATCGCATCAGCCGATTCTTTTTCTTCAAGAATCGTCAGCGGACGGCCGTTCATCAGCACCAGCACCAACGGCTTGCCGGTGGCTTTCAGGGCGCGGATCAGATCGCGCTGGCTTTGCGGGATGTTCAGGTCGGTGCGGCTCGACGACTCGTGGGACATGCCACGCGATTCACCGACCGCTGCAACCACCACGTCAGCCGACTGCGCCGCTTTGACCGCTTCGTCGATCAACACGTTGGCCGGGCGCGGGTCATCGACCACTTCCGGTGCATCGAAGTTGAGGAAGTTCAGGTAATCGAGGACTTTCTTGTCGCCGGTGATGTTGGCGCCACGGGCGTAGATCAGGTTCGACTTGTCGCCGATCACGCTGCTCATGCCGTCGAACAGGGTCACCGATTGCGCTGGACGACCAGCAGCGGCCCAACTGCCCATCATGTCGATTGGCGCTTTGGCCAGCGGGCCGACCAGGGCGATCTTCGCGGTTTTCTTCAGCGGCAGGGTTTCATTCTGATTCTTCAGCAATACCTGACTGCGACGCGCAACTTCACGCGCTTCGGCGCGGTGCAGGCGGCTTTCGGCGTAGGTGTCGGCCGGATCATCTTCAGCCTTGCCGATGCGCAGGTACGGGTCCTTGAACAGGCCCATGTCGTACTTGGCCGCGAGTACTTCGCGTACGGCGTTGTCGATGTGTTTCTGTTCGATTTCACCGGACTTGAGCAGGCCCGGCAGCTCTTTGCCGTACAGGGTGTCGTTCATGCTCATGTCGATGCCGGCCTTGATCGCCAGCTTCGCCGCTTCACGACCGTCACGTGCCACGCCGTGCTTGATCAGCTCGAAGATCGCACCGTGGTCGCTGACTGCCAGACCTTTGAAGCCCCAGTCGCGGCGCAGCAGATCGTTCATCAGCCAGGTATCGGCAGTGGCCGGTATGCCGTTGATCGAGTTCAACGCCACCATCACGCCACCAGCGCCGGCATCAATCGCGGCGCGGTACGGCGGCAGGTAATCCTGATACATCTTCACCGGGCTCATATCCACGGTGTTGTAATCGCGACCACCCTCGACCGCGCCATACAGGGCGAAGTGCTTGACGCTGGCCATGATGCTATCGGCGGCGCTCGGGGTCGCGCCTTGATAAGCCTTGACCATCACCGTGGCGATGCGCGAAGTCAGGTAGGTATCTTCCCCGAAACCTTCGGAGCTACGGCCCCAGCGCGGATCACGGGAGATGTCGACCATCGGCGCGAAGGTGATATCGAGGCTGTCGGCGGCGGCTTCTCTGGCCGCGACGCGCCCGGACTGGCCGATGGCGTCCATGTCCCAGCTCGAAGCGAGGGCCAGCGGAATCGGGAAAATCGTACGGTGACCGTGGATCACGTCGTACGCGAAAAACATCGGAATCTTCAACCGGCTGCGCATTGCCGCGTCCTGCATCGGACGGTTTTCCGCACGGGTGATAGAGTTGAACGTACCGCCGATGTTGCCCGCGGCGATTTCCTTGCGGATCAGTTCGCGGGGCATTTCCGGGCCGATGCTGATCAGGCGCAATTGGCCGATCTTCTCGTCGAGAGTCATTTGCTTCATCAGGTCGGTGATGAAGGCGTCCTTGTTTTCCAGGGGCACCGGGGTCGCCGCGGCCAATACTTGATGACTGGCCAGACTGACGAACAGGCCCAGCAAACACAGCTTCTTCATGAATAGTTTTCTCAAGGGCACACACGGCGTTGCAATGCCGGCCAGCCAAAATTTAGGGAACGACTATTGTTGTTCGGGTACTGATGCAAATGCGGCGGCGTAATGCGCGTTGCCGAATTTCACAGCATGATCGCGCTGGGCCTCTTTTTAGCCCATCGGCCCGTAGCAATCCAGTGGCGCGGGCGATTATGCCCCAACAGCCGGCCGAGAATGTTTCGCGGTCAATTTTTCTGAAAATGTGCAAGGGAGCACCCATCCGATGAATCTCAGTCCTGTCTACCGCTCGCGCTTGCAGGTGGCCACGTTATTGGTGATGGCCACGCTGCTGACCGCGTGCGGCATCAACAACATTCCGACCCTCGACGAACAGGCCAAAGCCGCGTGGGGCCAGGTGCAGAACCAGTATCAGCGTCGCGCTGATCTGATTCCGAACCTGGTGGAAACCGTCAAAGGTTACGCCGCGCATGAAAAGGAAACCCTGACGGCGGTGATCGAGGCGCGCGCCAAGGCGACTTCGATTCAAGTGGATGCCAGCACCCTCGACAACCCGGAAAAGCTCAAGCAGTTCCAGCAGGCTCAGGATCAACTGACCGGCGCCTTGAGCCGGTTGATGGTGGTGTCCGAGCGTTATCCGGATCTCAAAGCCAACCAGAACTTCCTCGCCCTGCAATCACAACTTGAGGGCACGGAAAACCGCATCGCCGTGGCTCGCCGCGATTTCATTCTGGCCGTGCAGAAATACAACACCGAAATCCGCACCTTCCCCGGTCGCCTGTGGCACAGCGTGATGTACAGCGATCTGCCGGCCCGTGAAACCTTCGAAGCCACCACCCCCGGTGCGGACAAGGCCCCGGAAGTGAAGTTCTGATCCGGTGATGTCCATGCGTGTTTTGAAGATAGGCCTGGTGCTGATGCTGTGGCTGTTCGCCGTCAGCGCCCGGGCCGAGTTGACGTTCCCGGCGCTGAGCGGACGGGTGGTGGACGATGCGCAGATGCTCGAGCCGACGGTGCGTGCGCAACTGAGCCAACAGTTACAGGCTCACGAACAGGCGACCGGGGAGCAATTGGTGGTGGTCACCCTGCCGGATCTGCAGGGCACCACGATCGAGGACTACGGCGTCCAGCTCGGTCGCCACTGGGGCATTGGTCAGAAGGACAAGAACAACGGCGCGCTGCTGATCGTCGCCCGTGACGAGCGCAAGTTGCGCATCGAAGTCGGCTACGGGCTGGAGGATCGGCTGACCGATGCGCAGAGTTCGGTGATCATCCATCAGGTCATCACACCCGCGTTCAAGTCCGGCAACTTCGGCAAGGGCATCAGCGACGGCGTCGCGGCGATGCTCGTGGTGCTGGGTGGCAATCCGCTGGATGAGCCGTCGACGGTGTATGAATCGACCGGCGATCCGTCGGACGATTTCATCTCGCGCCATCCTGCGCTGTTCGTGTTCCTGCTGATGTTGTTCATCCTTGCGGTGTTTGTCTTCCAGATGCTCGGTATCCTGCCCGCTGGCCGGGGTGGCTCCGGAGGCGGGGGCGGTTTTGGCGGGGGCGGCTTCGGAGGTGGCGGCGGTGGCGGTGGAGGCTTCAGCGGCGGCGGTGGCAGTTTCGGCGGCGGTGGTTCGTCCGGCGGCTGGTAATGACAATAATGAGAACAGGCACTGCATGACATGGCATTACTGAATGAACACGAACAACGCAAAGTCGCCGAGGCAATCGCCCGGGTCGAGCGCGACACCGACGCCGAACTGGTAACGGTGCTGGCGGCGCGCGCCGACGACTACGCCTACATCCCGCTGCTGTGGGCCAGCCTGTTGGCGCTGGTGCTGCCGGGAATCGTGCATTACCTGACCGGGTGGTTGACCTTGCACAGTCTGTTGCTGGTGCAATGGGGCCTGTTCATCGTGTTGTGCCTGCTGTTCAGGCTGCCGAAGATCACCACGCATCTGGTGCCGCGCCGAGTACGGCACTGGCGGGCGTCGAACCTGGCGCGACGGCAGTTTCTCGAGCAGAACCTGCATCACACGGTGGGTAGCACCGGGATGTTGATCTTCGTCTGCGAGGCCGAGCGCTACGTGGAGATTCTGGTGGACGAAGGGATTTCCAAACGGCTGGACAACAAGAGTTGGGACGCGATTGTCGCGGCGTTTACCGAGCAGGTAAGGCGCGGGCAGACGTTGCAGGGTTTCGTGACGTGCATCGAGGCGTGTGGCGAGTTGCTCAAGGTGCATGTGCCGGTGACGCAGGTGAGGAATGAGTTACCGAATCGGTTGGTGGTGCTGGGCTGAGGATTTTGTGTTCGCTGCAAGATCGTAGCCCCTCACCCCAGCCCTCTCCCTCCGGGAGAGGGCTGGGGTGAGGGTGCTTTTAGCAACCGCTGGGTAAATAAGCGCGTGTCCCAAACCGCCATCCCCCCTAAAATACCCGCCATCCCCGATTCGCCCCGCCCCGAGGCCACCCATGTCTGTTACCGCCCAATCCGCCCCGTCTACCCAATCGGCGCCGGATCACCACGCCCAGTTCATCGAGCTGCTGCAAACCAGCCTCGAGCAGAGCGGCTTCATCAAACTGGTGCTGGCCAAGTACGTCGGCGACGAAGCGGAGTTGCAGCGGATCATCATCAAACCAGTGACGGTCAAAGCCCAGCCTTGCCTGTCGTTCGTGTATCGCTACAAGACCCGCGACATCACCAAGAATCTGCCCCTGACTGAAGGCGTGGCGGCGATTGCTGCTCTGCTGCCAGCCTCATTCAAAAACGCGCATTTACTGTCGCTGAACGATGAAGCCCAGCTGGAATACAGCAAAAAGGGCAAATCTTCGCTGTTCATGAGCAAACCCCAGCAATTGCGCGAGGTGCCGTCTGCCGAGCACAACCGCGAGAAAAACCGCTTCCTTGAGCTGAACCGACCGTTCCTCAAGGATCTGGGCGTGACCAACGCCAAGTCCGAGCTGATCCCGGCGATGTCGCGCAAGTGGAAGCAGATCAACAAGTTCATCGAAGTCTTCAGCCACGCCCTGACCACTTCACCACTGGCGCTGGATAAACCGGTGCGGGTGGCGGATTTCGGGTCGGGCAAGGGTTACCTGACGTTCGCCATCCACGACTATCTGCGCAATACGCTCAAGGCTGAAGGCGAAGTCACCGGTGTCGAGCTGCGTGAAGAGATGGTCGACTTGTGCAACAACGCGGCGGCGAAACTCGATCACCCAGGTCTAGTGTTCAAGTGCGGCGATGTACGCAGTGTGGCGCCGAGCGAGCTGGACGTGATGATCGCCCTGCATGCCTGCGACATCGCGACCGACTACGCGATCCACACCGGCATCCGCTCGGGCGCCGCGATCATCATGTGCTCGCCGTGCTGCCACAAGCAGATCCGCCTGCAAATCCAGAGCCCGGCGCTGCTCAAGCCGATGCTGCAATACGGTTTGCACTTGGGCCAGCAAGCGGAAATGGTCACCGACAGTCTGCGTGCATTGTTCCTTGAGGCCTGCGGTTACGAGACCAAGGTGTTCGAGTTCATCTCGCTCGATCACACCAACAAAAACAAGATGATTCTGGCGGTGAAACGCGCCGAGGCGGTCGATCCGGCTCAGTTGCTGGTGAAGATTCAAGAACTGAAGGCGTTTTACAACATCAGCGAGCACTGCCTGGAAACCTTGCTGCGCGCTGATGGTTATCTGAGCTGACCTATGTGGTTTAAACGGGGACTGTAAGGGGCGGGACGACAGCGGCGTAGTAGCCGGTTGTTACCCACCCCGTCAGATACGGACTACCTTGAAGACTCCTGCGTATTTTCCAGAGGAGTTCTCCCCATGGCCGCGAAAAAAATTCTGATGCTGGTTGGCGACTACGTCGAAGACTACGAAGTGATGGTGCCGTTTCAGGCCCTGCAAATGGTCGGCCACACCGTCCACGCCGTGTGCCCGGACAAGGCTGCGGGCCAGACGGTGCGCACCGCGATCCATGACTTCGAAGGCGACCAGACTTACAGCGAAAAACCCGGTCACCTGTTTGCGCTGAACTTCGACTTTGCCAAAGTCGATGCCAAGGATTACGACGCACTGCTGGTGCCCGGCGGTCGTGCGCCGGAATACCTGCGCCTGAACGAAAAAGTCCTCGACCTGGTAAGAGCCTTCGACAAGGCCGGCAAGCCAATCGCCGCCGTCTGCCACGGCGCGCAACTGTTGGCAGCCGCGGGCATTCTCGAAGGTCGCGAGTGCAGCGCTTATCCAGCCTGTGCGCCGGAAGTGCGACTGGCGGGTGGTACGTACATCGACATCGCCGTGACCGAAGGCCACGTTCAGGGCAATCTGGCCACTGCGCCAGCCTGGCCGGCGCATCCGAATTGGCTGGCCGGTTTCCTCGGTCTGCTGGGCACCAAAATCACTCTGTAACGAGGTTGCGTGCATGTGCGAGCTGTACGTCAAAGCCGATCCGATTCTTTACGAATCACGCTCGCGCTCGCTGCGCATCTGCGGCGTGGTGACCACGGTGCGCCTGGAAAACCAGTTCTGGGACATCCTCAGCGAAATCGCCGAGGTCGACGGCATGAGCACCAATCAACTGGTGGCCAAGCTGTATGAAGAGGTGATGGATTATCGCGGTGAGGTGGTGAATTTCGCTTCGTTTCTACGGGTGAGCTGCACGCGCTATCTGAGTCAGCGGCGCGTGGCTGCGCCGGAGTTGTCGGTGGTGCGTGCAGTGGTGAAGTAGCGCTGCGCAGGCGACAGAAGCCCGGCGCTGGTCTTTACTCTCTGGCGCCAATCCCTTCAATCGCCAAGGAGCAACGAGCATGTCCGGATGGTACGAAGTGAGCAAAAGCAGCAGTGGTCAATTCAGGTTTGTACTGAAAGCCGCGAATGCCGAAACCATTCTGACCAGTGAGCTGTACACCACCCGCAGCGCCGCCGACAAAGGCATCGCCTCGGTACAGACCAACAGCCCGCTGGATGAACGCTACGAGAAGAAAACCACCAAGGACGGTCATCCGTATTTCAATCTCAAGGCTGGCAACCATGAAGTCATCGGCAGCAGTGAGGCGTATTCCTCTGATGCCGCTTGTGACAAGGGCATTGCCAGCGTCAAGGTGAATGGGCCGAGCAAAGTGATCAAGGACAAAACCTTGCCGGTACTCTGAATCTGCTGAAGATCCAAATGTGGGAGCCAGCAGGCTGGCTCCCACATGGTTTTGTGTGTTGCCTGGGATCAGCGCAGGGTTTTGAGGATTGCTTGCAGTTGATTGCGCCCAGCCTCGCTCAGCGGGAATACCGGCAAACGCGGCTCGCCAACCTCTAGCCCGGTATCACGCAAGCCGGCCTTGATCGTCGCTGGCAAGCCTCCTTTCAAGATGAAGTCCAGCAGCGGCAACTGGCGGTAGAACAGTTCGCGCGCCTTGCCCAGATCGTTCGCCAGCGTAGCGGCATACAGATCCAGATTCAGCTGTGGAATCAGGTTCGGCGCCGCAGTGCACCAGCCCTTGGCCCCGGCGGCGAACGCTTCCAGCGCCAGCGGATTGCAGCCGTTGTAGAACGGCACCTGACCTTCGCCGAGCAGTTGCAGCTTGTGCATGCGCTGAATGTCGCCGGTGCTCTCCTTGACCATGGTCACGTTCTCCACGGCGTTGACGATGCGCAGAATCAGATCAACCGACATGTCGGTGCCGCTGGTGGCCGGGTTGTTGTAGAGCATGATCGGCACGCCGATGCTCTCGCCGATGGCGCGGTAGTGGGCGAGGATTTCCGCTTCGGTGAGTTTCCAGTACGAGGCTGGCAGCACCATCACCACGTCGGCGCCGTGAGCTTCGGCGAAACGTGCGCGGCGGACCGCTTTGGCGGTGGTCAGATCGGAGACGCTGACCACGGTCGGCACACGTTTGGCGACGTGCTTGATGCTGAACTCGGCGACTTGATCCCACTCCGTATCGCTCAGGTACGCGCCTTCGCCGGTGCTGCCCAATGGCGCAATGGCATGCACGCCACCGTCAATCAGTCGGTCGATCGAGCGGCCGAGTGCCGGCAGGTCGAGGTCTTCGCCATTGGCGCTGAACGGGGTGATGGTGTAGCCGATGATGCCGTGAATGTTGGACATGTTGGGTGCTCCGCAAGGATGAAGTTTCAGTTCAGGCAATCGGCGTGTTGGCGCAGGTTCTGCCGGGCGTAGTAGTTGAACGCGGCGGCGTGGCGTTTCGGTTTCGACACCCAGTTATGCGCCTCGCGGCCCAGCTCGGGACTGATCGGCTTGATCGTGCCGGCGGCCATCGCCAGCAACTGCAGTTTGGCTGCGCGCTCGATCAATTGCGCGATGACACAGGCTTCTTCAATCGTCGCCCCGGAAGACAGCTGACCGTGGTGCGAAAGCAGAATCGCGCGCTTGTCGCCCAGCGCACCGGCAATCAGTTCGCCTTCTTCATTGCCCACCGGCACCCCCGGCCAGCCTTCGAGAAACGCGCAATCGTCGTACAACGGGCACAGATCCATGTGCGAAATCTGCAACGGCACTTCGAGCATCGACAGCGCGGCAACGTGGGTCGGATGCGTGTGAATGATGCAGTTCACGTCCGGTCGGGCACGGTACACCCAACTGTGGAAACGGTTGGCCGGGTTGGCCATGCCGTGACCTTCGAGCACTTCCAGGTCTTCGTTGACCAGCAGTAGATTGCTCGCGGTGATCTCATCGAAACCCAGGCCCAGTTGCTGAGTGTAATAGGTGCCGGGCTGCGGGCCACGCGCGGTGATCTGCCCGGCGAGGCCGGAGTCATGGCCGCTCTCGAACAGGATCCGGCAGGTCAGGGCCAGCTTTTGCCGGTCAGTCCACGTATTATCCGCCAGGTGATTTTGCATCTGCGTCAGGGCTTGCTTGACCAGTTGCTCTTTGGGTAGTGCTAATGTCTTGGCCATATCGGGTGTCCTCGGGTGTGTTCATGCAAATGACACTAAAGAGGCTATATGACACAAAGTGTCATTGGCAAGGACAAATCGTCATTCCTTTGCTGGATTAATCGTTTTTCATGTCTATCCGTTTGAAATTATTAAGAAAAAAACTTGGCGTGACGCTTGAGGTGCTGGCCGAAAAATCCGGCATGACCAAGAGCTATCTGTCAAAAGTCGAGCGCGGCTTGAACACGCCGTCGATTGCCGCCGCGTTGAAACTGGCCAAGGCACTGAACGTGAAAGTCGAGGAGTTGTTCTCCGAAGGCAACGTCAGCCTCGACAGTTACAGCCTGGTGCGCAGCCACGAGCGCCAGCCGCTCGGCGCCGATCAGCACAGCCCAGGTTACGCGGTGCTGGCGCATCAGGTCAGCGAGCGCAATCTGCTGCCGTTCATCATTTACCCGCCGAGCGAGTTCACCGACAAAACCTTCAAGGAACACTTGGGCGAGGAGTTTCTGTTCGTCCACGAAGGCCGGGTGGAAGTCGACTTCATGAGCGAGCGCGTGCTGCTGGAACGCGGCGATGCGCTGCACTTCAATGCGCAGAAGCCGCATCGAATTCGGTCAGTCGGGGATGTGCAGGCGCAGTTGCTGGTCGTCGTGCACAGCGCTGAAGACTGAGTTGACTGGGCGAATGCCATCGCTAGCCTGCTAGCGATGGCGTCAGTAGCCATTCAACTATTTTTCTAACGGCACTCTGAGTTTCGGACTGCCCAGCGCATGACTCTTCGAATCAAAAAACCGCAGCTCAACGCCCGTGCCCTCAAACACCTGCGCGTAATGCCGCTTCTGATGCTGAATAAACGCAGTGCTGCGTGGATGGATCGAGATCGCCACGGTCTTCGGTCTGGCCTGGCGCAACGCGCGAATGATGTGGCTGTCCTGCTCGCCCAACGCATGGCCGAAGATACACAATCCGTCGCCATGCCCTAACAACTGCTCATAGCAGAACGACAGATAATCCGAGCTGCGGATGCTTTTGAGCTTGTCCGCACTCGGCCCTTCGTTGACGAACAGCGGCACGTCATCAAGGGTTTTGATCGTGTTGTTGATCGCGAAATTACCCAGCAGCGTGCCTTCGGAGACGGTCATTTTGCGTGCGCTGCCGTCCTGATTGCGCACCAGGTGCAGAGCGCCGTGCAGGTACAGCAGACGCGGTTTTTCGCTGGTGCTTTGGCTCAGGTCGAAACTGGCGTTGGCGCCGTTGAACAAGTCGTCGAGGGCATCGCTCTGGTGCTGCGCGGCCCAGCAATTGAGCAAGTCGTAATTGCTGCTGAACACGGTGCGATAGCTGGCCAGTTCCTCATTCAGCGTCGCCAGCGTCGAGGCCTTGACCAGTCGCCACGGCAGGTGCACGTCGTGCACGCTGTTGATCAGCGCTTCCTTGATCGCGTAGTAGCGATTGCGCGGCGCCGCCGAACTCACGGCCAGCGCCTTGTTCACGCGGCTGGTGGTTTTCAGCGCGCCGAGCACCTGCTCGAAACTGCGCGTCTGCATCGCCTCGAACACGCTCAGCTCCGACTGGCTCAGCGGCTTGTCCGGCAGCGTGCGCGCGTTTTCGAACAGCGAGTCATAGCCGAAATCGTCCCACAGCGCGCGGCTGGCGCCATTGCCCATCAGCAGACCGCGCAAGTCTGTGCTGGCGCGCACGGCGCTCCAGTCTTCGAGCGTGGCGTCGACATCGAGAAAATCGGTCATTGCAGGGCAGGTCTCAAAACGAAGGGCAGATGGACGGCGACTTTAT
This sequence comes from Pseudomonas sp. TWP3-1, assembly GCF_049896625.1. Lineage (NCBI taxonomy): Bacteria > Pseudomonadati > Pseudomonadota > Gammaproteobacteria > Pseudomonadales > Pseudomonadaceae > Pseudomonas > Pseudomonas sp. TWP3-1. The sequence goes on from NZ_JAFCUQ010000013.1 coordinate 145,704, forward strand.
CACGAGCCGGCATTGAGCCAGATCAACATCGCCGGTGACCGATCGGTCGATGCTGTGCGTATCCGCCGGATAGCAGGTGTCGATTCGGCCTCAGTCAGGAGACGCGCATGAGCAGTACCTTTTTCATTCCGGCGGTGAACATCATGGGCAACGGCTGCCTCGACGAAGCCATGGTCGCGATCCGCAACTACGGTTTTCGCAAGGCGTTGATTGTCACCGACGTCGGTCTGGCCAAGGCTGGCGTGGCTTCGATGATTGCCGAGAAACTGGCAATGCAGGACATCGACTCGGTGATCTTCGACGGCGCCAAACCGAATCCGAGCATCGCCAACGTCGAATCCGGGCTGGGCCTGCTCAAGGAAACTCAGTGTGATTTCGTGGTGTCGCTGGGCGGTGGTTCACCGCACGATTGCGCCAAAGGCATCGCATTGTGCGCGACCAACGGCGGGCAGATCCGCGACTATGAGGGCGTCGATCAATCGAGCAAGCCGCAACTGCCGCTGATCGCCATCAACACCACTGCCGGCACCGCCAGCGAGATGACCCGTTTCTGCATCATCACCGACGAATCGCGCCACGTGAAAATGGCCATCGTTGACCGCAACGTCACGCCGCTGCTGTCGGTCAACGACCCGGCGCTGATGGTAGCGATGCCGAAAAGCCTGACCGCCGCCACTGGCATGGACGCTCTGACCCACGCCATCGAAGCCTACGTCTCGACCGCTGCCAACCCGATCACCGACGCCTGCGCGCTGAAGGCCATGACCCTGATCAGCAACAACCTGCGTCTGGCGGTGCGCGACGGCAGCGATCTGGCCGCCCGCGAGAACATGGCGTATGCGCAGTTTCTCGCCGGCATGGCCTTCAACAACGCGTCGCTGGGATATGTGCACGCGATGGCGCATCAGTTGGGCGGTTTCTACGATCTGCCGCATGGCGTGTGCAACGCGGTGCTGCTGCCGCATGTGCAGGCGTTCAACGCGTTGGTTTGCGCGGATCGGCTGACCGATGTCGCGCACGCGATGGGGGCGGACATTCGCGGTTTCAGCGCAGAGGAGGGCGCGCAAGCGGCCATTACGGCGATCCGTTGTCTGGCCAAGGACGTGGAGATTCCCAGCGGTTTGCGCGACCTCGGCGCAAAATGCACCGACATCCCGATACTGGCCGCCAATGCACTGAAAGACGCCTGCGGGTTGACCAACCCACGCGCGGCGGATCAGCGGCAGATCGAAGAGATCTTCCGCAGCGCGTTTTAAGCGCGTGGACGCTTCGGCGCGAACCGCACGCAAAGCACCGCGCCGAGTGCCAATACGCAGCACAACAACGACAATGGCCACGCGTGCGGGCCGGCCATCAGGCTGGCCAGTCCGCCGATCACTGCCGCGAGCAATTGGTGAATGAAGCCGCTCAGTGCCATGGCGTAGGCACCGGCAATCGGCGCGCCGTCGTTGGCGCAGGACAGGCTGATCGGGTAGTTCAGCGACTGGCCGAACACCGCCACGCAGTAGGGCAACCACAGCAGCCAGGCAAGCGAACTCGCCGCCAGACTGCCGAGCAACATCACGCCACTGCCGGCCAGCACCAGGCCCACGCCCAAGGCCATCAAGCGTTGTTGACCGGTGCGCAGCACGAAGCGATTGACCGCCACTGCGCCAAGAAAATACGCCGCGCTGATTGGCCATCCGAGCAGTCCGTAATCGGCCGCTGACCAATTCAACGGACCTTGCAGAATCAACGGCGCCGCAGTGTTGAAGGCGATGATCACGCCGTATCCCAGACCGCCCGCGAGTGCCGGCAGGAGGAACGCGCGATGGCTCAGAATCTGCCGATAGACCGTCCATGGTGAAACCGTTGAGGGTGTTTCTGCGAGCACGGGAAAGCTCAAGCGCGAGACAATCCCGGCCATCATCAGGCTGACGGCGCCGAGCAGATAAAAAATCGCCTGCCAGCCCAGAGTCACCTGAATGATCGAGCCGACGTACTGACCAATCCCCAGCGCCACCACGAACGAAATCGAAATCCACGACAGTGCCTTGGCCAGCAGATCGCCCTTGAAACTGTCGCGAATCAACACCCGCGCCATCACCGAAATACCGCTGGCGCCGATCCCCTGAACAAATCGCAGCAACAAGAACGACTCCAGCGTCGCGCCCAGTGGCAACGCCAGATTCGCCAGCCCATAAATTCCGAGTGCCGCCAGCAACACCGGTTTGCGCCCGATGCGCTGGGCGAGGCTGCCCCAGAACAGCATCGGCAACGCCATGCCGATCAGGTACAGCGCCAACCCCCAGGCGACCTGCGAGGCATCGACCTGCAAATATCCGGCGATCTGCGGCAATGCGGGCAAATAGATGCTCATGCCCAGTTGGGCGAGGAATACGGTGCAGCAGGTGATGAGCAGGATCAGGCTGGGGTTCATGCGTCGTCCGTGGCGTTAGTGATTGCGACTGTGGGTCAATAAAAGTTCGGTGATCAGCTCGCAGAAATGCTGGATCAAAGCCGGCGGCATATCGGCGCGCAGAGTAATGCGGATTGCGGCTTTGCCTTGAGCGACCACCGGAAAGAATACCGCGCTGGTGAAGAAACCTTGATCGGCCAGTTCCATGGCAATACGGTTGGCCAGCGCGGCTTTGCCACAATTGATCAGGCGAATGGCCATGGGGCTGCTGTGCTGTTCGGTGCCGATCAGGCTGTCGAACAGGCGGATATTAGCCTGAAGCTGGCCCTGCAGAACGCGAAATTCTGCGCTGCGGTGCAATCGAATCGACGCGCGTCCGGCACCGATGGCCGCGCAGTTGAGGCTTTGCGACCAGTTGCTCGGCCCGCCGTAACGCTGGATCAGCGTCTTCTGCCGCTGGTTGCCGAGCATCACCAGACCACCGCTGGCGCCGAAGGATTTGGCCAGCGAGGCGACGATCAGACAATCGTCCTCCAGCGCACTGATTCTCGGGCGCACCAGGCCGGCGCCGTTGCTACCGACGGCGGACAGCGCGTGGGAATCGTCCAGGTAGAGGAACAAGCCGTAGCGTTCCTTGAGATACAGCAGGCTGTCCAGATTGGCCACGCCACCCATGCTGTAGGCACCGCCGGCGATGTACGCGACGCTGGTGTGGCGCTGGCACACGCTTTCGAGAAAATCCATGTCGTTGTGTGGGCCGGTCAAGACTTGAGTTTCGTCGGCGCAGTTGGCTTTGAGGTGATTCATCGAGTAGTGCGCGAGGCGATCGAAGACCATCACGGGCGGACGGTTTTGGGTGAACACGCCGCTGGCCAGCAGCGGCAGAATTCCTGCGCTGGCGGCGCTGCATGACAAGGTGCTCAGGCACACGGCGCCAAACAGTTCCGAGAGTTCGTTTTCGTATTGGTCGAGGATTGCCAGTTTGCAGCGGTTCTTCGAGTTGGCGACGCGCAGGGTGCCGGTTTCGCGCAGGGCTGCGATGGCGCCTTCGAGCAGGGCGGGGTGATGATCAAGGCCCAGGTAGGAGGTGGTGCAGAAGTGGTGGAAGTGGCGGCCGTGTTGGTCTTGCAGGTGGTTGGGGCCTTTGATTTCGACGTTGAGGGCGGCGATTTTTCCGCTTTCAGCGGTTTCCCAATCGTGGTCGGCGCGGGCGATGACTTTGCGGTAGTTGGTGAAGAGGTTGGGGGTGTTGGGCTGGTGATTCAACGGGGGCTCTCCTTGAGCTTGGCGATCCTTGGGGGTGTTGCAATTTGTGTGTGTTGCGAGACTTTACAGACAGGGCTGTACCGCTTGAATCGGCTATGTCTGATAGGGCTGAGCGGTGTTGGAGTTTTGTTTGTAGGGCGGTGGGGTTAGGGGTGTAGGGGATTGGTGGTTAGGTGTATATCCGTTGCTGCGGGTGCTTCTGGTTAGGGTTCCGCCCTTACGGCGGGTCACTTTTTCCAGACGCCGAAAAAGTAACCAAAAAGGCTTTACCCTGACGTTCGGCCCTCGCTGTGGCTCGGGTTCCTTCGCTCCGGGATTGATCCGGGGGCATCGCCTCCGGTTTGCTGCGCTGCACCTCCTCTCGATGTGTTTGGCTGCGCCAAACGTCGCTTCGCTCCCACCCCGGATCAATCCCTCCACTCAGCCTGCCGACGGGCGCTCGAGATCAAGAGCGGTACTCGAGCTAACGCTCATTGTGTTGAGTGGTGAGAGGCGAAGTGCGGTTCTCGGGTGGATATGAAACTGTGGGAGCTGGCCTACCGGCGATGGCGGTGGTTCAGTCGCCGCCGTTCTGACGTTTTGCGTCAACCTGCTGCTGCCACGCTCTTCTCTAACGCCCCGCCGAACTGAATCAACACCACTCCGGCAATCAGCAACAGTGCTCCGGATATGCGTGGCAAGGTCAGGTGTTTTTCCGCCAATCCAAACAGTCCGAAGTGATCCAGCATCATCGATGCAATCACTTGTCCGGCCAGTGCCAGTGCGACGAATCCTGATGCGCCGAGCTTGGGCAAGAGCATCACCGCCAGCGCCACGAAACACACACCGAATGCGCCACCGGCCCACATCCAGATTGGCGCTTTGCTGATGAAAGTCAGTGAGGGCAATGGCAAGCGCAGGGCGATGATTACCGGCAACAGCACCAGCACGCTGACCAGCAGCGAGGCCAGCGTTGCCCATAACGGATGTCCCAATCCGCGCGCCAGATTGGTGTTGATTGCGCTTTGGAATGGCACCACCGCCCCGGCGAATGCGGCCAACAGCAACAGACCGGCCCAATGCAACGTACTCATGATGGTTCTCCAGCAAGGTTTTGCTGGACTCTAAGGTATTCGTCGCGCAGATTTAAATTCCGTTTTGTCATCCGGAACATGCATCAGATGAATGATCTGCGGCGTATCGATCTCAACCTGTTAGTGATCCTCGACGCTTTGCTCAGCGAGCAACACGTGACCCGCGCCGCCGAGCGTCTGCACCTGAGTCAACCGGCGGTCAGTCATGCCTTGGCGCGGTTGCGGGATTTGCTTGGTGATCCGTTGCTGGTGCGCGCCGGCGCAACGTTGGCACCGACGGCGCGAGCGCTGGAGTTGGTCGCGCCGTTGGCTGAGGCCTTGGCTCAGGTGCAATCGCTGTTGGTGCCAAACAGCTTTGATCCGGCCAGTGCGCGTCGGACCTTTCGTGTGGCGATGTCGGATTACGGCGCGGCGATTATTTTGCCGGGGCTGATCCGCACTTTGCGTCGCGAAGCGCCGGGCATCGATCTGCAAATCAGCCATGCCAGTCGCGAAGGCATGCTTGATGGTGTGCTCACTGGCGATATTGATCTGGCCGCCGGGGTGTTTCCCGAACTGCCCAATGAACTGCGTAGCACGCCGTTGTTCGAGGAGCACTACGTGTGTTTGCTGGATCGTCAGAGTTTGCCGGCCGATGGCCAACTCGACCTGCCGACCTACTTGTCACGCCCGCATGTTCTGCTGGAAATGCGCGGCAGTGGCACGCCGGAAATCGAACGCGCGCTGACCGCGTTGCGTGAACGCCGCCGCGTGGCCATCAGCCTGCCGCACTGGAGCGTCGCGCCGCAGTTCATCAGTGGCACCGATCTGATTCTCACGGTGGCTTCGCGTGCGTTGAATGACATAGATAGAGAGTCGCTGATCGTCGTGCCGCCTCCGTTCGAGATCGCGCCGTTCACGTTCGTACTGGCGTGGCACAAGCGCCGGGGTGGGGATCAGGCGTTGAACTGGTTGAATCAGCGGATTGAGGAGGGGATAGTGCGCGGCTGAAATAGATGAGGAGCGGGATGTGACAGTGAAGTCTGCGGTAGTTGGGTGTGTGCTGCTTTGTGCTTGGTTGATGGCGGGGGAGGTGTTTGCTGATTGCACGCCTGCGCCGCTGGCAAGTGAGCGGGATTTCTCGGTTTGCAAGGATTGGCCGGCCTATCCGGGTATGACGCTCAATGCTGTATCGAAGTTTGAGCCGGATCCGGTGTATGGCAAAACGGGTGACGTCGGTAGTTACGATCTCTCTTTATCCGTGTTGTCGGAGGACTCGAAACCACTCGCGACCTATCACCAGCCTACTGCCTTCGTGTCTGATGCTATCGCGCTCGACAGCGTGGAGTTCGATACCGCTCGCTACAAACTTACACCCGAGCTTCGGGCGTTTGGTGTCCGGGTCAGGTTCAAAGGCTCATCCCGCGTCAATCCATTGGATGAAGTCTGGCTGTCGCTCTACGTCAAAGAGGGCGATAAATTGCGCCCGGTACTGGATCGGCTGGTGACGTACAACTACAGCGGCGAGTGGGATGGCGGTTGTGCAGGAGAGCGCGCTTATATGGAGCGCACCCTCGAAATCGGCAAAACCAGTTCCCATGGTTACGCAGATCTGATCATCAAATCGGTTGTGACGGGCCTCGTCGGTGAAGGGCCGCCGGACACTTGCGAGTTGAGGAGCACGCCTGAAAAACCCGTGTTCACCACACTTCGCTATGACGGCAAGTCGTATGTTTTGCCTCAGGGCTTCAAAGGCACTTAACAGGCAGCCGTCAAACACAACTTTTATCAAGGAAGAACAATGCTCACCTCAACCAGACTCTTAATCGCCCTCAGCTTTCTCGCCATCACCACCCAGGCCCAAGCCGCCTGCGAGGTAAAGAAGTTCAACGGCCAATCGCTTTCACGCTGCAAAGTCTGGCCGGCGTTTCCGGATCAGGCGATCTCGGCAAAGTCCACGTTCTTGACGGATTCCGACGACGGGCATGACGGGGTGTTTGATCTCGACCTGTCGCTGCTCAACGCTTCCAACGCCAAGCCGCTTGCCACGTTCGTCAAACCAGGCGCGTACAACTCCGATGCCATCCGTTTCGTTGATCTGGTAATCGACACCGCACGCTACAGACTGGCACCGAACGTTCGTGCATTCGGTTTGCGCTCGAAGTTTGCCGACCAGATGTCACGCGCCAATCCCTACGCGAAAACCGATCTGGCATTGTATGTACGCGAAGGAACTAAACTGCGTCCGGTGCTTGAGGGCCTGGTCATCCGCAAAGACTTCGGCGAGGGGTCAAGTGAGTGTGAAACGCAGGACACACGAATTCGCAGAACCGTCGAAATAGGTCCTTTGAGCCACAATGGATTTTCCGATCTGATTGTCAGCTCCAGCGGCGTGGTGATGACCTCGTACAAATCCGGCAAAGAATGCCTCTCGAAAACCACCGACCTGAAGAAAACCCAAACCACCCTCAGCTACGACGGTACTCAATACCTCATCCCCGAAGACTTGCGAGGTTACTGATCCGATGCTCACCGGCCTCAACCACTTGACCCTCGCCGTCACCGATCTGAACCGCAGCCTCGCGTTCTACCGCGACGTGCTGCATCTGCGGGTTGAAGCTACGTGGGACGCCGGCGCTTATCTGTCGCTCCCGGGTCTGTGGTTGTGCCTGTCCCTCGATCCGAAGCGCAATTCAGAACCCGCCTCCGACTACACCCATTACGCCTTCAGCCTCGGCGCAGCGGATTTCCCGCTGTTCGTGCAGCAGCTACGTGCCGCGAACGTACGCGAATGGCGTGACAACCGCAGCGAAGGTGCGTCGTTCTACTTCCTCGACCCGGACGGGCACAAGCTCGAAGCGCATGTCGGTGACTTGGCCTCGCGTCTGGCCGCGTGTCGGCAAAAGCCTTACGCGGGCATGCGTTTCTTCGACGAGTCGTGATCAACCGCCAATCGCTGATATAGACTGGCCGCCACGTTTTCTGGCGCTTGCAGGTTGTCCATGACTCCATCGTTGCTACTGGCCGTGCTGGCCTCGGGTTTCATTTACGGCATCACGCCGGGACCGGGTGTGCTGGCGGTGTTCGGCATCGGTGCGGCGCGTGGCCGGCGGGCCGGGGCGGGGTTTCTCTGCGGACATCTGCTCGGCGATGTGATCTGGTGCAGCACGGCGTTGATCGCGATTGTCGGCGCCAAGGAAATCGGCAGCACCGCGTTCGATGTGCTCGGTGTGCTCAGCGCTCTGTACCTGTTCTGGCTCGGCTGGCGTGCGGTACGCGCCAAACGTAGTGACGGTGAGCAACCCCAGGGCGCGGCGCGTCATCCATTTTGGCACGGCATCCTGTTCGGCCTGACCAATCCCAAAGCGTACCCGGTGGCGGTGGCGACTTTTACCGCGTTGCTGTCGAGCCGCGCCGAGTTGCTCAACTGGTCGATGCTGCCGATGCTGATCGCCCTGAGTTTCCTCGGCGGCGTGCTGGCCTACGCTATTCTGATCGGCATTGTCGGCGCGCGGCAGGTACGCACGTTGTACCAGCGGCATGAGTTGGCGATCACTCGCTTGTGCGGAGTGATGTTCATCGGGTTCGCGATCAACGCGCTGGTGCATGCGTTGCCCGGATTGCTACCGAACAAGGCTTGAACTCAATCGCAGGACGCGAAGTTGTCGGGGCAGGGATGGTTGCTCAGTGCTGCATTGTCCGGACACCCACGCTGAATCATGGAAAAGCGAAATTCCGCGCCGTTGGCGAGTTACCTCGACCTGTTGCTGGACGCCGTGTGTGCGGTGGACAAGCAGGGCCGCTTCGTTTTTGTCAGTGCGGCGTGCGAGCGAATTCTCGGCTACACGCCTGACGAATTGATCGGCCAGTCGATGATCGATTACGTGCACCCGGCCGACCGTGAGCGCACCTTGGCGGCGGCCAGCGACATCATGGGCGGCGAGCCCAAGCTCAACTTCGAGAACCGTTACCTGCGCAAGGACGGCGGCGTCGTGCATATTCTGTGGTCAGCGCGCTGGTCGGAGGTCGATCAACTGCGCATCGCCGTGGCCCGCGACATTACCGAGCGCAAACTGGCGGAATCGCGTCAGGCCGCGCTGTACGCGATCTCCGAAGCGGCGCATGCGGCGGAGGATTTACTCGCGCTGTTCAAGCGTATCCACCTGATCATCGGCGAATGGCTGCCGGCGCTGAATTTCTCCGTCGCGCTGTATGACGAACACTGCGCGCAGCTGAATTTTCCCTATCACGTCGATGACGATGAGTTGCAGCCGGAGCAGCCCGGTACGGTGACGGGACGTCTGTGCTCGGAAGTGATCCGCAGTGGCCAGCCGATTCTGCTGACCCCGGATTGCCCACACACGCCTCCGGAATTCGAAGCATTGGTGGCCGGTCAGCAATCACCGTGCTGGCTCGGCGTGCCGCTCAACTCGAAAGACCGCACCATCGGCGCGCTGATCGTCAAAAGCCTGGCCGGCGGCGAGCGCTATACCGAGCGCGACAAGGAACTGCTGCAATACGTCTGCGCCCAGGTCGCCACCGCCATCGAACGCCAACAGTTGCACGCGCGGCTGCGACGTATGGCGCAATACGATCAGCTCACGCAATTGCCCAACCGCGAACTGCTGCGCGACCGACTCAAGACCGCACTGGCCCTCGCGCGCGCGCAGTCCGGCCACATGGCGCTGTTGTACGTGGATCTGGATCGCTTCAAACAGGTCAACGACAGCTTTGGCCACGCGGTCGGCGACATGCTGCTACAAGCTGTGGCCAGTCGACTCAAGGGCTGCGTACGCGAGACGGACACGGTGGCGCGGATTGGCGGCGACGAATTCGTGGTGTTACTGCACAGCCTGCATGCAGCCGAAGATGCCGACAGCGTGGCGGAAAAAATCCGACAGGTACTGGTGCAACCGTTGCGCCTGGATGGCCACAATCTGCACATTGAACCGAGCATCGGCGTAGCTCGTTATCCGGAACACGGCCATCATGAAGAGCAACTGTTCCGTCATGCGGATCAGGCCATGTACGCCGCCAAACGCCTGAATCATCGAGCGCTGGGTATCTAGTCCGGGCGCGCCGTTCGTCGCAGCGCTGGCAATTTTTCTAAACCTTTGTCCGTCAGGAAATTCTCAATCTAGGCGGGCACCTGCTCGCGACGATCAATACCAAGAGGTAGAGAATCATGCCTAATTCAAGGAACTCGAACTCGGGAAACTTCGCCAACGATCGAACGAAGGCGTCTGAAGCCGGTCGCAAAGGTGGGAAAACCACCACAACGACGGTCGACAAAGAGCCTGCGAAAACAGAAACGGGCCGCAAGCCTGCTCAGAAGTCGAAGTAGTCGGTGAAGGTAGTTTTGATTAAGAGGCGGGGGCGCAAGCTCCCGCTTGAATTCCGCTAGAAGGAGGGCGCGACCATGAGCCGGATGGCCACCCGAGTCCGCAACATCAGTTTTATTAGCCTGCTGGGATTGTTCGCCAGCAGCGCATTTGCCCAGTCGCCCGCCGACTTCATCAACGATGCCTCGGCCAAAGGCATGGCCGACATTGAAGCCAGTCGTTTGGCGCACGGGAAGACCGAATCCAGAGAGGTCAAGGATTACACCATCACCGTGATCAACGACCGCACCACGGCCAATCAGCATCTGGCGAAGATCGCCAAAAAGCTCGACTTGCCGGTCGCCCCGCGTGAAGTAGTCGCGGATAAAGCCAAAGAGTTGATGCCTGAGGTGAAGGACGGCGCGACGTTTGATCAGGCCTATGCAGCGAGTCAGGTGAAGGCTACCGAGGACGCTATCAAGCAAATCGAGCTTGAAGCGCAGACTACCGACGTGCCAGAGATCAAGGCGTTTGCCGATGAGACTTTGCCCAAACTGCAGAGTCATCTGGAGAAGGCTAGGGCGTTGCAAGCGAGTCGTTGATTTTGCGAGTAAAAAACGGCGCGTATTGCGCCGTTTTTTTGTGCTGGCGAATTACCTTTGGGGCCTGAGTTCCACCGCAACCTGGCAGCGAAAATATCCCACTGCTTCGCATTGCTGATTGACCAGCATGAAGTTCAGCGCGCACTGGGCGGTACCGAACGTTTTCGGCGTGCATACCCAGAAATGGTCATCCGCCCTGTGGCTTGCCGGCACCGTCGGATTGGTGTGATCAGGGGCGGGGACGGTGAGGTCTTGGTGGACCTCAAGCTTCGGCTCGGAAAGCACAGCGCTGTCGTCGGTTGTCATGTTGTAGACCGCTACGCTGTGTTCGGCGATCAGGCTAATGGACCGTGAGCGAAAATGCAGGTCCCGGTCAATTTCAACGGTCAGCGTCACATTGCTGTCATTTGTAGCTATTTTCTTCGAGTTGGCAGCTGTGATGATAAAAATGAATTCGTCAGTAATGCTCGTCGGGTTAGCGGCATCTGCACTCGGGTCGGGATAACCCGTGAGTACAGATTCAGCATCAATGACAAGCAATACATTCTGTGCATTGGTCACGGCGCTGGAGGGGGATGGGATCGGTTGAGAAGTCATCATGGATTCCTTTCATGATGGTGGCGCAACATGGCAGCCGCTTCGGTCAAGGCAAAACATCCTGTTCCGGCCGGGGCGGTGTCGGATCGGTAGACCCCTCGTTGCCAAGGGGTCGGTGCATCGTCAGTTGCGAATGGTGATGAATGGATCCCACGAGCAGCAGCCGACGATCTTGCAATCGCGATCAACAATCAGGAAGTGGAAATGATAAGTCACACTGCCGCACGACAGCGTTTCCGAAGACCAGTAATGGTTGTCGACTTTCTGACAGCTAGGCACTGATGGATTGCTGGTGTTTGGTACCGCAACGCAGGCGGTTGCCTTGCGTGGGGTCGGCGTGGAGATCAACTCGCTACCTTGATTACCAATAAACTTGTAGAAAATCACTGCCGTTTCGAAACTCTGCGACAGGCTGGTTTCACGCCAGCGAATCAGATCACCGACCTGCGCTTTGATGTTCAGCTCGCCACCGGCCTGGCCGTTGATTACGTTGTCCCGATTGGTAACCATGTACACATGATTGACGTCGATCATCGTCGGCGAGGCCGGATTTTTACTGATGTTCGGGTAGTTTTTCAGAATGGTTTCGGTGTCGATGGAAACCAGCACATCGGTAACTCGAGACATGGTAACGCTCCTTTTTCATAGTGAACGTCGGACTGCAATCCAGGCACGACGACGCTTGCTTGCCGTATGGCGTTTGCGAGCACACTACTGGGGGAACCCACCGGGTCAGGGGAAATGAGCAGGCCGTGCTCCATGCACGAAAACTTTCGAATCGGGTTCCTTCCGACTGCCGCAGCTTGACTATAGGCAGGATTTTATAGCTGTCAAAATCGCTTTTGCCTGGGTCGACGAGCGGTCGCTTTTCAGACAAGGTTCTAATCCTGACGGTCCCGACGCCTACTGCGCAGACATCGTCGGAAAATGAGTCACTGTGGAACTGCTCGCGGTGCTGACTGTATTGTGACGCTCCGCAGGAAGATCCCGACAGGAGAACGCAATGACCTGGTCCGCCAAACAATACGTCGCTTTCGAAGATGAACGCACCCGTCCGGCGCGTGACTTGCTGGCGGCTATCCCCACGCCAGACGCACGCTCCGTGGTCGATATCGGTTGTGGCCCGGGTAACTCGACCGAGTTGCTGGCGCAGCGTTTTGCGGATGCGCAAGTACAAGGACTGGACAGTTCGCCGGACATGATCGAGGCCGCGCGCAAGCGGTTGCCGCAGTTGCAGTTCGATGTGGCAGAGATTGATCAGTGGGCGGAGGCCGGGTCGTTTGATGTGATCTTTGCCAATGCTGTTTTGCAGTGGTTGCCGGATCACGCGACATTGTTGCCGGCGCTGGTGGAGAAGTTGGCGGTGGGTGGCAGTCTGGCGATTCAGATGCCGGATAACTTGAATGAGCCGTCGCATCGGTTGATACGGGAAGTGGCTGCGAATGGCCCTTGGGCCGGCAAGCTTGCCGATGCTGCGGGGCAGCGAACGGAGATGGCCAGTGCCAGTGCTTACTTCTCGATGTTGCGAGCGCACTGTTCGCGGGTCGATGTGTGGCGTACGACTTATCACCATCAGTTGGCGGGCGGGGCGGCCGGGGTTGTTGAATGGTTCAAGGGTAGCGGGTTGATTCCGTTCCTCAGCCCTCTGACGGAAGTGGAGCGCGAGGCATATCTGGCGTTGTATCTGGAGGCTGTTGCCAAGGCTTATCCGGCGTTGGCGGATGGCTCGGTGCTGTTGCCGTTTCCGCGCTTGTTTATTGTGGCTACGCGCTAGAGAACTGAAGCAAACCTTGTGGCGAGGGAGGTTGCTCCCGCCGGGCTGCGAAGCGACCCCAAAATCCTGGATCGGCTTCGCAATCCATCAACTCAGCGCTGAACCGCCACCAACATCATCATCGGCCGCTCACGCTCTTCCGCCAGCGCCGGTTGCGCCGCCACCTCCGCATCACTCGGCCCCCATTCATTAACGTGACGAATGGCAAACCCTGCCGCAATCAACGAATTCAGCAACGTCCCGACCGTACGATGCTGCTTGATCACCCCGTCCGCCAACCAGTTCGTCACCCGCTCACCTTCCATCTGATAGCTGTCCAGCGGCCAGCGTTTGCGCCCTTCACCGTCGATCAGCCAACCCGGATTACGCGGCGCCATGAAGATCGGATGCTCAATCGAAAACACAAAATGCGCACCCGGTTTTAGCGCCGCATACAGCTTGGCGAACAGCCCTGAAAGATCCTTGATGTAATGCAGCGCCAGCGAGCTGTAGGCCAGATCGAAAGTGCACGTAGGCAAATCGAGCTGTTCGAGGTCGGCACGTTCGTAGCGGATGTTCGCGGCTGACGTAGTTTCCCGCGCTCGTTCGAGCATTTTCTGCGAGACATCCAGCCCCAGCACATCAGCAGCGCCTTGCTCGCTGGCCCAACGGCAGAACCAGCCATAACCGCAGCCCAGATCCACCACCCGCAGACCGTGCATGGAGGGCAGCAACGCCTTCAGCGCCGGCCATTCCGGCGCGGCGTCGAGGCCGCCGATGGAGCGGTTCATCTGGCTGTAGCCCTGGAAGAATTCGGGATCGTCGTAGATGTTTTGAGTCATGGGGAGATGCTAGCGGGTCGTGAGCCGGGAGAGAACAGGTTGAATGTTGGGGATGTGTAATTGCTGTATTTCGATTCGGGATGTTTAACGCGTGTTTCGAATTTGCCGAACCTTCCCACAATGTTTTCAGGTTGTCCGTCGGAAGCGCGGTCTCTAGCCTGTGTGGGTCGCTGCCAAATCAGCGACCGGGATTGGAACTCCGCGGCTCTACTGACTGCAAATGCACTTTTCATGACGTATGCTTGCGCGCCTTGATGGTGTGCACTCCGTTATGGCGGCTGTGCGCGGGAGACTTCGAGTCTGTCGGGTTTTGCTCAGTGGCCCGGGTTCCAACCTGCGTACAGCTGCCACCTCTTCGCGTGGAACCGAAAGGGTCAGCTCCAACCATCACGCTGAGTATCAAAATCATGATCAAACCAACACCGAATCCACCCGAGTTCGAAACCGACCCAACATCCCCCTACGCGTCCATCGACTCCAGAAAGCTCCACGAAGCCGCCGACCGCGCTCTCGATCACTACCTTTGCCCCGGCGCCCACGTCATGGGCAGCAGCAACGAACCCGCGCCGATGTACTTCGCCAACCCGGCGTGCGACACCGAATCCCTGCTCGCCAACGCCAGCGAATCACTCGGTTCCGCCACCGAGATGCTCTACAACTTCGCCGCCGTGCTCGACCCCGCCCACCGCAAGACCGCGCTGGGCATTGCGCAGGTGGTCATGCTCGGAGGGCTGGCGGTGAATCAGGCACTGGATAACGTTGAGCTGAAGGCATGAGCACTTCGTAAGCGTTTTCCCGCAGGCATAAAAAAACCGGTCATTACGACCGGTTTTTCCTACTTCTACATGGCTCGTCAGTTTTTGGTTTTTGGTCAATTTGGCTGCGTATTTGTTTTTCTAAAGGGTCATATTAGGTCTGTATAATCAATTTTTCTTCTATAATTGGTCAAATATAGCCAAATAGGATTTTCAGGAGGGTGGCCATGTCATTCATGCACGTGCTCTATTCGCCGGCTGAGATTGCAAGGACTGTTGGAGAGAACGCGAAAACGCTGCGTCTCTCAAAAAACCTCTCCCGGAAGACGCTCGCCGAAAAATCGGGTGTGTCTGAGTCCACCATCAAGCGATTTGAGGCGACGGGAGTAGTAACTCTGGAGGCTCTGATCCTTATGGCCACCGCTCTTGATGAACTGACTTCCGTGACCAGGCTCTTCAAGCCTGAGCATCCGAATTCACTCGAAGAGCTCAAAAATGCCAAGCGCAAGCGAGGGATGAAGTGATGAAGAAAGAGTTCAAGCACACTGAATCTCTGACTGTGTTGAAAAATGCCGTGAAGGTCGGAGAGCTGTTTAAAGCCAAAGGGAAGGGGATCTACTTCGCTTACGATCAGGGGTGGCTCGTCACTGGCTACAACCTTTCGCCGCTGACGATGGTCTGGGACGAAAAACCACAACTGGCCAAAAACACTAGCCTCTTCGAAGGGCTCCATGGGCCATTTGCTGATTCCCTGCCAGATGGTTGGGGGACGCTGCTGATGGACCGATTTTTCAACAGCACCTTCGGTGACGGCACCCATCTCACCGTCACGGCTCTGGATCGCCTTGCCTACATGGGCGACCGAAGCATGGGCGCTTTTGAGTACCGGCCGAAGGCTGAACAATCAGAGCTAGTCGGTCCTGTTGATATCTCCCAACTGTATGAAGCGTCCATCAAGGTTCAGGAGGGCGATACCCAAGCGGTGCTCACCAAGCTACGACTAGCCGGTGGCTCACCGGGTGGTGCTCGTCCAAAGGCGATTGTGGCTCTCTCTGACAATGGTACCAATGCAACGTCGGCCTTCGGGCCGCTTCCCGAGGGCTATGCACACTGGATCGTAAAGTTCAGAGCGCTGTACGAACCGGCGGAAACAGGGAGCATTGAGTTCGCATATGCAGAGATGGCGAGGGTAGCCGGAGTCAACATGGCTGAGTCGCGCATCTTGAGTATGCAGATGCCCAATGGCCAGGTTGAAAACTTCTTCGCGACGAAACGTTTCGATCGAGAGGGCGATCGCAAGATACACATGATGACCGTATCGGCACTGATGTATGCGAACTACCGTGCGTTGTCATCCATTGATTACCCTAATCTGTTGAAGCTCACCCAGGTGCTGACTAAAAGCTCTGTCGAAGTCGAAAAAATGGCCAGGTTGATGATCTTCAACGCGCTGGCGCATAACCATGACGACCACGCGAAGAACTTTGCTTTCCTTTGTCACGATTCTGCAACGCCTGGTGAAAAGGAGACATGGACGCTTTCTCCCGCGTACGACGTTACGTTCGCAAACGCCATGGGTGAGCACACCACTGACTTCGGTGGGCGTACCCCCGGCAAACCTACCAGGAAGCGAATCATGCAGATCTGCGGGGATTACAAATACCTCAAAGCCGAGGCGTACATCGAGCAGACTCTCGCCGCTCTGTCAGACTGGAAAGAGGTATTCACTCGATTGAAGATCCCACATAGAGCAGGGGAGCCAATCTTCAACGTGCTGGCGAAGCTGCACAAAGAATTTGAGAGGTAGCGCGACGCGCCCAATCGATATCAACGTCGGGAACTCCTGAGAAAAAGCCAAACCCCAGACACAAAAAAACCGGCCATCAAGACCGGTTTTTGTTTTTCCGCATCCCCCGTCAAACCGCAACGCAGGACAAATATTCGATTGGAAACGGGTGGCGGGATTCGGTATAGCTTCCTTATCCCAGGGATTCAAAGATGATGAAACTTCAACAGCTCCTTCCAAATGTAACCGTAGCTATAGCGTAGCCAGGTAACTTTTAAGAAGTCGAAGCCACGTCGTAGCCAGCTGTTTTCTCGCGCTTTGAGTTCTTTGGCTATTTCATCTAGTAACCATTCATCCTGAAAACCACTCCAGACAGGAGGGGCGGGCGTTTCAAGGTTGCTGAAGCACACAGGCGCAACCTCTGAGTACAAGATGTCCTCCACGACCTTTGGGTCGTAACTCCGTATTCGTTCTGCGATAGAGGCATAGTCGACGGCGCTGTCTACGAAGGCTTCTGCCAGCGCGATCTGGATACTTGCTCGTTCCGCAGGCGTCAGAATATGTGCCATTGGGCCAGCTCCTCTAGCTCTGGGTCGAACGTATCAGTTGCAACCCCGCCAACAATGGCTCCGGCCATGCTTTCAACTGTTTCCTTGGCTTTGTCATCTGCGTTCAGTATTTGTTTTCTGCTCAAGAGTTTCTGAACTCTCACCCCTCAGCTCACTCCGGAAAGCAAACTCTCATAAGGAATCCGCAGGCCCTCGTGCAAGCGTTTGATCATCGACAGGCTCAGTTTTCGTTTGCGGTTCAATACTTCCGACACGCGTCCGCTGGTGCCAATGAAAGGCTCGAGGTCGCGCGGAGTAAGACCTTGCTGGTCCATACGAAACTTGATCGCCTCAATCGGATCGGACGGTGGCATCGGGTAATGTTCTTCTTCGTACTTTTCGATGAGCAGCGCCAGGATCTCCAGTTCATCGCCTTCAGTCGAGCCGACCTCGGCGCCCCAGAGTGCTTCCACACGCGTCAACGCAGCGGCCAGATCTTCCGGGCTACGAATCGGTTTAATGTTCATTACACAGTCTCCGCATTGATCTGGTCATACTGGGCATGGGTGCCGACGAACCGGATGAAGCCAAGCTGCCGCTGATAATCAATCGCCAGAATCACTCGATATTTGTTACCACCGATATTGAAAACAACCCTCGCACCTTTGAGGATGCTGGCTGTTCGCAGCTCGGCTTTGATCTCTTGGCTTTGTTGTGAGGGTAGGAGCACTCACGTGGAAAGGGGAGCTGGAATATTTTTCAAGGAGTAACCGCTGAGTTTCCTGCTCGGTTTCACCAAACCCCAGACACAAAAAAACCGGCCATCAAGACCGGTTTTTTGTACTTGTGCATCCCCCGTCAAACCACAACGCAGGACAAATATTCGATTGGAGCGGGTGAAGGGAATCGAACCCTCGTTATCAGCTTGGGAAGCTGGAGTAATGCCATTATACGACACCCGCTCAGAGCGGCTGACTTTGTACCAGACTCGGCCACGGATGAGAAGTTTTCTTTGCGCCGACGCGCTGCAAAAGCCTGAATCAGAGCCAAAACGGTCAATCGCAAGCAAGCACTGAGGACTCCGAGTCGATGGAAACTCAGTCCCGCAGGCTTGCTCGCAATGACACTCTTTCAAATAGCCAATGCATGGTGATCCTGAACAAACTGGTAACGCGTTCGGCTGGCTTGCGGTGCTGGTTTCAGAAAGCCGAGCAGGGCGTTCTGGCTGTCGCGGCAGGCCGATTTGTGTTCCATGTCGAGGAAGTGCCCGGTGGCTTGCAGCGTGGTGAAGGTGCTTTGCGCCACGTGGTTGCCGAACAGGCGGGCGTCGGTGGCGGCGGTGTATTCGTCCCATTCGCCGTTGAGGAACAGCACCGGCACGTTGATCTTCTGCGCGGCTTTCAGATAGCACTGCCGATCGCTGTGCAGCACGTCGCTGATGTGGAAGTGCATCTGCCCGTATTCGTGCTCGGCCAAGCTGCTGACGTGACGATAGTTGAAGCGCTTGAACAGCGACGGCAGGTGTTTGCCGATGGTGCTGTTGACCAGTTCGCCAACGCGGTCTCCATCACGTTTGCCGAGGTAATCAACGCCGCGTTCGAGGTAGTCGAGCATGTGCGCGTTGATCACCGGGGAGAACGAGCTGATCACGGCTTTTTCGATGCGTCGTGGCTGGTGCGCCAGCGCGACCAGCGTGGCGGCGCCACCCCATGAGAACGACAGAACGTGTTCGGCGGCGAAGTGGTCGATCAGCTCGAGCAGGATCTGCCCTTCGACGTCTTTCGTCAGATGTTTCTCATGGCGATTGTGGACTTTCGACTTGCCCGCGTAGGGCTGGTCGTAGCAGACCACGTTGAATTGCGGGTGCAGATTTTTCACGGTTTGTGCAAACGACGCAGTCGTGGCCATCGAGCCGTTGACCAGAATAATGGTCTTTTCTGCGGCGTCTGCGCGATAGAACTCCGTGTAAACCCGATACTGACCCTGTATATCCAGCACAGCGATTTCTGGCCTCATGTCATAAGACTCCTGGCAAGCAAGCGGGTATGCGCGCAAATAGAGATTGCACGAGCTTTGTGACAGGTAGGCATACGCCTTGAATTTTGCAGGCCCATGTCGATCCGGTAATGCAGGTCGACGGGTATTGTTATTGGCGGGCAGTCTGCCGGCTGAGGCGCAGCCTTAAGGGCTGTCTACCGGCAAAAAGTTTCTTGGATGTACGTTGTGACTCATCGGTCACAATCTGGCCGACGTCCTGATTCAAGCAGGGGGAGGCGGATCGCGCAAGTGCGTTTGGAGAATTGTTCGACAACTTCTGCTGAGCGGTCGGCTGCTTAGAACAAATGGATCTCTTCGGTGCGCAAAGCGCGGTACTCGCCCGGTTTTAGCGCGTTATCCAGATGCAGCAGGCCCATGGATTCACGGTGCAGACGCAGCACTTTGTTGTCGAAGTGGCCGAACATCCGCTTCACCTGGTGGTAGCGGCCCTGGACGATGCTTAGCCGCGCCGTTTTCGGGCCGAGGATTTCCAGATGCGCCGGTTGCGTGGTCAGGTCTTCGAAAGCGAAATAAATCCCTTCGGCGAACTTGCTCGCATATTCCGCGCCGATCTCCTGCTCGGTCTCGACGTAGTAGACCTTCGGCAGTTTGGTCTGCGGCTGAGTGAGTCGCCGCGACCACGCGCCATCGTTGGTGATCAGCATCAGCCCGGTGGTGTTGAAATCCAGACGTCCGGCGATGTGCAGATCTTCCTTACCCGGCTCATTGATCAAATCGAGCACGGTCGGATGCTGGGGATCGAGCGTGGCGCTGACGCAGCCGGGCGGTTTGTGCAGCATGAAGTAACGCGCCGGTTTGCCGGTTTGCAGCACTTCGTCGTCGACCTCGACACGGCTGAACTCCAGCACGTCGCTGTGCGGGTCGCTTACGATTTTTCCGTCAACGCGCACACGCTTTTCCGCCAGCAACAGGCGAACCTGCTTACGGTTGTAGCGGGGCAGGTTGCTGAGGAAACGGTCGACGCGCATGGTCAGGAATCGGCGGATAAAGGGGCGCGCATGTTACGGGATCGGCAGCCTGGCCGCTTGCAGTTGAGCCTCGACCTGAGCACAGCGCGGGCACAGGCAGGATTTGTCGCGCAGTTGCGCGGGCAGCGCTTCGAGCACAGCCGGGTCGATCGAAACGCCGTAGCACCAGCAGGCGCGATCTGCGGTGCGCGGATCGGCCAGGGTGCAGTCATTGCGCGCGCCACAGGCGGGGCAGAGGTTGGCTTGGGTCATATTTAGATCAGTCGACTGAGGCGTTGCATGCATGATCGACCCGCACTCTGGACAGCGCAAGCGGTTGCCGGCCGGCCAGCACTAATCCATCGCCGGGCGGCGCCATCTGCGGATGAACAAGGTTTCATTAATCACTTGTTTCAACTTGTTACGGAAACGCACCAGATTCCGAAAACGCTGTCAGATATTGCGTCAGTCACCGAATAGTCGACTGACGCCTGCCAGCGTCGCTGGTGTGGCTACCCGCGGTCCAGGAGGCCGCCATGTATCGCCGAATCTTTCTGTTTGCCGTGATGCTGTTTTCCCTCAGTGGCTGCGCCCCGTATTCCTACGCAGACACCTACTACAGGTCAGAGGTTTACACATCACCCGCGCCGGTCTACTACGGCGGTGGTGGAAATTATTACAGCGGCGGCCGCAGCACTTACTACTCGGCCCCGCGCTATTACCAGCCTGCACCACGTTATTACCAACCGGCTCCGCGTTATTACTCGGCGCCACGTTACTACCAACCAGCACCGCGCCATTACGATAATCGGCGCTGGCATGGTAACGATCGCGGACGCTGGGAGGGGCATCGCGGCAACGGTTGGGACAACCAACGCGGCCGGGGCGACTACAACCGTCACAGCGGTCGCGGTGATCACAACGGTCGTGGTAACCGCTGGTAACCAACCACAAAAAAGCGGCGCATTGAGCGCCGCTTTTTTTGTGCCTGCGGGAAATGGGTTGTATCTCCATCTCCTAGCGCGTTCTCGGAAGCCTCCTACATTTTTATTTCTGGGCATTTGTTAGCGTTTGTAGGCACAAATTGAGGGTGAAAACCTCAATTTAAAGACGTCTACAAGCATGGAATGCTGTCTAGATATGAATCTTCTTATTATTCATCAGAATTTCCCGGGGCAATTTCGTCATGTGGCATTGGAGGCGCTTCGCAGAAATTTTGCGGTGACTGCTATTGGGCGAAACACGGCGCCGGGTTTGACCGGAGTGAGAATATATCGATATTGTGCGTCAGTAAAAACGTACAGCGCTGTTCACGCTTATTTAAGTCGATATGAAGATGCTGTGTTCGACGGTCAACAAGTTTTCCGGATATTGAAGAGATTAAAGCACATTGGATATCGCCCTGATGTGGTACTTGCGCATCCTGGATGGGGCGAAACGCTGTTCGTAAAAGATGTATACCCAGATGTGCCGCTCATCCATTTTTGTGAATACTATTATCGAGCTGAGGGGGCGGACTCAGGTTTTGACCCTGAGTTTCCATCTGCGGTAGATACGTCTTCAAGACTTCGAATCTTGAATTCGATGCATCTGTTGAATATTGAACAGTGTGACATTGGTATTGCTCCAACCAAATGGCAACGAAGTCTGTTTCCCAAGGCTTATCAGTCCAAGATTCGCGTGATTCATGAAGGCGTTGTTCAAGATTTCGCGCCAGACAAAAATGAATTTGTGAAGCTGCCCAGTGGCTGCGTGATAGAGACTGGTCAACCAATCGTGACCTATGCGGCTAGAAATCTCGAACCGTACCGTGGGTTTCACAGTTTCATGAGATGTATTCCGTTTATTCAGAACCAGTGCCCGAACGCCCAAATAATTATCGCCGGCGGAGACGACGTCAGTTATGGGGGCAAACCCATTGGGTATCCGAACTGGCGTAGCAAAATGGTTTCCGAGCTGGAATATGATTTTTCTAACGTGCACTTCACCGGGAAGGTTCCGTATCAAACATATCGGTCGCTGCTGAAGCTATCAAAAGCTCATGTTTATCTGACTTATCCATTCGTCTTGTCGTGGTCTCTGTTAGAGGCGATGGCGTCTGGCTGTCTCGTTATTGGTTCCGATACAGCTCCAGTGCGCGAGGTCATTGAGGATGGAGTCAACGGAATGCTTGTCGGTTTTTTTGATGTTGAAGCAATAGCTGAAGAAGTGTGCAGGGTTTTGAAATCTGTCGGTGAGTTTGACTCTCAAAAGGAGGCCGCAAAGTTGACGGCAAGCAAGTTTGATGTCGCGAACGGTATGAAAGGGTACTTTGAGGTTTTTGAAAGTCTCAGAGTTGTTGGTTAAAAGGAACGTTTTGTCATTTTAAAATGGAGATTTGAAATGTTTAAGATGTCTCGCAGGGAAGTCTTTCGGCAGTGCAGAAGGGGCGTCAAATACGGTGTGATTCTCGCAGTCTGTTACTGGGTAGTTGATTTCTATATTAGATGGGAAGAAGCCGCTGAAGCCCGAGCGATCTATCACAAAGAACAGGGTGAATGCAGTAAAAAACTCGCGGGTATGGAACAGGTCCCCATCCGTGGCGGCAGCCTGCTTGACCGGACGCGGATTCCCGGATTTTATTTTGGATCGACGTTGAGGAGTGACGGCTCGTGTATCGCCGATATCCTGGAGGGTTCTTTTTGGTGGACAGGAACTGAGCTGCGTCCGGAATATGAGGAGAGCGGGAAAGAACCACCCGATAGTTGGGGGTATTTCCAGGTTGCGGCCAGGCTGTACACCAGAAAAGAAACCACTGAGCCGCACGGTATGGGCGGACGGCATGTTGATTGGCCGGATGAGCTGGTTGTGAAGCTGAAAAATTATCCAGGTTTGGAACTTTGGCTTAGTGCACCTCCACCCCATGTTGATAATGAGTTTTCTATTCGCACGTTCGTTATGCGCGACTGGCGCCGGAGTGACGGAACACCACGGAAGATAAAGTGCGATGGTTTGAACTCTCCAGATCCGAAGACCTTGGCCAGCGGTTTGGGTAAGGCAGATTTATTGAAAATGAGTAAACAAGAGTTAGAAAGTTTGGATTTTGGTAGCCTGCGTACCTATTGTACTGTGGAATTACACAGTTTCGACTTTGCAGGAGGAGATGGTCGAGTAAGTTTGAGTACGGATGCGTTACGCGGTGCTCCTGAAGCGCTTAAGTTTGTTAGTGACTATCTTTCACGTTCAATAATTACAGGGAAGTAAATATGAGCTATGTTTTCAGTGATTCAGAAAGGTCGGTAATTTTTCAAGCCGCCAATCTTTGCGATGGAATGACGTTTGATATTGAAGAGAAGGAATATAGTGCCGTATCCGTGGAGCGGCGAGGCTGTGCTTTGCTGTATCAGTCATTGTCAAATATTTTAAGTGAAAAGCTTCTCGCTGTTTCTGGTTTCGACAAAGAGGAAATTAGTTTTTTAAAAAGTGCCAAGCTATGGCTCGATGTAGCAATTGACGCAAACGGTGGACAGGGCGCTTACTCCGCATTGATCCGTGCCTACACCCAGCGGCAGGGTGAATTGAGGTTAAATACACAGTTTTCTGAGTCAAAGATGCAAGAGTCATCTAACCAGGTTGCTGTGAACTTCATGAATACGCTGATAAAAGGTTCGATTGAGAATGAGTTGGCCCCGTGGACCGTACCTTCAATCAGTCAAATCGCAGCAATTGATGCGAGCGCAATTGGTAAAGTATTATTTCTTAATGAAAGTGGTAAGAATGATACCGCTACAAGTCGTAACGCGGGGTGGTCTGGAACAATCGGCTTTAGTCTGTTAGGTGGAAAGCCTCCGTATGAAACCTGGAGGTTAATCTCCGCAGGTGATCCAGACTCCCATATAAAAGGTAATCATGAGCTGGCCAAGTTCAATAGGTTCGACGACTTAAAGAATATTCTGTTTGCCATAGATTCCTACAGCGTTGCTTTGCAGGCGGTGATCAAAAACTTCGGACTAAACATCTTCGAAAGCCTGTTTTCGGTGCTGCCCGAGCAAATAAATATCGCTCTGGCCAGTGGCAGCATTAACCCGCTCATTCAGCATGTGGTGAAAGGCACACCGATCTCGCCCATCGTCCGCCTGATATTGCGATACGGCCTGAATGACTTTTTCGATATGTTCAGGCGAACCTACGACGGCAACTCAGCTGCAACGCCTACCACCGATGAAACCTTCGCCGCCAACGCCTACGCATTCTTTTCCGCACTTTCGCCGGCTCAATCCCAAAGCATCGTTACCAAGACAATTGGCGAGTATGGCAGTGCCAAGGCTTGGGCGAAGTTGGCTGGGCAAGCAACGCCAGTCGGCGAAGCGTTGCGCAATTCTCTTAAGCAGCTCAGTGAAATAGTGATTGAGCGACCTGACGGTTTTCCCGGACGCGGACTGGAGCTCTACGATCCCGAAACTGGCGAGGGCTCTATCACTGAGCTGTGGCTTGCTGATCGCGCGGAAATGCTGGCCCGGCTGATTTCGCGAACCAATGGTTCGTTCGGAGAAAACACAGCGCAGACGTTTTCCTATTCGGATCTGGCTTCGGGCAGGCAGGCTCCGATGAACACAGGCGTCTCGAACCCTTTGGTCATGTTCGGTGATGACGGCGGACGATCATTCGGTGGCGGAGCGAATTCCGATCATTTGTACGGCGGCGGTGGCAACGATTCAATCAACGGACTGGCCGGCAAAGATTTTATCCAGGGAGCTCGCGGTAATGATTCTTTAAGTGGAGGCGATGGTAATGACGCGTTGTACGGGATGGCCGGTGGCGACATTTTGGTGGGTGGCAAGGGCAATGATTCTCTGGTCGGCGGGCCGGGCAACGATCGGTATGAGTTCTCCAGCGGAGATGGAATAGATGAGATCTTCGAAGGGGACGTTAGCGGCACGTTGCTGATAAATAGACTTCCCATTCCTGCCCTAAAACGCAGTGCTCCGCTGAGTAGTACCTGGTTAACCGAAGATCAAGCCATCTCGTTGACGCTCATTGAGGAGATCGCTGAAAAAACGCTGAACATCAAATACGGCCTGAACGATCTGATAGTCATAAAGAACTTCAAACCGGGGATGCTAGGCATCGATCTTCCTGATTACCAAAACCAGACGTTCTCCGCCCCAGACCTGGTTCTTCAAGGCGACTGGAAAGCGAAAGACAGCGACCCCACTGTTCGCGGAGATCAGCCTGCCTACGATGAGCTAGGCAATGTAGTGCTATTGCCCAATGTAAAGCAGAGGAACAAAGCCGATTTACTCTACGGATCACCAAAAGATGACGTCATCGTTGGTCTTGGCGGTTCTGACCGATTGTTTGGCAAAGACGGGAACGACCGCTTGTTCGGCGACAAGCAGTCGACGCTCGAAAAAGCCTTGGCTGGTGCTGCAAAGGGAAAGGCTAGTCGCGGCGATTGGCTGGATGGTGGGCAGGGTAATGATTTGCTCGTGGGCACTGCTGCGGGAGATGTGCTGCTCGGAGGGAATGGTCGAGATACGTTGGTCGGGGGAGCAGGTGATGACAATTTATCCGGTGACGAAACGACCGGAGTACATGAGCAAAATTGGGAATACAAGCAAATCAACGTTCAAATCCCCGGTGGAGTCACTAGCTTTCGTACCGTCTTCGAGAACTCCTCTTTGAACCAACCCTTGGAGGGAGGCAATGACGTTCTCTATGGCCAAGGGGGCCGGGATTTTATCAATGGAGGCTGGGGAGATGATCTGCTTGACGGCGGAAGTGAAGACGACACGTTGGCCGGCGAGGGAGGTAATGACACGCTGGCTGGCGGGAGTGGCAATGACACATTATTTGGAGACAACCTCGATTGGGGTGGCGGTCTCCACGGCAGCCACCATGGCAACGATTTGTTGCAGGGCGGCGATGGCGATGACGCTCTAGCCGGCAACGGTGGTAGCGACGTGTTGTATGGCGGCGCTGGCAATGATGTTCTGAACGGAGATGACAGCGTACTGCGAGGAATTTCGGGTGATGCGGCGCATTTTTTCGGGAGTGATGTTCTCGATGGCGGCCCGGGTAACGACACTCTTTGGGGCGGAGGTGCCGGTGACTCACTTTTCGGTGGCAGCGGTAACGACGAACTGGTCGGTGATTACCATGAGCACCCAATTCGTTACCACGGTGATGATTATCTCGATGGCGCTGCGGGTGACGACACACTCCGCGGCTTGGGTGGTTCGGACACTCTGATAGGCGGGGCAGGCGCTGACGCTCTGGATGGTGATGAGCCCAACTTGCAAGCGGGCGGAACCAATGATGACCACGTCAGCGGCGATGCAGGAAACGACACGCTTTGGGGAGGTTTGGGCGCCGATACGCTTCTGGGAGGTGCTGATGATGACATTCTAATGGGGGACTATGACCAAACTCCCGAAACGGAACATGGCGCCGATTACCTTGATGGTGGTTCAGGCAACGACACTTTGCTGGGTGGCGGTGGAAACGACACGTTAGTTGGTGGAGAAGGCGTGGACTATCTGCGCGGCGGTCCTGGCGATAACGTGTTTGATGGTGGTGCTGGAAACGACTATTTGGAAGGGCTGGATGGCAATGATGTTTTCTATTTCGGAGTGGGTGATGGACTGGATCTTATTACCGATACCGGTGGCAATAATGTCGTAAGTTTTCGCGCTGGATTTTCTGCGGAAAGTTTAAAGGCTGATATTGTCAATGTTGATGCCGGCTTGGTATTGCGGCTGTCGAACGGTCTGGGGGATGCCTTGTTAATTCGCAGTTATGAGAATTGGTACGGGGCGACTTTCAGATTTGATGATGGGCAGGTTTTGAAGTATCAGGATTTAATGGCCCTGATAAAGCGTCCGGTAGATGCGAAAGAAACGTCCGTCACGGATGTTGTGGTGGTCAGTGGTATGAAGCCAAATTCGGTAATTGTCGACCCTGCGCAGACCGACGATGGTGAAATGCCTACCGAGGGAGGCGAACTGGAGAGCAATAGTAAAGTTGCCTGGAACGACAAATTCCTTTCGGACATCCAGAAGAAGCGCTCGGAGAGCAGGCAGGCTTCAGGGTTCGCACTGAATAGTCAGGGTGTTTGGGTCAGAAGTCATATAACCACCGACGACAGTGGCTATACCGTTAACGCCGACCTGATTAATGAGAGCATCGTTTCCGGATCGTTGACAGAGACGCCGCAGTGGATGGGGGCTATCGCCGCTGACGCCGTGGCGAGTGATAGGCAGTCAGTCACTACGAGCAAAAGCACTTTCAAATCTGTAAAAGCAGAGGGAGCACCGCATTCATCGGGAAATAAACCACATTACTATCCGTCTGGTTCCACTTATTCAGGGTTCTCGTTCAATTTAGGCGACCTTGTAGTTGAAGACAGGGAGGATTCCGGCGCGATTAAAGGGTGGTACGTGTATTCCGCTGGTAGTTTCAACGCCAATGAAACAGTCCGAAAGGAGTTTCGCTGGAATGCTACTACCCAGACGATCAAGCATAAAATTGTCCATGGCGGTGACGCTGGCGGCAGGGTAAATCTCGAAGTGGGAAATCTCTTTCATGGCGGTGCAGGAGATGACTTGATCGTCACCTATGCAGGCTCGGTGCTTGATTATGGCGGGGTGAATGACAGGATCCCTGGCGCGTTTCTATCGGCTGGCGCAGGCAACGACACGCTGCTCGGTTCCAAGGGTGCCGATTATCTGGTCAGTGGAGCGGGAAATGATCGGCTGTACGGGGAAAACGGTCCCGACACTTACATCGTTGAGGCACATGATGGCGCAACCACCATTATTGCGGACGTGCTAAGCCCTGTTTTTTTGCGTCCTGAGGTTGGAGCTTCCGGATGGTCTGACGAATTTGGAGCGGATGATATTGATACTGTCGTCCTTCCAGATGCGGCGAGGCTGGCTAAATTGCAGTTAAGCTGGGGCGCTGTGTTGATTGAGGTGGTCAATACTGAACTGTCGCCCAATCCGCTACGCGGTAATGATCGACACCCGCCTCGAGCTCAAATGCTGTACACGACACTCGATATGACATGGGGCGGATCTCAAAAAGTACGAATCGTTATGCCCAATTCGAATGATCTCAGTGGTTCCGGAATTGAACTGGTGAAGTTTTCTGACGGCTCAAGCATTAGCTTGAAAGACCTTGTGAGCCAGTTAGGCTCTGCCCCCGATACCTATCATCATGGTGTTTCTGTTAAGGGCGCTGCTCGTGTTAAGTCATTTCGAGAGAATCGTTTTCTACCACTCGTGGGTGGTCGCGGTAATGACACTCTGAGCGGCGCTGGTGAAATACGAGGAATGCAAGGAGATGATCTGCTCTACGGTAGCGCAGGCGATGATGTGCTCTACGGTGGACCGGGTAATGACACCTTATCCGGTGGCACCGGTAATGACGTGTATAAATACGATGGTCTCGGGCGAGACCTGGTTGTAAACGCCGGTGGCGGAATCGATGGTATAGATTTCTCAGAAGTTGGGCTGCCGATCAACCAACTCAAATTTCACCGTGAGCGGAATGATCTCGTCATAGTCGTAAGTTACGGAATGTCGCCAAAGATTCGTGTTTCCGAGCATTTTTCAGGTGGCGACGCTGCTATCAGCTTCATAAGAGTTCTAGACGAAGGGGGAGTCGCGCAGGACATCACGGGCAGCCAACTGGAAGAGTTCCTGCATCCTCTTCCCCCCCTACGGGATGTTGAGGATATTTTGCCGAAAAATGACGAAGAGTCATTACGGGCAATGATGGAAATAATCGAGTTCTACGAGTTGAACGTTTAGCCGTAACGAACACCGCTGCTAGCAAGATTTCCCGCGATAGGCAGCCATCGCGGGTAATAAGAAATTTCAGTATTGCGTCAGATCCGCCAACGGATGCCGCCCCTCCCAAACCTTATGAAAATGCGCCTCGACTACCGCGTCCGGCACGTGCGCAATCTCCGGCCAATGCCAGTGCGGTTTCTGATCCTTGTCGATCAAACGCGCACGAACGCCCTCGCTGAATTCCGGATGCCGGCAGCAATTGAGGCTCAGGGTGTATTCCATCTGAAAAACTTCGGCCAGCGACAGATGCCGCGCGCGTTTGATCTGTTCCCAGACCAGATGCGCAGTCAGGGGCGAGCCTTCGCTCATGGTCTTCGCTGCACGGGCGATCAGCAGATCGCTGCTGTCGCGCTGCAGGGCGATGGCCTTCCAGGCACAGGTTACATCGCTGACATCCAGCAACTCATCAATGTGCTGACGACGCGGCAGCCACTGCGCTTCGGGCATCTGCGCCACCGCCTCCTGTTGCAGGGCCTTGAGCAGACTGTTGAGCTGCATTTCGGTCTGTTCCTGCCAATTCAGTTGCAGTAAACCCTCAATCAGATCCGGTTGCTGTTCATCGAGCAGAAAGCGATCCGCCAGATCCAGATCAATCGCATCGCGGCCATTGATGTGCGCGCCGGTCAAACCCAGAAACACCCCGAGCTTGCCCGGCAGCCGCGACAGAAACCAACTGGCGCCGACATCCGGGTACAGACCGATGGAGATCTCGGGCATCGCCAAGCGGCTGCTCGGCGTGACGATCCGCGTGCTCGCGCCTTGCAGCAAACCCATGCCGCCGCCGAGCACGTAACCGTGGCCCCAGCAGATCAACGGTTTCGGATAAGTGTGCAGGCTGTAGTCCAAACGGTATTCCGCGCTGAAGAATTGCGCGGCCAGCGGCGGCACTTCGCCGGGATGCGCGCTGCAGGCTTCCACCAGACTGCGCACTTCGCCGCCAGCGCAAAAGGCCTTGGCGCCGTTGCCGCGCAACAGTACGCAGACAATTTGTTCATCCTTGGCCCAAGCGTTCAGTTTATCGCTCAGCGCGTTGATCATCGGCAGAGACAGCGCGTTCAGCGACTTTTCGGCATCCAGACTGGCCACGCCGATGCGTGCGCCGTCGGTGCCGGTGAGTTCTTCGAAGTGCAGATTCATCGTGACCTCGATCGGGAATTTGAACGATCAGTATGATCGCAGTGTAGGAAAGTGCCGGATCTGCGTCAGATCAATTGACAAGCAGGGGCGGGTTTCCTAGGGTTCGCCCCATTGATTTTGCCGGAAATGACCATGACTGCTGACGACCGTATCAAACTCGAACCGAGCTGGAAGGAGGCACTGCGTGCTGAATTCGACCAGCCGTACATGGCAGAGTTGCGCAATTTTCTGCAGCAGGAGCGGGCGGCCGGCAAGGAAATCTATCCGCCGGGGCCGATGATTTTCAATGCGCTGAATTCGACGCCGCTGGATAAAGTCAAAGTCGTCATCCTCGGCCAAGACCCATATCACGGCCCGGGACAGGCGCATGGTTTGTGCTTCTCGGTGCAGCCGGGTGTGCCAACACCGCCGTCATTGGTCAACATCTATAAAGAGTTGAAGCGCGACTTGAATATCGACATTCCCAACCACGGCTATCTGCAGAGCTGGGCCGAGCAGGGCGTGCTGATGCTCAACACCACCATGACCGTCGAGCGCGCCAACGCCAACGCGCACAAGGATAAGGGCTGGCAGTTTTTCACCGACCGGATCATTGAAGTGGTCAGTCGCGAGCAGCCGCACCTGGTGTTCATGCTCTGGGGCGCGCATGCGCAGAGCAAGCAGAAGCTGATCGATGCGACCAAGCATCTGGTGCTAACGTCGGTGCATCCGTCGCCGCTGTCGGCTTATCGTGGGTTTTTGGGTTGCGGGCACTTCAGCCGGACCAACAAGTTTCTAGAACAGAATGGCGAGACGCCGATCGAGTGGCGTTTGCCGCCGATTTGATGGGTTGAACCACACATGTGGCGAGGGAGCTTGCTCCCGCTGGGCTGCGCAGCAGCCCCAATAACTGCAAAGCGGTTTTTTCAGGCACACCGCATTCATAGGGGTTGCGACTGCTGCGCAGTCGAGCGGGAGCAAGCTCCCTCGCCACAAAAGCTACTCGGGACTTCGGTTCCAGTATTTGAACAACGGCTCCGCCAGAAACAGCACAAACAACAACCGCATCACCTGCATCGCTGTCACCAACGGCACCGACAGTTGCAGGGTTTCCGCCGTCAGACTCATCTCGGCAATCCCGCCAGGCATCATGCCCAGTGTCAACGAACGCAAATCCAGATGGGTCAGGGCGCTCAAACCCAGAGCTGCCAAAGTCGCAATCAACATGGTCAGCGCCGTACCGATCAAGGTACGGCCCATGAACGACGGTGCACGCCGGAAGAACTGCCGGTTGAAGTGACAACCCAATCCGCTGCCAATCAACCACTGCCCAATCTGGCTGCCGCCATTGGGCAGACTGATGTGCAGATCCCAGGCGATGCTCACCGCCGCACTCACCAGCAATGGCCCGAACAGCCACGGATTGGGTTGGCGCAACCGTTGCCAGCCCCACGCAAGCAATCCACCCGCCGGAAACAGAATCGCCAGCCAGCGCCAATCGACGCTGCCGGCGTGAGAAATCTGTGTGCCGTCACCCAGCAAATATTTGAAGGCTGCCGGCACGCACAACACCACCACCAACACCCGCAGACTCTGCCCTGCCGCAACATGACTGAGTAGCGCGCCATTGCGTGCGCCGAGGTTGACCATCTCGCCGGAGCCACCGGGCATGCTCGAGAAAAACGCCGTGGCGCGATCCTCACCGGTGCGGCGCATCAACCACACGCCGACCACCGCCGACAGGCTGGTGACCAGCGCGCCAAAGAAGATCAAACCAAAGTGGCTGAGTACCTGCTCCATCACCAATGGGGTGAAGTGCAGGCCGATGCCGATTCCGACGATCCACTGCCCGCATTTGCGCCCGCCGGGTATTTCCGCCAATTGCCATGGCGTCAGGCAGCGCACGAGGATGATCGCCAGCAACGAGCCGACCATCCACGGCAGCGGCCAGCCGATCTGACTGGCGAGATAACCGCCAAGCAGACCGACCAGCGGCGTTCCCCACCAGCTTTTGAAGGGCCGATCAGACATCGGCAATGGCGTTACGCGCAGCAGCACGGCGACGCCAGATGCGCAGCAGCGGCATCAGCAACATGATTGCGGTCAGCACCCAGCATCCGAAAGTGATCGGACTCGACCAGAGGATTTCCAGCGCACCGTTGGAAATCGACAGCGCACGACGCAGGTTCTGTTCCATCAGACCGCCGAGGATGAAGCCCAGCAGGACTGGCGACAGCGGAAAATCCAGTTTGCGCAGGATGTAACCGAAGATGCCGATGCCCACCATCAGGAACAGGTCAAAGGTAGTCGCATGCACCGCATACACGCCAATCCCGGTGATGATCGCGATCACTGGCACCAGCGCCCAGTTCGGCACGGCGAGGATGCGCGTGAAAATGCGGATCATCGGGATGTTCAGGATCACCAGCATGATATTGGCGACGAACAACGACGCGATCAGGCCCCAGACGATGTCTGGTTGTTGCTGGAACAGCAGCGGGCCAGGCGTGATGTTGTACAGCGACAGGGCGCCGATCATTACTGCGGTGGTGCCTGAACCTGGAACGCCGAGGGTCAGCATCGGCACCAGTGCGCCACAGGCAGAAGCGCCGATGGCGGTTTCCGGAGCTGCGAGGCCACGGGCATCGCCTTCGCCGAATTTGCCGCTGGCACCGGCGATGCGTTTTTCGGTCATGTAGGCCACGGCACTGGCCAGCGTCGCGCCGGCACCCGGCAACACGCCCATGATGAACCCGAGCAGGCCGCAACGGATGTTCACGGTGAACACCGACGCCGCTTCCTTGAAGTTGAACATCATGCGTCCGGTAGCTTTTACCGCTTCCTGACCGCGATGGGTTTTCTCCAGCAACAGCAGGATTTCGCTGATCGAGAACAGACCCAGGACCAACACCACAAACTGAATGCCGTCGGTCAGGTGAATGTTGTCGCCGGTGAAGCGATACACACCGCTGTTGGCGTCGATGCCGACGCTGGACAGGAACAGCCCGATCAACGCCGCGATAAACGTCTTCAACGGTCGATCACCGGCCATGCCGCCGAGGCAGACAATCGCGAACACCATCAGTACGAAATATTCCGCCGGCCCGAAGGCAATCGCCCATTTCGCCAGCAGCGGGGCGAACAGCACCATGCCGCAGGTGGCGATGAAGGCGCCGATGAACGAACTCCACGCCGATAGCGATAACGCTACGCCGGCCATGCCTTTGCGCGCCATCGGGTAACCGTCGAGAGTGGTCATCACGGTCGACGCTTCGCCGGGAATGTTCAGCAGAATCGAGCTGATCCGCCCGCCGTATTCGCAGCCCAGATACACCGCCGCCAGCAGGATCAGCGCCGACTCCGGCGGCAGGCCGAGGGCGAAGGCAATCGGGATCAACAACGCCACGCCGTTGATCGGGCCGAGGCCCGGCAGCAAGCCGACCACCGTGCCGATCAATGTGCCGGTCAGCGCCGTGACGAGGTTGTACGGGGTCAGCGCAACGCCGAAGCCCTGGCTCAAATAACCGAGAGTATCCATATCAGTTCTCCAGAACGTCGAGCAGGCCAAGGGGCAGCGGAACGTCCATCACGCGGTCGAACAGCAAGTACAAACCGATGGCCATCAACGTCGTCACGACAACGCTCGGCACCCATGGCCCGCCGTAAAGACGTGCCATTGGAATGCCGATCAGGATGCTGGACAGGATGAATCCCAACGGTTCAAACAGGCCGGCAAACACCAGCAGCAGTACGACGCAGATGCTGATCTTGGTCAGGGTTTCGCGATCCAGCGGCGGCTCGTCATCGCTGTGCTTGATTGGCGCGGGACGAAACACCATGTACAGCAGCGCTGCGCCCATCAGGCCGAGCATCAGTAGGGGAAAGGCCCGTGGGCCAACCGGTTCGTAGGAAAAAGCCGCCTGATACGGCCAGGCCATCAGTGCCAGGCCGGCACAAGTCAGCAACAGCACTGAGGCAAAAATGCGTTGAATAAGCATGAGGAACTCCTGTGCCACGGCCGCGCTGAGCGAGGCCGTGGACGCTAGACAGCGACGATCACTGGATCAGGCCGAACTCTTTGGCCAGCACTTTGTAATCCGCGACTTGCTTCTTCACGTAGGTGTCCAGCTCGGGGCCGGTCATGGCGAACGGGAACAGTTCACGCTGATCGCGCAGCGTGGCGAACTCGTCGGAGGCCAGCAGTTTGTCGAAGGCGTCTTTCCACCAGGCGTAATCTTCATCGCTGACTTTCGGCCCGAGGTAGAAACCGCGCACCACCGGCCAGACGATGTCGTAGCCTTGTTCCTTGGCAGTGGGGATGTCTTTCATTTCCGGCTCGTCGAGGCGCTTGTCAGCGAACACCGCCAGCAGACGCATGTCGCCGCTCTGGATGTGCGGCATGGAGTCGGAAATGTCGGTGCTGCCGACCTGGATGTGCCCGCCGAGCAGGGCGGTGGCGATTTCGCCGCCTCCCTCAAGGGCTACATAACGCAGGTCACGCGGGTTGATTCCGGCAGCCTTGGCGATGAGTGCGGTCTGCATCCAGTCCTGGCTGCCGACGGTGCCGCCCGAACCAATCACCACTTTGCTCGGATCTTTCTTCAGCGCCTGTACCAGATCGTCGAGATTCTTGTAGGGCGAATCGCTTTTCACCGCGATCGCACCGTAACTGGTGCCGACTGCCGCCAGCCAGCGCACGTTGGTTTCATCGAAACGCCCGAACTTGCCTTGGGCCAGATTCAACAGCGAGCCGCTCGACCACGCCACCAGTGTTCCCGCATCCGCCGGACGCTGAGCGACCACCGCGTTGTACGCCACTGCGCCGACGCCGCCGGGCATGTAGGTCACGCGCATCGGTTTGCTCAGCAGCTTCTGGTTGACCAGGGCGCTCTGTACCAATTTGCACGTCAAGTCGAAACCGCCGCCGGGGGAGGCCGGGGCGATGCATTCAGGGCGTTTCGGTTCGGCCAGCAATTGGCCGGCGAACAGCATGACGCCGGCGGCTAAAGCAACTTTACGCAGTGATAAGTTCATCTATGTCTCCTTGGGAGTTGTTGTTATGGACGTACTGAATTACCAAAGGGCAACGCTATAGCTCACCAGCAGACGCACTTCATCGGCATCGCGAGCGGAGTAGTTGGAACGGTAAGTGGCATTACGCAGGCGCACCGCGACATCCTTGAGGGCGCCGCTTTGTACTACATATTTAATCTCGGTGTTGCGCTCCCACTCTTTGCCTTCATCACCGTTCTTGAGCTTGATGTTGTCACCGCTCAAGTAGCGGCTCATGAAGCTCAGGCCGGGAATGCCGAGTCTGGCGAAATCGAAGTCGTAGCGTGCTTGCCACGAGCGCTCTTCGGCGCCGGCGAAGTCGTTGATCTGCACGAAGTTGACCAGATACGGATCGCTGCCATCGACATACGGAAAGGCGCTGTCGCCGGACATGTGCTGATAACCGGCAGTGAACTTGTGCCCGCTCAGTGCATAACTCACCAGACCATTGAGCGAGCGGTTGTCGATCTCGCCGCCACGGGCCGCGCCTTGGTCATCACTGACAGCAAAGCGCAGGTCAGTTGCGAAAGTGCCCGGCCCCATCGGTCGCGACGCAAGCAGTCCGAAGAAGTGCTGGTTATAGACTTCGTCGAGTTGCGCGAAGTGGTAACTACCGGTGATCTTGTCGGTGAACTTGTAGTCCAGGCCGCCAAAGTCGAAGTGTTTACCGGCGGCGGTGCCGGCGAAGCGGCTGTTCTTGTTGTTGAGGGCGATGTCCTCGAAATCGGTGCTGTCGCGGTCCTTGGCTTTTTCCAGCCGCCCGCCGGTGAAGGTCAGGTTTTTGATCTCTTTGGAAGTCAGCAAGCCACCTTCAAAGGTCTGCGGCAGAATGCGCCCGTCATTGGGTTTGAG
This sequence comes from Pseudomonas sp. TWP3-1, assembly GCF_049896625.1. Lineage (NCBI taxonomy): Bacteria > Pseudomonadati > Pseudomonadota > Gammaproteobacteria > Pseudomonadales > Pseudomonadaceae > Pseudomonas > Pseudomonas sp. TWP3-1. The sequence goes on from NZ_JAFCUQ010000013.1 coordinate 181,483, forward strand.
GATCGGCAGTTCCGGGATCAGGCTGCCAATCTTCAATTCAGTCGCGGAGATCTTCATTTTTCCGGTCAGGCCAAGCTTGGAGTATTCATCCGCCGCGCGCCCGTCATCGTGGGTTGGCAGCAAACCGGTGCCAGTGCGATCCGGGCTTGAATCGAGTTTGACTCCAAGCATGCCCAGCGCATCGACACCGAAGCCCACGGTGCCGTCGGTGTAACCCGATTGCAGATTGAGCATGAAACCCTGCGCCCATTCATCGCGCTTGGATTGCTGGGCACTGGTGCCGTCGCGAAAGTCGCGGTTGAAATACATGTTGCGGGTTTCGAAGGTGGCGGTACTGTCTTCGATGAAGTCGGCGTAGCTCAACGGCGAAAAACCGGCGAGGGCGGCGGCACTGGCGAGGGCGGTGTGACTGAGACGGGAAGGACGAACAGGCGTAAGAGCCTTGGTCTGCAAGGACGGCATGCGGGGTGTACTCCGTTTATTGTTCTTATTGGCGAAAACGCTTCGAGGCGTTTTTCGTATTCGCTGTGTGGCATCAGCGACGGCAGTCGGAACTGTCCGTGGCCCGACTCTAACGGGCTAACCTTTCGCTAACCTTTCAATCGGCTTTCACGGTTTTCGGGCTTCACAGCGGCGGTTGCGGCTGTAAACTCCGCGCCAAAGAATGGCGTCGGCCATCCCTGAACGAGGTAAAAATCCATGCGTGTCCTGCTCGTCGAAGACCATTTGCCACTGGCCGAAAGCGTGGCCCAGGCGCTCAAGAGCACCGGTCTGACCGTGGATGTGTTGCACGATGGCGTGGCTGCCGACCTGGCACTCAGCAGCGAGGAATACGCGGTGGCGATTCTCGATGTTGGCTTGCCGCGCATGGACGGTTTCGAAGTGCTGGCGCGACTGCGCGCACGCGGCAAGAATCTGCCGGTGCTGATGCTGACCGCGCGCAGTGATGTGAAGGATCGCGTACACGGTCTTAATCTGGGCGCCGACGATTACCTTGCCAAGCCGTTCGAACTGACTGAGCTGGAAGCGCGGGTCAAAGCCCTGCTGCGCCGCAGTGTGCTCGGCGGTGAACGTCAGCAGCGCTGTGGCGTGCTGGCTTACGACCTCGATACCCGGCGCTTCACCCTCGGTGAAGAATTGCTCACCCTGACCTCCCGCGAACAAGCGGTGCTCGAAGCGTTGATCGCGCGTCCGGGGCGGGTCATGAGCAAGGAACAACTGGCCGCGCAAGTATTTGGCCTCGACGAAGAAGCCAGTCCCGATGCGATCGAAATCTACGTGCATCGCCTGCGCAAGAAACTCGACGGTCAACCGGTGGCCATCGTGACTTTCCGTGGCCTCGGCTATCTGCTGGAGAGCCGCGATGCATAAGCCCAGCAGCCTGCGCTGGCGCTTGCTGTGGAACCTCGCGGCGCTGTTGGTGGTGCTGATGCTGGCCAGCGGTCTGAGCGCTTACTGGAACGGTCGCGAAGCCGCCGACACCGCGTATGACCGCACGCTGCTGGCCTCGGCGCGAACCATCGCTGCCGGACTGTCACAGCGCGACGGCAGCCTGAGCGCCGACGTGCCTTACGTGGCCCTCGACACCTTCGCCTACGACAGTGCCGGGCGAATCTATTACCAGGTCAATGACATCCATCAGAAGCTGATTTCCGGTTACGAAAACCTGCCCGGCCCGCCGCCTGGCACGCCGCGAACTGACAGCTATCCGGCGCTGGCGCGTTTCTACAACGCCACCTATCAAGGGCAAAACGTGCGCGTGGTCAGCCTGTTGAAAGCGGTGAGCGAGCCGAACATGAACGGCATGGCGGAAATTCGTGTTGCCGAAACCGATGAAGCACGGGTGAGCATGGCGCGCAGTCTGGCCGCCGATACCTTGCTGCGTCTGGGCATGCTGGCGATTGGTGCATTGTTGCTGGTGTGGTTTGCCGTGAGTGCCGCGTTGCGTCCGCTGGAGCGATTGCGTACGGCGGTGGAAGAGCGCCAGCCCGACGATCTGCGCCCGCTGCCGCTGGTAGAAGTGCAGCACGAGTTATGGCCGCTGGTGCGCGCACTCAACCATTTCACCGAACGCCTGCGCGGGCAGTTCGAGCGCCAGGCGCAATTCATTGCCGACGCCGCTCACGAATTGCGCACCCCGCTGGCGGCGCTCAAGGCGCGGCTGGAACTGGGGCTGCGCTCCAGCGAAGCGGAAACCTGGCGCGACACCTTGGAATCGTCCGCGCAAAGCACCGATCGTCTGACCCACTTGGCCAACCAATTGCTGTCGATGGCGCGGGTGGAAAACGGCGCCCGAGCCATCGCCGAAGGTGGCGCGCAATTGCTCGATTTGAGCCAGTTGGCCCGCGAACTGGGCATGGCTATGGCACCGCTGGCTCACGCTCGTGGTGTGGCGCTGGCGTTAGAGGCAGACGAACCGGTGTGGCTGCGCGGCGAGCCGACCTTGCTCAATGAGCTGCTGAGCAATCTGGTGGACAACGCGCTGGCGCATACGCCGACGGGTGGCAACGTGATTTTGCGGGTGCTGTCGCCGGCCGTGCTGGAAGTCGAAGACGACGGCCCGGGCATTCCGCAGGATGAGCGGGACCGGGTGTTTGAACGCTTTTACCGGCGCAATCAGCAGGTCGCCGGTTCTGGGCTGGGGTTGGCGATTGTCGGGGAAATCTGCCGCGCGCATCTGGCGCAGATCTCGCTGCATGACGGCGAGCATGCCGGGTTGAAAGTGCGGGTGAGTTTTATTGCCGGCTAAGCGTCAGTAAAACATCGTCAGCGCTTCTTCCAGGTCGGCGCACAACGCTTTGTTGTCCGGGTCGATCCCCAGTTTGCGGAACGCTGGAACGTTGAGCGGATCAACTCGCGCAAACGCGTGATCGGTGCCCTTGTGGCAATACAGACTCGCCACTTGCACCAGATCGACGTAATCGATTTCGCGCGAATTGCGTTCCAGATCCTGATATAGCCCAGGCAGCGCCACCAGCCGTTCCGGAAACTCCCAGACCCGCAGCAGCTTGTCACCGAGCAACGGATGAATGTGGTCGATTACATGGTTGAGGCTGACCGGATCGGACAGCAGTTCGTTGTGATCTTCAGCGTAGGTCAGGATCGGCAGCACACCGATCTGATGCACCAGGCCGCCCAGCGCAGCCTGATCGGGTTTGAGTTGGGTGTAACGGCGGCACAGCGCATAACTGACGCCGGCGATCTCCAGACTCTTGCGCCAGACTTCGCGCATCTTGTGTTCAACCACCTCAGAGCGGGCGTGGAAAATCTGCTCCATCACCAGACCGATGGCCAGGTTGCTGCTGTAATTGACGCCGAGTCGCGTGATGGCGGTGTGCAGGTCGGTGACTTCTTGCGTCGCGCGCAGCAGCGGACTGTTGACCACTTTGATCAGGCGCGCCGACAGCGCGGTGTCGCGGCCGATGACTTTGCTCAGCTCGCTGACGCTGATTTCAGGGTCTTCCGCGGCCTTGCGAATCTGCAGGGCCACTTCCGGTAACGTTGGCAGAACCAGGTCATCATTATCGATGGCCTCAACCAAATCCTGTTGGACCTTATCCGCCAGATCGCTCATGTCGTTTCTCTAGGTGTTGCAACAAATGCTGCGCTCAACGCTGGATTTCGCGGTCGCGATCCAGTGCGTAGGGCAGGTCGAGCAAGTGCAGGGCCGGGCCTTCGATGGCGCCCAGATGCAAATCACCGGCTTCGGCAGCTTCGGCCTGCAACACGGCCAGCAGTTCAATATTGTTTTCGGCGCGGGCGGCCAGCACCACTTCGCCGATCGCACTGTTGTGGCTTGGGGCAAACAATTGCGTGCCCGGCTCCGGCAACTCGCTGGCGTCGAGTTGAACGCGATACAGACGACGCTTGAGTTTGCCGAGGTATTGCATGCGCGCGACGATTTCCTGGCCGGTGTAGCAGCCCTTCTTGAAGCTCACGCCGCCGACGGCTTGCAGGTTGAGCATCTGCGGAATGAACAGCTCGCGGGTGCTCGGCATGACCTGGCCGATACCGGCGCGGATCTGGCCCAGCAGCCATTGGTTGAGTTCACCTTCAGCCAATTGCGCGGACATTCTTGTCTTGATGGCGTCGGCCTGATCGGCCGGTACCCAGAGTTCGGCACGGTTTGGCGAGACGCGAATTGCGATCAGGTCTTCGTGACGTACAACGCTGTCGGTTTCGGCCGGCAATTGCAGCCCGAGTGCGGCCAACGTTGTGTCGGCATGTTCCAGACCAAAACGTAGCCAGGCAGCGCTTTCGTCGGTCAATTTGGATTTGGAGAACACCGCGTATTTTTTCAGATCCGCCAGTTGCGGTTCGAGCAGCTCGCTGGCCATCGCCAGCAGAACGCCGTCGCCCTCGAGCACGATGCGGAAACTCGACTGCATCCGGCCTTTCTGCGTGCAGCGCGCGCCGAGGCTGGCCTGGGTGTCGCTCAGGTAATTGATGTTGCAGGTCAGTTGGCCTTGCAGAAATTTGCCAGCATCCACGCCGCGAACCGCGAGAACGCCTTCATGTGAAAGGGTGCAGAAAAAAGCAGAATCGGCCATGGGTCATCGCAGGTTAAAAAGTCTGGGGCACATCATAAGGGGGCGCTATTGAAATGGGTAGTTCATAAAGGATCGGAGGTGCCCGACCAAAGCCGACTGTGCGACCCGCTTGGGGGCTGTATACTTGCCGCCAAATTTGAGGAGGGCCCCATGGTCGAACAAGTTGAACTGAATCGCCTCTTTTGGCACAGCCGTCGCGGCATGCTTGAGCTTGACGTGTTGCTGGTGCCATTCGTTCAGGAGGTTTACGCGACTTTGAACGAGGTGGATCGCGATCTGTATGTCCGTCTGCTGACGTGCGAGGATCAGGACATGTTCGGCTGGTTCATGGAGCGTAACGAATCTGAAGATCCGGAGCTTCAGCGCATGGTCCGGATGATTCTGGATCGTGTCCAACCCAAGTAATTCGTTCGAATGCCGCTGGCATGCCTCACGGCAGTTGCTGGCGGCGTATCTGTTGGCTCAGGCGTTCGCGCTGGGTTGTTGGTTTCTTCTGTCTATTCCGGTCTGGGCCAGTTTGCTCGGGGCTTTCGGCTGTGCGCTCCACGCTATGTGGGCGCTGCCCCGACAGATTCTGTTGAGTCATCCGCAAGCCTTTTGCGGGCTGCGGCGTGACGCCGATGGCTGGCAGCTGTGGAATCAGGCGAATGGCTGGCAAGCGGTGCAGCTGCGACCGGACAGCCTGGCGCTGCCGCTGATCGTGGTGCTGCGTTTTCGTTTGCGCGGGGAGTGGCGGGTCAGATCGATCTGCGTGCCGCGCGATGCGCAGGCGGCGGATTTGCACCGACGCCTGCGAGTGCGGCTCAAGTTCAGTCGACGTAGGTGGGCGGTACCAGAATAGTGTCGAGTGCTTCCGGCAGCAGATCAGGGTAGTCGAGGGTGAAATGCAGGCCGCGACTTTCCTTGCGCTCCATCGCTGAGCGGATCATCAGTTCAGCGACCTGCGCGAGGTTGCGCAACTCGATCAGATCGCGGCTGACTTTATAGTTGCTGTAGAACTCGTCAATCTCGTCCAGCAGCAGACGCACCCGATGTTGCGCGCGTTGCAGGCGCTTGTTGGTGCGCACGATGCCGACGTAGTCCCACATGAACCGCCGCAGTTCATCCCAGTTGTGCGCGATGATCACGTCTTCATCGGAGTCGGTCACCTGGCTGGCGTCCCAGACGGGCAGGGCGCGGGGGATGGCGACTTCGTCCAGTTGGTCAAGGATGTCTGCCGCCGCTGAGCGTGCGTAGACGAAGCATTCCAGCAGCGAATTGCTGGCCATGCGGTTGGCGCCGTGCAGGCCGGTAAAACTGGTTTCGCCGATGGCGTACAGGCCCGGTACGTCGGTGCGGCCGTGTTGATCGACCATAACCCCGCCACAGGTGTAATGCGCCGCTGGCACGACCGGAATCGGCTGTTTGGTGATGTCGATGCCGAATGTCAGGCAGCGTTCGTAAACAGTCGGAAAGTGCGATTTGATGAACGCTTCGGGCTTGTGGCTGATGTCGAGGTAGACGCAATCGACACCGAGGCGCTTCATTTCATGGTCGATGGCGCGGGCGACGATGTCGCGCGGCGCCAGTTCAGCGCGTGAGTCGAAGCGCTGCATGAAGCGCTCGCCATTCGGCAGTTTAAGATGAGCGCCTTCACCGCGAAGGGCTTCGGTTACCAGAAAACTCTTGGCTTGCGGGTGATACAGGCAGGTAGGGTGGAACTGGTTGAATTCCAGGTTCGCCACCCGGCAGCCGGAACGCCAGGCCATGGCGATGCCATCACCGCAGGCGCCGTCGGGGTTGCTGGTGTAGAGGTAGACCTTGGCTGCGCCGCCGGAGGCGAGGATCACGAAACGCGCGCCGTAGGTGTCGACTTCGCCGCTCTTGCGATTGAGCACGTAGGCGCCGAGGCAGCGGTCGCCGTCCATGCCCAGACGGCGTTCGGTGATCAAATCGACAGCCACCCGCTGTTCAAGCAACTCTATGTTCGAGCGTTGTTTGGCCTGGTTCAGCAGAGTGGTGAAAATCGCGGCGCCGGTGGCGTCGGCTGCGTGGATGATGCGTCGATGGCTGTGGCCGCCTTCGCGGGTCAGGTGAAATTCGAAGCCGCCGTCTTCAGTGCCAGACTGTTCATCGCGGGTGAAGGGCACGCCTTGGTCGATCAGCCATTGAATCGCTTCGCGGCTATGCTCGACGGTAAAACGCACGGCGTCTTCGTGGCACAGGCCGCCGCCGGCATTCAGCGTGTCATCGACGTGCGATTCGACGGTGTCGGTGTCATCGAGCACAGCGGCGACACCGCCCTGGGCCCAATAGGTAGAACCGTTGGCGAGATCGCCCTTGCTCAATACAGCAATGCTCAAGTGGCCCGGCAGGGTCAGCGCGAGACTCAAACCGGCAGCGCCGCTGCCAATCACCAGAACATCGTGTTGAAACTGTTGGCTCATTTCAGGATTCCGCGCAAAGCGACCCGGGTCGGGGGTGGCGCAGGACAGGCGATTCGCGAGTCGAGACAGCCACACAGCCCACTAGTATATAGAGGGGTGGAGCGGCACAATAGCCGGGCCGATATGGCATTGTGAGACTACAGTGGCGTGAACAGCGCGACGCTTCGTCGGAAGAAATTTCCGCAGGTTTTGGGAAAAGGCGACTGTATCGAGGATGAAACACCCTTTTTCGCCACGTTGTGGCTACATGTCGGCGATGTGACGTTATAAATAATTGGAACTTTTGTCAGAGGCTCAAGCTCAATAGACAGTTGCCAAAACCACGGGACAGTGTCGGCTTCAATGCGGAACCTGCGGTTGGGTTCCTGCCGGCGAACCGATTACAAGATTATTCGCGCAGCCGGTTTATCCCGCGCTGCGTTTTTCGTGCGTGCCAAATCAGAGCCCGCAGGAAACTTGCTTGGAGGGGGAGAACTTTTGCGAAAAGCCCGAGTCTATGTTTGCAAGTCTGGTCGTTTAGTTATGCAAGCTTCCTCTGAGCTTATCGAGGAGTGTTCATGCTAACCCAGGAAGAGGATCAGCAGCTGGTCGAGCGCGTTCAGCGTGGCGACAAGCGAGCTTTCGATCTGCTGGTGCTGAAGTATCAGCACAAAATTCTCGGGTTGATCGTGCGTTTTGTGCACGACACCCATGAAGCGCAGGACGTAGCGCAAGAAGCCTTTATCAAGGCATATCGAGCGCTGGGAAATTTTCGCGGAGACAGCGCGTTTTATACGTGGCTTTACCGTATCGCCATCAACACGGCGAAGAATTATCTGGTTTCTCGCGGCCGCCGGCCGCCGGATAGCGATGTAAGTTCCGAAGATGCGGAGTTCTACGACGGCGATCATGGCCTGAAAGATCTTGAGTCTCCAGAGCGTGCACTGCTGCGGGATGAGATCGAGGGCACCGTCCATCGAACCATCCAGCAATTGCCGGAAGATTTGCGTACCGCTTTAACTTTACGTGAATTCGATGGTCTGAGTTACGAGGACATTGCGAGCGTCATGCAGTGTCCGGTTGGCACCGTGCGCTCCCGGATTTTCCGCGCTCGGGAGGCCATCGATAAAGCCCTGCAGCCGTTGTTGCAGGAAAACTAAAGACAGCGGCGATAGCCAAGAGAGGAACGCCATGAGTCGTGAAGCCCTGCAGGAATCGCTGTCCGCAGTGATGGATAACGAAGCGGACGAACTGGAATTGCGTCGAGTGATCAATGCACTCGATGATGTCGAAACCCGTGAAACCTGGGCTCGTTACCAAATCGCTCGGGCAGCCATGCATAAGGATCTGCTGCTTCCTCGCCTGGATATCGCTTCGGCCGTATCTGCTGCGCTGGAAGACGAAGCAACTCCAGCCAAAGCATCCCGCGGTCCATGGCGTAGCCTCGGTCGTCTGGCTGTTGCAGCCTCGGTGACAGTTGCAGTTCTGGCCGGTGTTCGCCTGTACAACCAGGATGAAATCGCTGGTGTTGAGCTCGCTCAGCAATCCAATCAGCCGACTCTGTCCGCTCCACAGGTCAAAGGTCCGGCTGTACTGGCAGGCTATAGTGAAAGCTCCGAAGCTACTGGCCCTATGGCCAACGGCGTATTGCAAGGTCAACCAGGCTGGCATGACCAGCGTCTGCCAGGCTACTTGCGCCAGCACGCTCAGCAGGCTGCGCTCAAAGGTACTGAAAGCGCCCTGCCATATGCACGTGCAGCAAGCCTGGAAAACCGTTAAGGAGGATCATGCGCTCCATACCTCTACTTTCGCTTCTGCTTAGCGGCTGGTTTGTAGTTCCAGCCCATGCCGACGAAGCCCAGGACTGGTTGACACGCCTGGGCCAGGCCGAGCAGCAGCAAAGCTTCAACGGTACTTTCGTCTACGAGCGTAACGGTAGTTTTTCTACCCACAACATCTGGCATCGCGTCCAGAATGGTCAGATCCGCGAGCGTTTGTTACAGCTTGACGGTTCGGCCCAGGAAGTCGTGCGTATTGATGGGCATACTCAATGCGTTAGCGGCACCCTGGTTGCGGGGTTGGGCGATTCTCCCAACTCTGGCGCGCGTGCACTCGATCCTCAAAAGCTGAAGAATTGGTATGAGCTTGCCGTCGTCGGCAAGTCGCGTGTCGCTGGGCGCGAAGCGGTGATCGTTTCGCTTACCCCGCGTGATCAGCATCGCTATGGTTTTGAGCTGCATCTGGACAAACAAACCGGTTTGCCCCTCAAGTCGTTGCTGCTTAACGACAAGGGTCAACTGCTGGAACGGTTTCAGTTCACCCGTTTGAACACGGTGGAAACGCCGACCGACAAAGAATTGATGGCCGACGCCGACTGCAAGCCAGTCAATCTCCAGAGCGACAAGGCATCCTCTGTAAAAAGCGCGCAGGTCTGGCACTCGGATTGGCTGCCGCCAGGTTTCGAATTGACCAGCAGCTCTTCGCACAAAGATCCTGAAACCAAAACCCAGGTCAACAGCCTGATGTATGACGATGGTCTTGCGCGATTCTCGGTGTTTCTCGAGCCGTTAAATGGTGCAACCGTCACTGACACTCGGACTCAGTTGGGTCCAACCGTTGCCGTATCACGCCGTCTGACTACCCCTGAGGGTGAAATGATGGTGACGGTAGTCGGCGAAATCCCGATCGGCACCGCCGAACGAATTGCTTTATCGATGCGCAGCAATGACGCAGCCACCAGCAAGCAGTGAGCTGAATCCAGCAAATCGCGTTTCCTCAGCGGGACGTAGAAATGTTTGCTGAGCATTTTCATTTGCAAATAATCCAAAAATTTTTTATAGGTCAGAGCCTCACGGCTCTGGCCTTGTTTGTTGTTGCCGGAACAAAAATGCCGGCCGGTCGCGCCCGGTGTTCCTTGCTCCATATCGCTTAATCCTGCTCGTCGTAACGGGAGCTGTATGTCGACACTTAGCTTGAAGTCTTATCTCTCAATTTTCGCAACCGTGCTGGTGCTCGGTCAGGCCGTGCCTACGGCCGTGCAAGCAGCTGAACTGCCTGATTTCACCCAACTGGTCGAGCAAGCCTCGCCTGCGGTGGTGAACATCAGCACCACGCAGAAACTGCCCGACCGTAGAGTTAATCAGCAGATGCCTGATCTTGAAGGCTTGCCGCCCATGCTTCGCGAGTTTTTCGAGCGGGGCATGCCGCAACAGCCTCGTTCCCCGCGTGGCGATCGCCAGCGTGAAGCGCAGTCGCTGGGCTCAGGCTTCATCATCTCGCCGGATGGCTACATCCTCACCAACAACCATGTGATCGCTGATGCCGACGAAATTCTCGTGCGTCTTGCTGATCGCAGTGAAATGAAAGCCAAGCTGGTCGGCACCGACCCACGTTCCGACGTGGCGCTGCTGAAAATCGAAGGCAAGGATCTGCCGGTACTCAAACTTGGCAAATCCCAGGATCTGAAAGCCGGCCAGTGGGTCGTAGCGATCGGTTCGCCATTCGGCTTTGACCATACCGTGACCCAAGGCATCGTCAGTGCCGTCGGCCGCAGCCTGCCGAACGAAAACTACGTGCCGTTCATTCAGACCGACGTGCCGATCAATCCGGGTAACTCCGGTGGCCCGCTGTTCAATCTGAACGGTGAAGTGGTCGGCATCAACTCGCAGATCTACACTCGTTCCGGCGGCTTCATGGGCGTGTCGTTTGCCATCCCGATTGACGTGGCAATGGACGTTTCCAACCAGCTGAAAAGCGGTGGCAAGGTCAGCCGTGGCTGGTTGGGTGTGGTCATCCAGGAAGTGAACAAGGATCTTGCCGAGTCGTTTGGTCTGGAAAAACCGGCCGGTGCATTGGTTGCGCAGATTCAGGACGACGGTCCGGCGGCCAAGGGTGGCCTGCAAGTTGGCGACGTGATTCTGAGCATGAACGGTCAGCCGATCGTCATGTCGGCTGATCTGCCACATCTGGTCGGTGCACTCAAGGCAGGTGCCAAGGCCAATCTGGAAGTGATTCGTGAAGGCAAGCGCAAGAATGTCGAACTGACGGTCGGCGCGATCCCTGACGAAGACAAAGAGCTGGATGCGCTGCCTAAGTCGAGCACCGAAACCAGCAGCAACCGTCTAGGTGTTTCGGTGAGTGAGCTGACCGCCGAGCAGAAGAAAACCTACGACCTCAAAGGTGGTGTGGTGATCAAGGAAGTGCAAGACGGTCCTGCGGCGCTGATCGGTCTGCAGCCGGGTGACGTCATCACGCACTTGAACAACCAGGCCATCGGTTCGAGCAAGGAATTTTCGGAGATTGCCAAGGCGCTGCCGAAGAATCGTTCGGTATCGATGCGCGTGCTGCGTCAAGGTCGTGCCAGCTTCATCACCTTCAAACTGGCTGAATAATCCGGTTGTGAGCTGAATAAGAAACCGCCTCGAATGAGGCGGTTTTTTTATGTGTGCGCCAGGCATGGCGCGTTGCGCGCAAGCGCAACCAGCTTGGCTGTGGTGGCCTCGCTGGTGACTTGGAGGTGAAAGTCCTCTACACACCCGGCAAGGGGAAGTGTTAGCCAGAGGC
>NZ_JAFCUQ010000014.1:0-170987 GCF_049896625.1 Pseudomonas sp. TWP3-1
ATTTTCAGAAGTTTTCGAAGAATTCTTCAACAACTTCAACCACTTGCGCTTCCGATCTCTCGTCAGCGGGAGGCGAATTCTACAGCGTTACACGCTGCTGTCAACACCTCTTTTTCAGCCACTTCCCAACTTCGATAAACTGAAGCCCTGCACTGTCGAAACCTACATAACTCATTGAATCTCAAGGAGTTTTCCGTTTCGACTGCGCCGGAAGTGGGGCGAATTATAGACTTATAAAATTCGCCGTCAACCCCTAATTTCCGCTTTATTCAGATTTCAGCGTAATCCGCGCAAAAGCCTTCTTGCCAGCCTGGCAAACATGGGTCGCACCCAGTACATATATAAAGGAGCGATCAACGACCTCACCATCTATACGAACACCACCGGAGGCCAGCAGATCACGCGCCACTGCCGAGTTCTTCACCAGGCCTGCTTTATTAAGCACAGCAGCAATCGGCATATTCTCGGAAGCAGTCAGCTCAACCTCAGGCAAATCATCCGGCAGCTCGCCATCCTTCATACGGTTGCCCGCTGCACGATGAGCATTGACCGCAGCCTCTTCACCATGGAAGCGCGCAACGATCTCTTCGGCCAGCTTGATTTTGATATCGCGCGGATTGGCACCCGCCTCTACATCAGCACGGAACGCATTGATCTCATCCATAGAGCGGAAGCTGAGCAGCTCAAAGTAGCGCCACATCAGCGCGTCTGGAATCGATACCAGCTTGCTGTACATGACACCCGGCGCTTCCTGGATACCGACGTAGTTGCCCAACGACTTGGACATCTTCTTCACGCCATCCAGACCCTCAAGCAGCGGCATAGTCAGAATGCACTGAGCTTCCTGACCATAACCGCGCTGCAATTCACGCCCCATCAGCAAATTGAACTTCTGATCGGTACCGCCCAACTCGACATCCGCGCGCAGAGCCACAGAGTCGTAGCCCTGAACCAGCGGATAGAGGAATTCGTGAATAGCGATAGGCTGATTGGTGGTGTAGCGCTTATCGAAGTCATCGCGTTCAAGCATGCGAGCAACGGTGTACTGCGAAGTCAGGCGAATGAAGTCCGCAGGACCCATCTGATCCATCCAGGTGGAATTGAATGCCACTTCGGTCTTCGCCGGATCAAGAATCTTGAACACCTGAGTCTTGTAAGTCTCGGCGTTCTCCAGAACCTGCTCGCGCGTCAGCGGAGGGCGTGTCGCACTCTTGCCGCTCGGATCACCGATCATCCCGGTGAAGTCACCTATAAGGAAGATCACCTGATGCCCCAGCTCCTGGAACTGGCGCAGCTTATTAATAAGCACGGTGTGACCGAGATGGAGATCCGGCGCCGTCGGATCGAAGCCAGCCTTGATTCGCAGTGGCTGGCCACGCTTGAGCTTTTCGATCAGCTCGGACTCGACCAACAGTTCTTCCGCACCACGTTTTATCAGCGCTAGCTGCTCTTCAACCGACTTCATAACAGACCCGCAAGGCTCAGATTCAAAGGGAACCAACCATACAAGAACGCGCACCAATTACAAGTTTTGCCCGGCGCACGGACACCAATCCACAGACAGACTGTCTGTAGACTTGCCTCAGAGATGATTTGGTTATATTTTATACAGTTATTTCATCTTCATCATGTCATTCATCTTTTCCAATTCATCTTTATCAAAGTCAAAAATCACTTATGACCACTGAACCGTCTAAAGCGCCACCGCTTTACCCGAAGACCCACCTGCTCGCCGCAAGTGGGATCGCCGCCCTTCTCAGCCTGGCGCTCCTGGTATTTCCTTCCAGTGATGTTGAAGCCAAAAAGACGACCCTGAGTCTGGAACTGGAAAGTCCTGCTGAACAACTGACACAAGATCAAGACGCTGCTGACGCAGTTCAAGCCACAACCGAGCCGGTAGATTCGCCTTTCGCGCAGATCGAAAACAGCCCTGAAGACACACAAAAAGCCGAGGCCGCGCCCGCGCCAGTTGCGGTTGCACAAGAAAAGAAAGCCTCTGGCCACCGAGAAGTAAGTGTTGCCAAGGGCGACACGCTTTCGACCCTGTTCGAGAAAGTCGGGCTGCCCGCAGCTCTCGTGCACGAGGTGCTGGCCAGCGACAAACAGGCCAAGCAGTTCAGTCAGCTCAAGCGTGGCCAAAAGCTTGAATTCGAACTGGACCCACAAGGTCAACTGGTCAATCTGCACAGCAAGCTCAGCGACACTGAATCCATCACCCTGACCAAGAATGACAAGGGCTATGCATTCAACCGCATCACCGCCAAGCCTACTGTTCGCACTGCCTATGTCCACGGCGTAATCAACAGCTCGCTGTCGCAATCCGCCGCCCGCGCCGGTCTGTCCCATAGCATGACCATGGATATGGCCAGCGTATTCGGCTACGACGTCGACTTCGCTCAGGACATTCGCCAAGGCGATGAATTCGATGTCATTTATGAGCAGAAAGTAGTCAACGGCAAGGCTGTCGGCACCGGCCCGATCCTGTCTGCGCGCTTCACCAACCGCGGCAAGACCTACACCGCCGTGCGCTACACCAACAAACAAGGCAACAGCAGTTACTACACCGCTGATGGCAACAGCATGCGCAAGGCGTTCATCCGTACTCCGGTCGACTTCGCGCGCATCAGCTCAAAATTCTCCATGGGCCGCAAGCACCCGATCCTGAACAAGATCCGCGCCCACAAAGGCGTGGATTACGCAGCACCGCGCGGTACGCCGATCAAAGCTGCCGGCGACGGTAAAGTGTTGTTGGCTGGCCGCCGCGGCGGTTACGGCAACACCGTGATCATTCAGCACGGCAACACCTACCGCACGCTGTACGGGCATATGCAAGGCTTTGCCAAAGGCGTGAAAACCGGCGGTTCGGTCAAGCAGGGTCAGGTGATCGGCTATATCGGCACCACCGGCCTCTCCACCGGCCCGCACTTGCATTACGAGTTCCAGGTCAACGGCGTTCACGTTGATCCGCTGGGTCAGAAGCTGCCAATGGCCGACCCAATCGCCAAGGCCGAACGCGCGCGCTTCCTCGCGCAGAGCCAGCCGTTGATGGCGCGCATGGATCAAGAGAAGGCCACCATGGTCGCCTCGAGCAAGCGTTAAGCCATGGCTCTCTATATAGGTGTGATGTCCGGAACCAGCCTCGACGGTCTGGACATCGCTCTGATCGAGCAAACCCCGGCGATCAAATTGATCGCCACGCACTACATTCCCATGCCTGATTCCCTGCGCGCCGAGCTGCTTGGCTTGTGCGCCAGCGGCCCTGACGAGATCGCCCGCTCGGCGCTTGCCCAGCACAACTGGGTGATGCTGGCGGCGCAGGGCATTCAAGCGCTGCTCAAGCAGCAGCAGCTCAAACCTGAAGATATCCGCGCAATCGGTAGCCATGGCCAGACCATTCGCCACGAGCCGGCACGCGGCTTCACTGTACAGATCGGCAACCCTGCTCTACTCACCGAGCTGACCGGCATCACAGTGGTCAGCGACTTCCGCAGCCGTGATGTAGCCGCTGGCGGCCAGGGCGCGCCGCTGGTGCCAGCCTTCCACGAAGCCTTGTTCGAAGAGCGTACGGGTAATCGTGCGGTGTTGAATGTCGGCGGTTTCAGCAATCTCAGCCTGATCGAGTCGACCAAGCCTGTAGCCGGTTTCGACTGCGGGCCAGGAAATGTGCTGATGGATGCCTGGACTCATCAGCAAAAAAACGAGAACTACGATCGCAACGGCCAATGGGCGGCCAGCGGCACTCTCGAACCTACCCTGCTGAAGACACTGCTGAACGACCCGTTCTTCGCCACCAAAGGCCCGAAAAGTACCGGCCGCGAAGTGTTCAACCTACCGTGGCTGGAACAGCACCTGTCACGCTTGCCGAGCTTCCCTCCGGAAAACGTGCAAGCCACACTGCTGGAACTGACGGCACTGACCATTATCGAGTCGCTGCAAAGTGCTCAATCGGACACTACAGAGCTGCTGGTCTGCGGTGGCGGCGCCCATAACGCCACATTGATGCAGCGGCTGGCCGACCTGCTACCCAACGCGAAAGTCGCCAGCACCGCCACCCACGGCGTCGATCCGGATTGGGTCGAAGCCATGGCCTTTGCCTGGCTGGCCCATTGCTGCCTTGAAGGCATCGCTGCGAATCGGCCGAGCGTCACCGGCGCCAAAGGGCTGCGCGTGCTTGGTGCCATCTACCCGAACTAAGTAAAACGCACACAACAAAACGCCGCAGAACCGTGAGGCTCTGCGGCGTTTTGCTGTGTAGCGTGAAGTGCGATCAGATCGAGAACGAGGAGCCGCAGCCACAGGTCGTAGTGGCATTCGGGTTCTTGATTACGAAGCGCGAACCTTCCAGACCTTCCTGGTAATCCACTTCGGCTCCAGCCAAGTACTGGAAGCTCATCGGATCAACCACCAGACTGACGCCTTCGCGCTCGACGATGGTGTCGTCCTCGGCCACATCTTCATCGAAGGTGAAACCGTACTGAAACCCTGAACAACCGCCGCCCGTAACGAATACGCGCAGCTTCAAGCGATCATTCCCCTCTTCATCGACCAGGCTCTTCACCTTGTGCGCGGCACCGTGGGTGAATTGCAAAGCCGTGGGGGTGAAGGATTCGACGCTCATGCTGACTATCTCCCGGCGTTACGCCGCCATAATGCGTGATGACGCGCATTATCCGCTTCTCCTAGAAAATCGGTCAACTATTGTTACGGTATATCAATCAACCGTTTTGCCAAGTCAGAATGCAAAAAGGCCCGTTCACCGGGCCTTTTCGCTACGCGCAAGAAAGTGTTACGGCAGCATTCCAGCGTGGGACAGACCCAGGCGCTCATCCAGCCCGAACATGATGTTGAGGTTCTGCACCGCCTGCCCCGACGCGCCTTTGACCAGATTGTCGATTACCGACAGCACCACCACCAAGTCGCCATCCTGTGGACGATGTACGGCGATGCGGCAGACATTGGCGCCGCGCACGCTACGGGTTTCCGGATGGCTGCCGGCCGGCATCACATCGACGAACGGTTCGTTGGCATAACGCTTTTCAAACAACGCTTGCAGATCCACCGAGCGATCAACCACGGTGGCGTAAAGCGTGGAGTGAATGCCACGGATCATAGGCGTCAGGTGCGGCACGAAAGTCAGACCGACATCCTTGCCAGCCGCGCGACGCAGGCCCTGGCGAATTTCCGGCAAGTGACGGTGACCTTTGACCGCATACGCCTTCATGCTTTCCGACGTCTCGGAGTACAGCGAACCTACTGCCGCACCACGACCGGCGCCGCTGACGCCGGATTTGCAGTCGGCGATCAGGCGCGAAGTGTCAGCCAGACCTGCTTCGAGCAGTGGCAGGAAACCCAACTGTGTCGCCGTCGGATAGCAACCCGGTACCGCGATCAAACGTGCTTTCTTGATCTGCTCACGATTGACTTCCGGCAGGCCATACACGGCCTCGTCCAGCAGTTCAGGTGCGCCATGCGGCTGACCGTACCACTTGGCCCACTCCTCAGCGTCCTGCAAGCGGAAGTCCGCCGACAGATCGATAACCTTGGTGCCCGCCGCCAGCAGTTCGCCGGCCAAGGCATGGGCAACGCCGTGCGGAGTGGCGAAGAACACCACGTCGCAAGCACCCAGAGTTTTGATGTCAGGCACGCTGAATGCCAGGCCGTCATAGTGACCGCGCAGGTTCGGGTACAGATCAGCCACGGCCAGACCGGCCTCGGATCGGGAAGTGATCACGACCACTTCTGCCTGCGGATGCTGTGCCAACAGACGCAGCAGTTCGACACCGGTGTAACCCGTGCCGCCGACGATACCGACCTTGACCATAAACCTGCCCTCAACGAACCCACTGGAAAGCCGTCGATAATAGGGGCCGCGCGCCCCTGCGACAACCGTCAAGGTGACGCGCGGCCGCTCAAGCCTCTACTATCCGGCCTACCGTGAACCTGGGAATAACTGAAAATGCTCTATTTATGGATCAAAGCCTTTCATATCGTCAGCATCGTCTGCTGGTTTGCAGCGCTGTTCTATCTGCCGCGGCTGTTCGTTTATCACGCACAAAGTGAAGACGCGATCAGCAAAGAACGCTTCAGTGTCATGGAGCGCAAGTTGTATCGCGGCATCATGGGTCCGGCGATGATCGCCACGCTGATCTTCGGTGGCTGGCTGATCTACCTCAACCCGAGCATCTTCAGCTCGGGTGGCTGGATTCACGCCAAGCTGACTCTGGTGGTCCTGCTGATCGGCTATCACCACATGTGCGGCGCGCAGGTAAAACGTTTTGCCCGTGGCGAGAACACCCGCAGCCATGTCTTTTATCGCTGGTTCAATGAAGTGCCGGTTCTGTTATTGCTGGCTATCGTAATTCTGGTCGTGGTCAAGCCGTTCTAACTTCAACAGGTTCAACTTTCCGGGGTACTTCCGATGTCGCTGCCCGCTTTGCTCGAACAACGTCTGCGCCTGCCTTTGGTGGCTGCGCCGATGTTCCTGATTTCCAACCCCGAACTGGTGCTGGCCTGCTGTCGCAATGGCGTAGTCGGCAGCTTTCCTGCGCTGAACCAGCGCGAAAGCAGCGGCTTCAAAGCCTGGCTGGAGGAGATCGAAGCGGGACTGGCGACCCTGGATAACCCGGCGCCGTATGCGGTGAACCTGATCGTGCACAACAGCAATCCCCGCTTGCAGGCGGATCTGGCGATCTGCGTCGAACACAAAGTGCCAATCGTCATCACCAGCCTCGGCGCGGTGAAGGAGCTGGTCGACGCGGTGCACAGTTACGGCGGTCTGGTGTTTCACGACGTGACCACCCGCCGGCATGCGGAGAAAGCTGCCGAGGCTGGCGTCGATGGTCTGATCGCCGTCGCGGCTGGCGCGGGCGGGCACGCAGGCACATGGAGCCCGTTCTCGCTGATTGCCGAGATCCGTCAGTTCTTCGACAAGACGCTGCTGCTTGCAGGATGTTTGAACCACGGCCATGAGATTCTCGCCGCGCAGCTGCTCGGCGCGGATTTGGCCTACTTCGGCACGCGATTTATCGGTACCACCGAAAGTCATGCGCCTGACGCCTACAAACAGATGCTGCTGACAGCCAAAGCAGCGGACATCATCCATACTCCTGCCGTGTCTGGGGTTCCGGCCAGTTTCATGCGCCAAAGTCTGGAAGCCGCCGGTTTCGACACGGCCAAGCTGCAAGGCAAGGGTGAAGTGAATTTCGGTGACAAACTGAAACCGATCAGCGATGAAGCCAAAGCCTGGAAGACCGTGTGGTCGGCGGGTCAGGGTGTCGGTGACATCAACGATCTGCCGAGTGTCGACCAACTGATCGCACGCCTCGACACCGAGTATCGAAAAGCACTGGAACACGCAGCGCAATTGCCGACTCGCTGGCCGCGCTGAGAAAAAATCCGGCCAGTTTTCAACGTGCTGGCCTTACACTCACGCCTTGTAACACTCTCCAATTCAATAGATTTCGCGACAAGGATGCCTCGGCCATGAGTGAACCCCGCTACAAGATCGTTTTTGACGGTGCGCTACAGCCCGGTGTCGACCTCACCACAGCCAAACTCAATCTGGCTGACCTGTTCAAAAGCGAGGTCGCCGCCATCGAGCGCCTGTTCAATGGCAGCACTGTCGCCCTCAAGCGCGACCTGACTCACGCCGACGCCCAAGCGTATCTGCAAGCGTTGAGCAAGACCGGGATCGACGCCCGGATCGAACCAGAAACTACCATCGAACTGAATCTCGCCGATGTCCATGAGCACGCACCCGCCATAGCGGAGCCTGCCTCGCCGTACGCAACGCCTCGAGCCAACGTGGGCGAAAGCTACCCGGCATTTGCCACGCTCAAGCCATTCGGTGTCGAGGGCCGCATCGGCCGTCTGCGCTTCCTCGCCTGGGCGATGGTGCAGTGCCTGGTGACCCTGCCCATCATCGCCGTATTTGCGCTGATTGCTCTGGGTATGGTCAGTGACGAATCGACGACCGGCCTGATCATTGGCGGCATCCTGGCGTTCTTTCTGTTCCTCGCCTTCTTCATCGTCAACATTATGATCAGTGTGCAGCGCCTACACGATATCGGCTGGTCGGGATGGCTCTGGCTGCTGAACCTGGTGCCGTTTGTTGGCAGCTTCTTCCCGCTGGTAATGATGGTTGTGCCGGGCACCACTGGCGCCAACCGCTACGGCCCACCCCCACCGCCCAACAGCACCGCGGTCAAAGTGCTGTGTTCATTGTGGGTGGTGCTGTTCACGCTGGTATTGGCCGGTGGAATACTCGGTGGCTTCTCGGCTATTCAACAGGAATACGAAAGCAATCTGGAAAGCAGCTATGACAGCGGCTCAGTGAACACTGATGAAATCGAGGTCGAGGTCGAACCGGCCGCGAATGCCGCCGACGATGCAGCAGAAGCAGCAGCTGAAGCAGCCGAAGAGGCCCAGCCCCCTGTAGACTCTGCGAAAGAATGAACAGCGCTCCCCGTCGTGACACCCGCGTCGACGGCGCGGAGCTGTTGCGATGGAGATTTGCATGACCCGTTACGCTCTGATCACCGGCGCTTCCAGCGGCATAGGCCTGGCCATGGCCGAAGCCCTGGCCCGCCGTGGCCGCAGCCTGATTCTGGTGGCCCGCCAGCGTGATCAGCTGGAAAGTATTGCGATTGAGCTGACCCAACGTTTTGGAGTTGAGGTGCTGTTCCGCGCCTGCGACCTCGGCGAACCGTTGCGCCTGTCCGGTTTCCTGCTGGAACTGGAAGAAGGTGACCGGCAGATCGATCTGCTGGTGAACTGCGCAGGCATTGGCACTTGCGGTCCGTTCCTGGCACAGGACTGGATGACCGAGCAGGACTTGATCGAGGTGAATATCCTCGCCCTGACCCGGCTGTGCCATGCGATCGGCAACAGCATGGCGCTGCAAGGTGGCGGGCAGATTCTCAATGTGGCTTCGGTGGCTGCCTTCAATCCCGGCCCGTGGATGAGCACTTACTACGCCAGCAAAGCGTATGTGCTGCATTTTTCCGAGGCGTTGCGGGTTGAACTCAAACAAAGCGCCGTGAAGGTCTCGGTACTCTGCCCCGGCCCGACCCGCACCGCATTCTTCCGCACCGCACAACTGAACAGCGACAAACTCAAAGACAGCAAACTGTTGATGAGCCCCGAGGAGGTCGCTCTGTACACCGTGCGTGCGCTGGAGAAAAACCGCGCGATCATCATTCCGGGACGACGCAACCGCTGGTTCACGTTTTTGCCGCGACTGGGATCGCGCTGGCTCAATCGCACCATCGTCGGCATGCTCAACAAGGCTTACTGCCCGCGCTGAATAGTCCTACGGTAAAACACTGGGCGGCTTCATCCGCCCTGAGTACACTCAGGCCAGCCCACACAACGGAGAAAACAGCAGTGGATACTCTGTTCACCAAGATCATCAACCGGGAGATCCCGGCCAGGATCATCTACGAGGACGACCAGGTTCTGGCGTTCCACGACATCGCGCCACAGGCGCCAGTGCATTTTCTGGTGATCCCGAAGAAACCGGTGCGCACCCTCAACGACCTCACCGAGGACGATAAGGCACTGGCCGGGCACATCCTGTTCACCGCCCAACGCCTGGCGCTGGAGCTCGGTTGCGAAGAAGGCTTCCGCGTGGTGATGAACTGCAATGAACAGGGTGGGCAAACCGTCTACCACATTCATATGCACGTCCTCGGGCAGCGCCAGATGAACTGGCCACCGGGCTGATCCGCAGCGATATCTGTGGGAGCGCCCCGCTCCCATATGACCCAGCGCAAACCTTCCCCGGCCGATTCGGTTAAACTGGCCGTCGAGATTCTTCCCGGAGGTCAGCATGACTACCCAACGTCACTACTCGCCGATTGACCGTCTTCTGCTGCAAGCCGATGCCGCGATGCGTACCCTGCTGCCGTTCAGCGGTCAGCCGTACCGTCCGTCCCCGGCCATCGTGCAGCCGGACGTGCAGATGAGCGACGAAGACACCCGCCATGTCGCCGGTCTGATGCGCATCAACCATACCGGTGAAGTCTGTGCCCAGGCGCTCTACCAAGGCCAGGCCCTGACCGCCAAGCTGCCGCAAGTGCGCGCGGCCATGGAGCATGCGGCTGAAGAAGAGATTGATCATCTGGTGTGGTGCGAACAACGCATTCATCAGTTGGGCAGCCACACCAGCGTGCTCAACCCACTGTTCTACGGCATGTCGTTCGGCATCGGCGCAGTCGCCGGGTTGATCAGCGACAAGGTCAGCCTCGGTTTCGTCGCGGCGACCGAGCATCAGGTGTGCAAACACTTGAACGAACATCTGGAGCAATTGCCAGCGGAGGACGAAAAGTCCCGGGCGATTCTGCAGCAGATGCGTATTGATGAGGAACATCATGCGGAGAGCGCGCTGGAGGCTGGTGGTTTCCGTTTCCCGGCGCCAGTGAAGTTCGGTATGAGCATTCTGGCCAAGGTGATGACCAAGAGTACCTACAGAATCTGACAGCGGTAGCGCCAGACAGGCACTCATCGCTGGCAGGCCAGCTGCCACAAGCAATAAAAAAGGCGACGGTCCTGAGACAGTCGCCTTTTTTGTGCGTGAAATTCTTAGCTCGGCATGTTGCGAGCGTAGAAAATCTCGAGCATTTCGTGCTTCACACGCTCCGTCACTTGGGCGCGTTGCTCAGAGGACAGGTTGTTGGTGGCGTCGCCGAACAGGTAGTTATCCAGTTCGAAGTTCTTCAACAACATTTTGGTGTGGAACAAGTTCTCCTGGTACACGTTCACGTCGGTCATCTGGTACGCGCCGCGCGTGTCTTCGGAAAGGTAGTTCTGGATCGAATTGATCTCGTGGTCGATGAAGTGCTTTTTGCCTTCAACGTCACGGGTAAAGCCGCGCACACGATAATCCACGGTCACGATGTCCGAATCGAACTGGTGAATCAGGAAGTTGAGTGCTTTAAGCGGTGAAATGACACCACACGTCGACACATCGATGTCCACACGGAACGTCGCAATGCCTGCATCCGGATGGATTTCCGGGTAGGTATGCACCGTGATATGACTCTTGTCGAGGTGGGCCAGGATGATTTCCGGCAGTGGGCCTGGGGACTCTTCGATCTGGCTTTCGGTCGGGGTCACCGGCTCTTCCGAGATCAGAATCGTGACGCTGGCACCCTGAGGCTCATAGTTCTGACTCGCAATGTTCAGAATGTTGGCACCAATGATCTCGACAACTTCTGTGAGAATCTGCGTCAGGCGTTCGGCGTTGTACTCTTGATTGATGTACTCGACGTAAGCCTGCTGGTCTTGCGGGGTTTCCGCGTAGCAGATGTCATAGATGTTGAAGCTCAAGGTCTTTGTCAGGTTATTGAACCCGTGGAGCTTGAGTTTGCTTTTCACCGTTAAAAACTCTCTATGTATGCGGCATGGCCGCGTGATCAAGCATGCCCGTCAAATGCGAACAACGCACCTGCGTAGGACGGTTAACACCTCTTCGCGATGGCGATTTTGGTTATCTGTTCAGGCGGATGACCCATCGGCTGACCGATCACTGCCCTGAAAAAAGTGGCGCATTATGCAGACGTCAGCGGGGGATCGCCAGAGTCTGCACTGCTTTTATGATAGTTGAATGTCGGTTCAACCGAGTTCGATGATTTCGTAGTCGTGGGTGATCGCCACGCCAGCCGCGCCGAGCATGATCGAGGCCGAGCAATATTTCTCTGCCGACAGCTCGATGGCGCGTTTGACCTGGGCTTCTTTCAGGCCACGGCCCTTGACCACGAAGTGCATGTGGATCTTGGTGAAGACTTTCGGATCCTCGGTCGCGCGCTCGGCTTCGAGGAAGGCTTCGCAGCTTTCAACCGCCTGACGTGACTTCTTCAGAATGCTCACCACGTCGAAGTTGCTGCAGCCACCAACACCGAGCAGGAGCATTTCCATCGGGCGGACACCCAGATTACGACCACCGGCGTCCGGCGGACCGTCCATGACCACGACATGACCGCTGCCGGATTCGCCGAGGAACATGGCTTCGCCAGCCCATTGGATGCGTGCCTTCATCGCCAAGACTCCACTGTATAAAAAAGGGTCGCCAGCTTAGCACAGCGCTTTACTCCGACAGCGCGGCGTGCACGTGGGACGGATGCGTCTATAACGTAGGTAATTTCTCGAATCTTCAAGGAAGTGTCTGGTAAGCTGGCGCCAATTCGCTGGCGCCTGCCAGCCGGGTAACGTCCGTTTCAGCGCCCCATAAAAAATCAAACATTACCGTGCAGTCTTTTCGGGATACAACCATGGTTGGTATTACCCCCACACCCAAAATCAAGAACCTCGACAAGCTGTTGATGCACTGCCAGCGCCGCCGTCATGCGGCCAAGAGCAACATCATCTGCGCGGGTGATCGCTCCGATACGCTGTACTTCATCATCAAGGGTTCGGTGACGATCCTGATCGAGGATGACGACGGCCGCGAGATGATCATCGCCTACCTGAATGCCGGGGATTTCTTTGGCGAGCTGGGCCTGTTCGAACAAGCCGGGCAAGAACAGCAACGCAGCGCCTGGGTGCGGGCCAAGGTTGAATGCGAAGTCGCGGAAATCAGCTACGTGAAATTCCGCGAATTGTCGCAGCAGGACCCGGACATTCTTTACGTGCTCAGCGGACAAATCGCACAACGCCTGCGCAATACCACGCGCAAAGTCGGCGATCTGGCGTTCTTCGACGTGACCGGTCGGGTTGCCCGCTGCCTGCTGGAATTGTGCAAACAGCCAGATGCAATGACTCACCCGGACGGTATGCAGATCAAGGTGACTCGTCAGGAAATCGGGCGCATCGTCGGGTGTTCGCGGGAGATGGTCGGTCGCGTGCTCAAGGATCTTGAAGAACGCAACCTGGTAGACGTGAAAGGCAAGACCATGGTGGTCTTCGGTACGCGTTAGGCGCGCGACCTAGCCGGCGTACATCTGCGCCAGCATCAAGCGGAACAACTCATCAAGCCGCGCCAGTGCATCTGGCGCCGGGAATTTCTCGTGCAGCGCGATGTGGCTTTCAGCCCGCACGCGCTGCTCAAGATCGCACGCCTGATTGAAGCGATTGACCGCCGCAACCATCGATTCGCGCTCGTCATCAATCAGCATCGCACCGTGCACCAACCCCACCGGACGCTGACCGCCCTGGCTCTGACGCCAGCGCTGCGCGGTGCCGACCATTTTGCGTCCGTCGAGGTTGACGTTGAACCGGCCATCGCAAAATGCGCCGTCGATTTCGCCCACCGACGCTGTGCCGCCCAACTCATCCAGCAACTCACAGATCGGATCACACAGACGCCGGTAGCCGGTTTCGATGCGATTCAGATCGCCTTCGCTGCGTGGTGGTGCGTAAACCAGAGCAATGTTGATGGTGGCGGCCGATTGTGGCACCGGCTCGCC
The DNA here is from genome assembly GCF_049896625.1 of Pseudomonas sp. TWP3-1. NCBI lineage: Bacteria > Pseudomonadati > Pseudomonadota > Gammaproteobacteria > Pseudomonadales > Pseudomonadaceae > Pseudomonas > Pseudomonas sp. TWP3-1. The sequence continues at coordinate 13,404 of NZ_JAFCUQ010000014.1, forward strand.
ACCGGTTTCGCGCAACAGTACCGGCCAGCCAGCGGCGGCCGAAACTGCGCAGGCGTGATCGAATTTCGGCAGACGATTCAAGCGACGAGGCATGACCAGCGCGCGGTCACTGGGTTGCCAGAACAGCAGGCCGAATTCGGCGTCGCCGGCACAGACTGATGCCAGCAGATCCTGTTCGGCTTGCAGGCCGGCTTCGATGGTCAGGGAGATTGGCAGCATGCAGGACTCCGGCGGGCTTGGAATCTTTAGCGGATGTGACGGCCTCATCGCGGGCAAGCCCGCGCTCACAGGGAGGGCGGGTTGCCTGAGAGGATGTAGTCAGTCGAGGGTCGACCCGATTACCGCAGTACCACGCTCCGGGAAGAACAGGCGCTGTAATTCAAGACCAGGACTCTCGGCGCGCATGAACGCTTCGCCAACCAGGAACGCGTAAACGTCGCTGATTTCCATCAGCTCGACATCGGCACGGTTGAGAATCCCGCTCTCGGTAATCACCAGACGATCACGCGGAATGCGCGGCAGCAGATCAAGAGTGGTTTCCAGGCTGACTTCGAAGGTGTGCAGGTTACGGTTATTGATCCCCACCAGCGGCGTGTCGAGAGTTTTCAGCGCGCGCTCCAGCTCATCGCCGTCGTGCACTTCCACCAGAACATCCAGACCAACACCTTTGGCCACGGCTGCCAGTTCGGCCATTTTCACGTCGTCCAGTGCGGAGACGATCAACAGCACGCAATCGGCGCCCAAGGCACGGGCTTCGATGATCTGGTACGGATCAATCATGAAATCCTTGCGGATCACCGGCAATTTGCACGCCGCGCGCGCCTGTTGCAGGTAAGCATCCGCGCCCTGGAAATAGTCGATATCGGTCAGCACCGACAGGCAAGTCGCCCCGCCCTTCTCGTAGCTATTAGCGATGTCGGCTGGCACGAAATCCTCGCGAATCACGCCTTTGCTCGGTGAAGCCTTCTTGATTTCGGCGATTACTGCCGGTTGCTTCTTCTTGGCCTGCGCCAGCAATGCCTGGGCAAAACCACGGGGTGCATCGGCCGCCTTGGCCAGACTTTCCAGCTCGCTCAGGCTGACCCGAGCGCTACGCTCGGCGACTTCCTGAACTTTGCGCGCCAGAATGTTTTCCAGAACCGTCGGTACACTCATCCCTCATTCTCCACTCTGAATACCGCGGTAAAGGCACCCAGCTCCTCGAGTTTTTCCCGAGCGAGGCCGGTGTGCAAAGCGTCATGTGCAAGCTCGACGCCCTGTTTCAAACTGCTGGCGACGTCGGCGGCGTACAGCGCTGCACCGGCGTTGAGCACAATCATTTCGGCGGCTTTCTGGCCGTTCTCGGTTTTGCGCTTGCCCAGCGCATCGCGGATCAGCGCCAGCGACGCTTCCGGGCCATCGACCGACAGGCCGTGCAGGCTCTGGCTCTTCATGCCGAGATCTTCCGGCTCGACCCAATACTCAGTGATCTGGTCATTCTTCAGCTCAGCGACAAAGGTCGGTGCAGCGAGGCTGAACTCGTCCAGACCATCCTTGGAATGCACCACCAGTACGTGTTTGCTGCCCAGACGCTGCAAGACTTCAGCCAATGGCCGGCACAGCGCAGGGGTGAATACGCCGACCACCTGGTGTTTGACACCGGCCGGATTCGTAAGCGGGCCGAGCATGTTGAACAAGGTCCGCAGGCCGAGATCGCGGCGCGGGCCGGCGGCGTACTTCATGGCTTTGTGATGAGTCTGGGCAAACATGAAACCGATGCCGACGTTGTCGATGCAACGGGCTACCTGGACCGGCGTCAGGTTGAGGTAGATGCCGGCCGCTTCGAGCAAGTCGGCACTGCCGCTCTTGCCGGAGACCGCACGGTTACCGTGCTTGGCCACAGTGCAACCAGCCGCTGCGACCACAAAGGAAGACGCAGTGGACACGTTGAAAATGTTCGCCCCGTCACCGCCGGTGCCGACCACATCGACCACGCCGTCGAGGGTCTTCAGTTCGACGGTGTCCGCCAGCTCGCGCATGGCCGAAACCGCGCCGACGATTTCGTCGATGCTTTCGCTCTTCATGCGCATGGCCATCATGAACGCGCCGATCTGCGCGTCAGTGCATTGGCCAGTCATGATTTCGCGCATCACGTCGCGCATTTCATCGGTGCTGAGGTCGAGGTGATCGACGATACGGCTCAGGGCTGTCTTGATATTCATGGGAAGTCCTTAGCGCGCGCCGCCGGTTTGTTTGAGGAAGTTGGCAAACAGTTCATGGCCCTGTTCCGTGAGGATCGATTCAGGGTGGAACTGTACGCCCTCAATGTTCAGGGTCTTGTGACGCAGGCCCATGATTTCGTCGACCGAGCCGTCGGCGTGCTGCGTCCACGCAGTCAGCTCCAGGCAATCAGGCAAGGTTTCGTGTTTGACGATCAGCGAGTGGTAACGGGTGACGGTCAGCGGGTTGTTGAGACCGGCGAATACACCCTTGTCCTTGTGGAATACCGGGCTAGTCTTACCGTGCATCACTTGGCGGGCGCGAATCACGTCACCGCCGAAGGCCTGACCGATTGACTGATGGCCGAGGCACACGCCGAGAATCGGCAGTTTGCCGGCGAAGTGCTTGATGGCTTCGATGGAAATACCGGCTTCGGTCGGTGTGCACGGACCGGGGGACACCACGATACGCTCGGGGTTGAGCGCTTCGATTTCGGCGATGGTCAGTTCGTCGTTGCGCACGACTTTGACTTCGGCACCCAGTTCGCCGAGGTATTGCACAACGTTGTAAGTAAAGGAGTCGTAGTTGTCGATCATCAGCAACATGGCGTTTCGAACCTCTTGAATTCTGACTTGAAGACAGCCTTCAGATGACTTGCCCGCAGGGCGCTGCACGATGTCGGACGCGGGAGCGTCGGCAAAGCGGCATTTCAAACGAGCAAGGAAGGCAAAGCGATACAGATCCGGCCGGGCCGGCAGAAAGATTCAGGCGCGCCAACGCCAACGGGCGTGTGCCTTGATGACTTGATCCGGAAGTTTGCTGACGATCAACACGGGGAAGGTCTCATTCATACGTCTCGGCACAGTAACTTAGCTGGGCGGAGCGTGCAATAAGGCGCGGCCGGCGCGGGATAAATCAATTTGAAGGCTCGCGACCGATGGCAAAACGCCGGAAGTTTTTGGTACTGTCGTTTCGTTCACTACAACAATAAATAAACGGACTTGCTCATGATCAAACAGACGCTGTTTGTACCGCTCGCCGGATGCCTGCTCGCAATGGCCTGCGCTCAGGCGAATGCCGCACCTAATCCTTACTCGAATTTCATCGTCTTCGGCGACAGCCTGAACGACGCCGGCACCTTTGCCGACAGCGGAGGCCCCGCGGGCGCTACTCAGCGCTACACCAACCGCACTGGCCCGGTGTATCTGGATGGCAGCGGGGAATTGCGCTCGCTGAACGCCACGCAGATTCTCGGCGGAAAACTCGGGTTTTCGCCTGATCAGACTGCCTCCTCTTCATCCGCAGTACGCGCTGGCGATGGCTTGCCCGACGGCAATAACTGGGCGGTAGGCGGTTATCGCACCGACCAGATTCTCGATTCGATCACCACGCAATCTGCCACTGGCGAACGCACCCGCGCCGGTTATCTGCCGTCGAACGGTTTTCGCGCGGATCCGAATGCGCTGTATTACCTCTCGGGTGGCGGTAATGACTTCCTGCAAGGCCGCGTGACAAATCTTGCGCAGGCCGGCGCCGCGGCTGATCGTCTGGCCAGCAGCGCGCAAACCCTGCAGCAGGCCGGCGCCCGTTACATCGTGGTCTGGCTGCTGCCGGACATCGGCTTCACCCCGGCCTTCAGCGGTTCGCCGCTGCAAGCGTTCACCTCGCAACTCAGCGCGCAGTTCAACACCGAACTGGTCAGCCAGTTGCAGGGCATCAATGCCAACATCATCCCGCTGAACATTCCGGTGCTGCTCAAAGAGTCGTTCGCCAATCCGGGCCAGTTCGGTCTGGCCACCGACCAGAACCTCAGCGCCACCTGCTTCAGCGGCAACGGTTGCACCGAGAACGCGCGGTACGGCATCAACAGTGCCACGCCGGATCCGACCAAGCTGATCTACAACGATGCGGTGCACCCGACCGAAGCCGGGCAGCGCCTGATCGCCGATTACACCTACTCGCTGCTGTCCGCGCCATGGGAAGCCACCCTGCTGCCGCAAATGGCTCAAGGCACGTTGCGTTCGCATCAGGATGAGCTGCGTAACCAGTGGCTGGCCGACTGGCAGAACTGGCAAGGCGTTGGTCAATGGCGGGCTATTGTCGCCGGTGGGGGCCAGCGTCAGGACTTCGACACCCAGGACAGCGGCGCCAGCGCCGACGGCAATGGCTACAACCTCAACGTCGGTGGCAGCTACCGCCTGAATGACGCGTGGCGTGTTGGACTGGCGGCCGGTTTTTACAACCAGAAACTTGAAGCAGGCGATCACGATTCCGACTACAAGCTCAACACCTACATGGGCACCGCTTTCGCCCAGTATCAGCAGAATCGCTGGTGGGGTGATGCGGCTGTGACGGCCGGGCATCTGGACTACGACAGCCTGAAACGCAAATTCCAGCTCGGCGTCAACGAGCGCGGCGAGAAAGGCGATACCGACGGCTACGTGCTGGCCTTCAGCGGTCGCGTCGGTTACGACATCGCGCCAGAGGCAAGCAGCCCATGGCACCTGTCGCCATTTGTCAGCGCAGATTTCGCCAAAGTCGAAGTTGATGGTTACTCCGAGGACGGCGCTGACTCCACCGCGCTGACCTTCGATGACCAGTCGCGCATCTCCCGGCGTCTCGGTGTTGGTATTCAGGGCAAGTACCAGATTACCGCGCAAACCCAGGTGTTCGGCGAGCTCGCGCATGAGCGCGAGTACAACGACGACACTCAGGATGTGACGATGAGTCTCAACAGCCTGCCGAACAATCACTACACCCTGGACGGCTACACCCCGCAGACCAACCTCAATCGCTTGAACCTGGGCGTGAGCCACAACCTCACCAAAGACCTGGCGTTGCGCGCCAGCTACAACATCCGCAAGGATGATGACTTTACCCAGCAAGGGATCAATCTCGGCGTAGCGTTGGACTTCTAAACAGCAGGCAATAAAAAACGCGGCGTCCTTGCGGGCGCCGCGTTTTTTTATGCCGATCAATCAGTCTGGGGTCTGTTCAGCCAGTGCCACGGCACGGAACATCGCGCGGCGCTTGTTCAGGGTTTCTTCCCATTCCAGCGCCGGCACCGAGTCGGCAACGATGCCGCCACCGGCCTGCACATGCAGTTCGCCGTTTTTGATCACAGCGGTACGAATCGCAATCGCGGTATCCATATTGCCGTTCCACGCGAAGTAACCGACCGCGCCGCCATATACGCCACGCTTGACCGGTTCCAGTTCGTCGATGATTTCCATCGCGCGGATCTTCGGCGCGCCGGACAAGGTGCCCGCCGGCAGAATCGCCCGCAGTGCATCCATCGCCGTCAGCCCGGCTTTCAACTGGCCGGTGACGTTGGACACGATGTGCATCACGTTGGAATAACGCTCGATGACCATTTTCTCGGTGAGCTTCACCGAACCGATTTCCGAGACGCGACCCGTGTCGTTGCGCCCCAGATCGATCAGCATCAGATGCTCGGCGATCTCTTTGTCATCCGAGAGCAAGTCTTCTTCCAGCGCCAGATCGGCCTCTTCGGTCGCGCCACGCGGACGCGTACCGGCAATCGGCCGCACGGTGATCAGGTTGTCTTCAACCCGCACCAGCACTTCCGGCGAACTGCCGACGACGTGGAAGTCGCCGAAGTTGAAGAAGTACATATAAGGCGTCGGGTTGAAGCAACGCAGCGCGCGGTATAGATCGATTGGCGCAGCCTTGAAGTCGATCGACATGCGTTGTGACGGCACGACCTGCATGCAGTCACCGGCAAGGATGTATTCCTTGATGGTGTCGACGGCTTTTTCGTAGTCGCTCTGGGTGAAACTGGAACGAAACACCGGATCGGCCGCTTGCTGCTTGCTGAAATCCAGCCCCCGGCGCGGAGTGATCGGCTGACGCAGTTGCTCCAGCAGTTCCTGCAAACGCGCCTGACCTTGCTCGTAGGCATCGGCCTGCGCCGGGTCGGCCAGCACGATCGCGTGCATCTTGCCGGCGAGGTTATCGAACACAACGACCGCGTCGGAAACCATCAGCAGAATGTCCGGCACGCCCAGTGGATCGGGGTTCGGGCACTTGCCGAGGCGTTTTTCCACATAACGTACGCAGTCGTAACCAAAGTACCCCACCAGACCGCCGTTAAAACGCGGCAGGCCGGCAATGGTCGGCACGTTGTAGCGCGCCTTGAAGGTTTCGACGAAGGCCAGCGGATCTTCCACATCGTGACATTCGGTCTCGACGCCATCGACGGTGATGCTGACGTGGTGGTCGTGAACGCGCAGCACGGTGCGGCACGGCAGACCGATGATCGAATAACGGCCCCATTTCTCGCCGCCCTGCACCGATTCCAGCAGGTAGGAATTGGGCTGGTCGGCCAGTTTCAGGTAGATCGACAACGGCGTGTCGAAGTCGGCCAGGGTTTCGCAGGCCAACGGGATACGGTTATAGCCGGCAGCGGCCAAACGCAGGAATTCTTCGCGGATCATGAGGTGCCTCGTGGTGTGAGGTGCAATCAGTCAGGTGTGCAAACATGCCGGCAGGCCGGCCAGGAATCAGTCAGGCGCGCCAACGCCAGCGGGCCAGGGCCTTGATGACTTTCATCCAGAGTTTGCGAGTGACCACCACGATGGCGTTTCCAGCAGGGGGTTGAACAGCGTCGGGCAACGTTATCCCAGCGGCCGTATCCAGGCAACCGGGAATTAACAGGCGCAGATCGTCGATCACCAATGCCGGGGATTCCTCGGCAATCGGCCGGCCATGGTTATAGCCGTAACTCAACGCCACACACTTGACCCCCGCCGCTTTCGCCGCCAGTACATCGCTGCGCGAGTCGCCGACGAACAGCGATTGCGAGGCCGGGATGTTGGCCATTTTCATCACGAAGAACAGCGCAGCCGGATCAGGTTTTTTCTGCGGCAGGGTGTCGCCGCCGATGATCCACTTGAAGTAGCGGCCGATCTTCATCTGATCCAGCAGCGGCGCCACGAAGCGCTCCGGCTTGTTGGTGATCAACGCCATGGCCACGCCTTGCTTGTGCAGCCATTTCAAGGTGTCGCGCACGCCGGGATAGACCACGGTCAGCTCATGGCTGGCGCCGTAAGCTTCCATGAACACTTCGAGTGCGTGCTCGGCTTCGACGTCATCCACCGAGGAATGCTCGATGCCGCCGGCCAGCGCGCGGCGCACCAGCACTGGCGCGCCGTTGCCGACCCACTCGCGCACCGATTCGAGACCGGCCGGTTTACGCCCGAGGCTGAGCAGCATGTGGTCCACCGCCACCGCCAGGTCGGGGACCGAATCGATCAGCGTGCCATCCAGATCGAACATCACCAACCGTGGCAGTTTGCCCGGGAACAGCTGCTCAAAACCGCTCATGGACGGGCCAGCGCCAGTTCGGCACGCATCTTGTCGATGACTTCCTGATAGTTCGGCGCGTTGAAGATCGCCGAGCCGGCAACAAAGGTGTCAGCGCCGGCAGCGGCGATTTCACGGATGTTGTTGACGTTGACCCCGCCGTCGATTTCCAGACGAATGTCACGGCCCGACGCATCAATGATGGCGCGCGCTTCGCGCAATTTGTCGAGGGTGCCGGGAATGAATTTCTGCCCGCCGAAGCCCGGGTTGACGCTCATCAGCAAGACCATGTCGACCTTGTCGATCACGTACTTGAGCACTTCCAGCGAGGTCGCCGGGTTGAACACCAGGCCGGATTTGCAGCCGCCCTCGCGGATCAGTTGCAGCGAGCGGTCGACGTGTTGCGTGGCTTCCGGGTGGAAGGTGATGTAGGTCGCACCGGCTTCGATGAAGTCGCCAACGATGCGATCCACCGGGCTGACCATCAGGTGCGCGTCGATTGGCGCGGTAACGCCGTACTTGCGCAGCGCCGCGCAAACCATCGGGCCGATGGTCAGGTTGGGCACGTAGTGGTTATCCATGACATCGAAGTGGACGAAGTCGGCACCGGCGGCCAGAACGTTGTCCACTTCTTCGCCGAGGCGGGCGAAGTCGGCGGAGAGAATCGAAGGAGCAATTACGAAGGGCTGCATGACGCACCTTTTCTGAGCTAAATCACGATGGCGCGCATTGTATACCTCAAGTTTCCGCGCGCGCACCGTGACTGCGATGATCAGTAGGCGGCGCGGTAAATCTTCTCGATATCCGCGGCGCTGAGCTTGCGCGGGTTATTCCGCATCAAACGCTCGATGCCCGCGGCCTCCACGGCCATGGCCGGGATGGCATCTTCCGGCACGCCGAAACTACGCAGGCCCTGGGGGATTTCCACCGCCGCACACAGTTCGGTCATGGCCTGCACCGCACTGTCCGCCGCCTCGTTGAGACTCAGGTGAGCGGTCTTCACCCCCATGGCTTCGGCAATATCCTGCATGCGTTCGACGCTGGCCATCTTGTTCCAGGTCATGACGTACGGCAGCAGCAACGCATTGCTCACGCCGTGGGCAATGTTGAAACGCCCGCCGAGCGGATAGGCCAGCGCATGCACCGCACCGACCCCGGCATTACCGAACGCCATGCCGGCCATCAGGCTGGCGGTGGCCATGTCTTCGCGGGCTTGCAGGTTGGACGGATTGGCGTAGGCCTTGGGCAAGGATTTGGCGATCAACTTGATCGCGCCGATCGCCAGCGCATCGGTAATCGGCGAGGCATTCAGCGACAGATAGGATTCGATGGCATGCACCAGCGCATCGACACCACTGGCGGCAGTCACGCTGCGCGGACAGGTCAGGGTCATTTGCGGACTGACCAGCGCCACGTCCGGCAGCAGATAATCGCTGACGATGCCCTTCTTCAATTGCGCGACCTTGTCCGAGAGAATGGCCACGTTGGTGACTTCCGAACCGGTACCGGCGGTGGTCGGAATGGCGATCAGCGGCGGGCCTTTACGCGGCACTTGGTCAACGCCGAACAGATCTTCCAGCGCACCGTGATAACCGGCGTACGCCGCGACGCTTTTGGCGATGTCGATAGCGCTGCCACCGCCCAGCCCGATCAAACCGTCATGCCCGCCTTCGCGGTAGACGCGCATGCAGTCCTCGACAATGGCAATTTCCGGGTCTGGCAGCACGCGGTCGAAGATTTCGTAATTGCGCCCGCCGAGATGCGCCAGCGCCAGTTCGACCGTGCCGGATTTGACCAGCGCGGCGTCGGTGACGATCAGCGGGTTGTCGATGTCGAGGCGCGTGAGTTCGGCGGCGAGCTGCTCGATGGCGGCGGCACCGGTGATCAGCTTGTGGGCGATTTTGAACGAAGAAAGACTCATGGTGCGCAGCCTGTTATAGATGTGGGAGCTGGGCACAAGATTAGCTGGGGATTTGGGGTTGTCTGGTATTCAGACTGTGAATGGTGGGGTGAAGAGCAAGATCAAGAACCCCTCACCCTAGCCCTCTCCCGGAGGGAGAGGGGACTGACCGAGGTGTACTCTCGAGGTACATCGACCTGAATTACCGAGCCGAACTCAGGCTTTGAGAACCATGAAGATCTGCTCCCTTCCCCCCTCGCCCCCTTGGGGGCGGTCCGACGTTTCGGGAGGGTTGGGGTGAGGGGGTAAGCTCTTGATCTGGCCCTTAAACCTGAGCGGTGCGCAGTTTTTCGCTGCGGCCACGCAACCATTCCAGCGTCAGCAACAGAATTACCGAAAATGCGATAAGCAGGGTTGCCGCAGCGGCGATGGTCGGACTGAGGTTCTCGCGAATCCCGCTAAACATCTGCCGTGGCAAAGTCGCCTGTTCCGGCCCCGCCAGAAACAGCGTCACCACCACCTCATCAAACGAAGTCGCAAAGGCAAACAGCGCACCGGAAATAACCCCCGGCGCAATCAATGGCAAGGTCACCCGACGAAACGCGGTCAGCGGCGAAGCACCGAGACTGGCCGCCGCTCGCACCAGATTATGGTTGAAGCCCTGCAAGGTCGCCGACACAGTGATGATCACAAACGGCACGCCCAGCACCGCGTGCACCACGATCAGCGAGAAGAAGCTGTTGCCCAAGCCCAACGGTGCGAAGAACAGATAACTCGCCACACCAATGATCACCACCGGCACCACCATCGGCGAAATCACCAGCGCCATCACCAGCGCCTTGCCGGGAAAATCCCCTCGGGTCAGGCCGATCGCCGCCAGCGTGCCGAAGATCATCGCCAGCACGGTCGCGGCCGGGGCGACGATGATGCTGTTCTTCAGCGCACGCATCCATTCCGCCGAGGCGAAGAAGTCGTGATACCACTGCAGCGAGAAACCTTGCAGCGGGTACACCAGAAAACTGCCGGAGTTGAATGACAGCGGAATGATCACCAGCACCGGCAGGATCAGGAACAACAGGATCAGACCGCAAAGAATTCGCAGGCTGTAGAACCACACCCGTTCGATGGGCGACATGTAAGGACTCAGCATTTCAAATTCCCCTTAGCTCAGGCGCAGGCGACTGGCGCCCACCAGCCAGCTGTAGATCAGATAAAGCACCACGGTCGCCAGCAGCAACAACCCGCCAAGTGCGGTGGCCATGCCCCAGTTGATGCTGGTGTTGGTGTAGAAGGCGACGAAGTAGCTGACCATCTGATCATTCGGGCTGCCGAGCAGCGCCGGGGTGATGTAGTAGCCGATGGCGAGGATGAACACCAGCAGGCACCCGGCGCCGATACCGGCATAGGTCTGCGGGAAGTACACCCGCCAGAAACTGGCGAACGGGTGGCAACCAAGGGAAATCGCAGCGCGCATGTAAGTCGGCGAGATGCCTTTCATCACGCTGTAGATCGGCAGAATCATGAACGGCAGCAGGATGTGCACCATCGAGATGTAGACCCCGGTGCGGTTGAACACCAGCTCCAGCGGCTTATCGATGATGCCCATCGCCATCAGCCCGCTGTTGATCAATCCGCCCGATTGCAGCAGCACGATCCACGCCGCGACGCGCACCAGAATCGAGGTCCAGAACGGCAGCAACACCAGAATCATCAGCAGGTTGCTCTGGCGCGACGGCAGGTTCGCCAGCAAGTAGGCCAGCGGGTAGGCGAGGACCAGGCAGATCACGGTGATGACCAGGCCCATCCAGAACGTGCGGGCGAAGATGTCGAGATAGATCGCCTGATCCGGAGTGGCCGGGGCGATTTCGCCGAGGTCGTCGATGCGGTGATCGACCGAGGCCAGCAAGTAATACGGGGTGATGTTGCTGGTGTTGCGGCGCACCGCTTGCCAGTAGGCCGGATCGCCCCAGCGTTCATCGAGGGCTTCCAGTGCTTCTTTATAAGAGGCCGGCTCGCTGGCGAATGGCAGCGCCCGGGCAGTTTTGGTCAGCAGGCTGCGATAGCCGGCCAACTCCATGTTCAAGCGCTTGGACAGATCGCCCAGCGTCTGGTTTTTGCGTGCTTCGGCAAGGTCTTCGCTGGCCGCTTTGTAAACCGGTTCAGCGGGCAGACCGCGGCCGTCCCAACTGGCGATGGCCGCCACGGTGCGCGGCATGCCGCCGACCACTTCCGGGTTGCCCACGCTTTTGTAGAGCAGCGCCACGATCGGCACCAGAAACACCAGCAACAGAAACAGCACCAGCGGCGCGATCAGTGCCTGGGCCTTCCAGCGGTTGACCCGCTCGGCGCGCTTGAGCCGCTGCTTCAAAGTGGGGCTGTTGCCCGCGTTCAGGGGAACGGCGATGGCCATGACGTACTCCGCAAATCGATCTTTCTAATTCATACAACCTGTGGGAATTGGCTTGTGTGGCGAGGGAGCTTGCTCCCGCTTGAGTGCGCAGCACTCACAAGTATTTTGGGGCTGCTTCGCAACCCAGCGGGAGCAAGCTCCCTCGCCACAACAGCTCATTCCCGAAGTTGGGGTTTTGGTTACTTCGCAGCCCAGGAGTTGAAGCGCTGCTCCAGTTGCTCGCCGTTGTCCGCCCAGAAGCTGACGTCGATCTGCACCTGGTTGGCGATGTTTTCCGGGGTGGTCGGCATGTCTTTCAGGACATCCTTGGCCAGCAGCGGCACGGCTTGGGTGTTGGCCGGGCCGTAGGCGATGTTTTCCGAGTAGGTCTTCTGCTGCTGCGGCTGTACCGAGAACGCGATGAATTTCTTCGCCGCTTCCGCACGCTTGGCGTCCAGACCTTTCGGGATAGCCCATGCGTCGAAGTCGTAGATACCGCCGTTCCACACCACTTTCAGGTTGGATTCTTTCTGCACCGCAGCAATCCGGCCGTTGTAGGCCGAGCTCATCACCACGTCACCGGAAGCGAGGTACTGCGGCGGTTGCGCACCGGCCTCCCACCATTGAATGCTCGGTTTCAGCTCATCAAGTTTCTTGAACGCGCGATCCTGGCCGCCCTTGCTCGCCAGTTCCTTGTAGACGTCTTTCGGCGCAACACCGTCAGCCATCAAGGCGAATTCGAGAGTGTATTTGGCGCCTTTGCGCAGGCCACGCTTGCCCGGGAATTTCTTGGTGTCCCAGAAGTCTGCCCAGCTGGTTGGCGCGGTTTTCAGCTTGTCGGCGTTGTAGGCGAGCACGGTCGACCACACGAAGAAGCCCACGCCACACGGCTGGATTGCGCCCTTGACGTAATCTTCGGTCTTGCCGAACAGCGCAGGGTCGAGCTGCTCGAACATGTCTTCATCGCAACCACGGGACAGTTCCGGCGATTCAACTTCCACCAGGTCCCACGACACGCTTTTGGTATCGACCATGGCTTTGACCTTGGCCATCTCGCCGTTGTACTCGCCAGCAACAATTTTGCCGTTGCCCGCCGCTTCCCACGGTGCGTAGAAGGCTTTGACTTGCGCCGCCTTGTTCGCCCCGCCAAACGACACCACGGTCAGATCCGGGCCGGCGGCCATTGCGCTGGCCGCACCCATCAGGCCCAGGGTCAGGGCTGTGAACTTCAGGGATCTCAACATTTATTGTTCTCTCCACGTGCAGGGTTGGTGTTGGTATTGCGGGGCGATTAATGCGCCTCTAGAAGTGGGTCGAGCGCGCGAACGTGTTCGACCTGCCAGCCAAGCGGTACCACGTCGCCGACGGCGAGCGCGGGATCGAGCTCGGCAATCGGTTGTTTCACGAAGAAATCGGTCTTGCCGCAGACTTCCAGGCGCACCCGGACGTGGTCGCCCAGATAGATGAATTCGGCCACCCGCCCGGAGAAGCGGTTGACGCATTGATCGCTCGAACCGTTGAGGCTGACGCGCTCCGGACGGATCGACAGGGTCACCGGTTCGCCGGTCTGACCGACGTTGACCGCCAATGCCTCGACCTTTTCCCCACGCCCCAGCTCGACCACGCAGCGCTCACCGCTCTGACTGACCAGACGCCCGTTGAGTCGATTGTTCTCGCCGATGAAGTTGGCGACGAAAGTGTTTTTCGGTTCTTCGTAGAGGGTGCGCGGCGGAGCGATCTGCTGGATCTCGCCCTGATGGAACACCGCGACGCGGTCGGACATGGTCAGTGCTTCACCCTGATCGTGGGTTACGTAGACCACGGTCACGCCGAGGCGCTGGTGCAGGTGTTTGATTTCCATCTGCATGTGTTCACGCAGTTGTTTGTCGAGGGCGCCGAGCGGTTCGTCCATCAGCACCAGTTGCGGCTCGAACACCAAGGCCCGGGCCAGTGCCACACGCTGTTGCTGACCACCGGAGAGTTGCGCCGGATAGCGCTGGGCGAAGGCGTCGAGCTGCACCATGCTCAGGACTTTTTTTACCCGGTCGCTGACGTCGCTCTTGTTCAGGCCGCGCACGGTCAGCGGGAACGCCAGGTTTTCGGCGACGGTCATGTGCGGGAACAGCGCGTAGTTCTGGAACACCATGCCGATGTCGCGTTTGTGCGGCGGCACGTTGTTGATCGAACGCCCGGCCAGCAGAATTTCCCCGGCGGTCGGCGTTTCGAAACCGGCGAGCATCATCAGGCTGGTGGTCTTGCCCGAACCGGACGGCCCGAGCAGGGTGAGGAATTCGCCCTTGCGAATGTCCAGGTTGAGGTCTTTGACGATCAGGTTCTCGCCGTCGTAGCTCTTCTGCACTCCACGAAAGCTGACCAGCACATCACTGGCCCCTGCGTTTGAATCGACCTGGCTCATACCCACACCTTTGTTGTTGATGACTGCTTGTGTATCAAGCCTAGTGGCTGGCGGCAGTCACGCAAATCGGGGTGCAGGAGAGAATCGCCTCAGCGGGATGGAAGGTTGCGGGTAGGGATTGCCCTACAAGGATGGCGCGTTTGGGTAAGTCAGCGGCAAGCTTGAAGCTACAAGCCGCCAGCACAGGCAAAAGCCGCTGTCGCTAATGGACATGCCCACCCAAAGCTCCTGTAGGAGCTGTCGAGTGCAACGAGGCTGCGATCTTTTGATCTTGCTGCTAAAGATCAAAAGATCGTCCGATCGCGGCCCGAGCCTGCGGCAGCTCCTACAGGGGAATTGCGCGAGCAGTCAGAGGAGTTTGTGTTCCATCGCGTATTTGACCAGTTCGGCCAGCGAAGTGATGTTGAGCTTTTGCATCAGACGCGCCTTGTGCGTGCTGATGGTCTTGCTGCTCAGGGCCAGTTGCTGGGCGATGTCGTTGACGTTGGCGCCTTGGGCCAGACGTTCGAACACCGAAAACTCGCGCTCCGAGAGCAATGAATGCAGCGGCCGCGCATCAGTCAGGCCGACTTCGAAGACCATGCGATCGGCCAGATCCGGGTCGATATAGCGCCCGCCCGCCGCGACCTTGCGGATCGCCGTCAGCAGCAGCGCCGGATCGCTGTCCTTGGTCGCATACCCGGCGGCGCCGACCTTCAACGCTCGTGCGGCCATTTGCGCTTCGTCGTGCATCGACAGCACCAGAATTGCCGGTGGATTGTTCAGCGCACGAATTCGCGGGATCGCCTCGAGGCCGTTTACACCGGGCATCGAGATGTCCAGCAACACGACTTCGCACGGCAAATGGCGCAGGGTCTCGAGCAGTTGTTCGCCATTGCTCGCCTCCCCCACCACCAGCAGATCTTTGGCCAGGCCGATCAATTGCTTGATGCCTTCACGGACGATGGTGTGGTCTTCGGCTACCAGTACACGGATCACTTACTTCTCCTCATCCAGCGGCACTCGCACACTCAGGGTCGTGCCTTCACCCGGCTGACTGTCCAGCGCCAACTGCCCGCCCATGATCAACACGCGTTCGCGCATTCCGACCACCCCGAAGGAAGTCGGCCGACCGCCAGCGGCGACAAATCCTACGCCATCATCGCTGACCGTCAGACACAATTCGTCGCCTTCCAGCGCCAGCGTCAGTTCCACAGTATGCGCCTGAGCGTGGCGCATGACGTTGGTCAGCGCCTCCTGCAAGATCCGGAACAGCCCGATGGCCTTGGCGTCGCTGAGCGGCGGCAGGTTGTCCGGCACCTGCACCAGACACGGAATCTGCGTACGCGCTTCAAAACGCCGCGCCTGCCACTCAATTGCCGACGCAATCCCGGCATCGAGAATCGGCGGGCGCAACGCCGTCGCCACATCCCGCACCAGCTGAAACAACTGGGCGATCAGGCGCTTCATGCTGTTCAGTCGTTCATTCAGACCAGGGTCGAGTTGCGCGTAGGCCAGTTCGCACATGGATGTCTCGAGTTTCAGCACGGTGAGCATCTGCCCCAGTTCATCGTGGACTTCGCGGGCGATGCGCGCCTTTTCCTCTTCGCGCACGCTTTCAAGGTGCGCCGACAGTTCGCGCAGTTGCTCGCGCGATGCGGCCAGTTCCAGCTCGATGCGTTTACTCTCGCTGATGTCCCAGACGATGCCGTCCCAGACGTAAGCGCCGTCCTCCAGTTGCCGGGTGATCGCCTTGATTTCCGCCCAGCGCTGCTCGCCTTGGCGGGTGACAATCCGCCCCTGCCACGACCAGTCGCTGTCAGTGTCCAGCGCCTGATCCTGAGTCCGGTGATAACTAGCCTTGTCATCCGGGTGCACCAGACTGCGCAGGCCCATGTCGCGATGGGCGATGGCGGCGGGCGCATAGCCGACCAGACTTTCGCTGCCCTCGCTGATGTAGGCAAAGTCGATCTGCCCGGTGACCGGCGCTCGCTCCAGGCGGAACACCAGTCCCGGCACGTTGGCCGCGATCCCCTGCAAACGTGCTTCGCTTTCCTGCAACGCGGCCAACGCGCGACGGCGCTCGGTGACGTCAGTCAGGTAAACCACCAGATATTCGCTGTCGCGAAAACGCAGGAAGCTCAGCGACACATCGGCCGGCAACACGCTGCCATCGGCGCACACGCAGTTGGTTTCAAAGCTTAGCGGCCCTTCTTCGCTGGCGCGGGCGCGTTTCCACAGGTTGAGCCAGCGATCCATGTGCAGGCCGGGTTCGAAGTCGATCAGCGGCCGCTCGATCAGCGCGCCCTGCAGATAACCGAGCATGTTTTCCGCCGCGCGGTTGGCGTAGCGCACGTGGCTGTCCCAATTGACCCAGAGAATGCCGACGGTACTTTGGTCGATAGAAAACTGCGTCAGACGCAGCGCTTCCTCGCTTGCCGCACGCTGAGCAATGTCCTCGCGCGCCGCCAGCAGGCGTAGCTCAAGACTGTGTTGCTGACGCCTTTGCCACCACACAATCGCGGCGCAACTGAGTAACAGCACAGCGAACAACAGGCTGAGGTTCTGCCAGAAGCCCGGCGACTCGGTAAGACGCGGATATTTAGGCTGCAACCATTGTGTGTGCAAGCGTTCCAGATCCTTGGCCGGGATCGCGCGCAAGCCGCTTTCGACGATCCCCGCCAGTTTCGGCCAGTCACGTCGGGTGGCAACCCGCAGCAATTGCGGCAGGCCAATATCACCGACCACCACCAACCCGGCGAACTCCGGTTCCGCCGACAGTCGTCCAAGCTGCGCCTCATCGACCACCGCGTACGACGCTTGCTGACTCAACAACAGTTGTAAGGCTTGGCGCTCCAGCGGCACGCCTTGCAGATTCAGATGCGGATAATTGCCACGCAGATAATCGGCGGTGACGCTCGGCATGCGCACCGCAACCCGAGTCTGACTGTCGAGTTTTTCCAGCTCCACCGCGCCGCTGGCCTTCTGGTCGCTGACCACCAGTTGCGGCACGCGCATGTACGGGTCGGAGAATTGCCACAGGCGCAGCGCACCCGGCGTCTGAGTCAGACCCGGAGCGATGTCGACCTCGCCGTCACGCACTGCGGCTTCCAATTGCGCCAGGTCTGGAAAATTGCGCCAGCTCAGCTCGATGTTCAGCGCCTGGGCCAGCCACTTCATCAACTCGACATTGGCCCCGGACAGGCGCTGCAAGCGCCGGTCGTATTGCGCGTACGGCACTTGCAACACCAGCCCGACGCGCAATTCGCGGTGCTGCGCCAGCCACGCCTGCTGGCTCGCCGATAATTGCGCGCTGTGCATCGGTGGCGCAGGCGCCGCCCAGCCCATCAAGGGAATGCACAAACAGCCGATAACCCACAGGCAGCAAAAACGCATCATTGAAGTCTCATACACTGACAAATTCTGACCAACCCATTAGGCTGCCGGGATACTTTCTGGCCTGGAATAACCGATGCCCCCTGTCTCCCGCCTGGCAATGCCAGCATTGTGCCTGTCGCTGATCCTGCCTAGTGCGTTTTCCGTCGAAGCCGCCGATCCGGCGCCCGCCGCTGCAACGGAGAAATCCGCTGCAGAAAAACCGGTCGAACGCTCGCCATTGCTTGAGCGTAGTCAGGAAGAAGCCGCTGCACTCGAACGCACGGTTCCAGCCCAGGAACAGCAGCAGTTGCAGGCAGGCAGCGACACCTTCCTCGCCCTGTGGAAGCCGGCCAATGTCGCCGAACCCGAGGGCGCGGTGATCATCATCCCAGGCGCAGGCGAAACCGCTGACTGGCCGCAAGCCATCGGTCCGCTGCGGCAAAAACTGCCGGATGCCAAGTGGAGCAGCCTGAGTATCACCCTGCCCGATCAGCAAAGCGAAGCCATCGCACCGCGCGTAGTTGAAACCCCGGTCGCGCCGAAAGCCGCCGACCCCGGCAGCAAGGACTCGACCACCGCCCAGCCGATCGAGCAAGCCGCGGGCGGTGAAGCCGATGTCGCTGACAAGGTGGTTGCCGAAACGGCTGAAGAGCAGTCCAAGGCTGACGCCGAACGAATTTTCGCGCGCATCGACGCTGCGATTGCCTACGCTGAATCGCAAAGTGCCCGCAGCATCGTCGTACTCGGTCACGGCACCGGCGCCTATTGGGCGGCGCGTTATCTGAGTGAGCGGCAGACATCGCAAGTGGCAAAATTTCTGATGGTGGCAGCGCAGGTGCCGCCGAAGGCCAAGCCGGAACTGGTGGAACTGACGCCGACCCTGAAACTGCCGACCGCCGACCTCTTCTACATGGACAAGCCGCTGGATCGCAACGCCGCGCTGGAGCGGATGCAGGCGAGCAAGCGTCTGAAGACTCCGGCATTCAGTCAGGTGGCGCTCAAGGCATTGCCGGACAACAAGGCTGAGCAGGAACAGTTGTTTCGTCGCGTGCGCGGTTTCCTGAATCCGCAAACCCCGGACTGATTGCAGCAAAAGCAAAAGATCGCAGCCTTCGGCAGCTCCTACACGGGTTTGATGTGAACCCTGTAGGAGCTGCCGAAGGCTGCGATCTCTTGATCTTCAGCCGTTAGCGAAAGTCTCTGCGCTCTCGAATCAATGTATACGCGCTATGTAACTCACGGGTTTTGTCGGTCGCGTCACGCACCTGCGCCTGACTCGCCCCCGTCCCGGCAATCTTGTCCGGATGATGCCGACTGAGCAGGCGCCGATAAGCGCGCTTGATCTGCGCCGGCTCGCTGCTCGCAGAAACGCCCAGCAGACTCATCGCCTCCTGATAGCTCAACGCAGCACTCACCACTGGACGCTTGTTCGGTTCGTAATCAGCCGCCAAGGCCTGGATTTGCTGGCTGGTCCAGCCCAGCCATTTGCCCCACTGCGCCAACAACTCACGTTCACTGGCACCGGCCCGGCCATCGGCCCAGACCATGCGCAAGCAGGCACGCAACACACCTTCGGCGGCGTGCGGCTGACCACTCAAGCGCCGCAGATAACCGCGCAAATTGTCACTGCCGGACTTGCCGCGATTGAACGCAGCAATCGCCCGGCGCTGTGCCGGCTCACTCATCTCCAACGCGCGCATCTCCTGACGCGCCTGCTGGATATGCCCGTCCGTGACGCGCCCGTCGCGTTTGGCCAGCCGCCCGAGCAACACGAACAGCAGTTCGTCGTTGCGCAGCATCGGCTTGCCGCCGAGTTTTTCCCGCAAATGCCCCCAGCTCTGCAGTTGCAGGCGCCGATCCAGCGCTTGCCCCAACAAAGCCCCAAGCATGGCCCCCGGAATGCTTGCAATCGCAAAACCCGCTCCGGCTCCAATCAGA
Source organism: Pseudomonas sp. TWP3-1 (assembly GCF_049896625.1). Taxonomy (NCBI): domain Bacteria; kingdom Pseudomonadati; phylum Pseudomonadota; class Gammaproteobacteria; order Pseudomonadales; family Pseudomonadaceae; genus Pseudomonas; species Pseudomonas sp. TWP3-1. The sequence goes on from NZ_JAFCUQ010000014.1 coordinate 32,928, forward strand.
GTCCCTGGCCACAACATATCAGCGACTCGCTTCTATCAAGGTTTCGGCTTCGGCCAGACGCTCGTGAGTGCCGACATCAACCCAGTGGCCTTTCAGACGCTCGCCTGTCACCTGCCCTTCGCCCATGGCTTTACGCAATAACGGCGCGAGTTTGAATGCGCCGTCCGTGCAGCCATCGAACAACTGCGGATGCAGCACTGCGATGCCGCTGTAGGTCAGGGTCGCAGCACCGGGCTGAGCATCCTGCACCTCACCATCGACCAGCATGAAATCGCCAGTCGGGTGATGCGCCGGGTTATCCGCCAGCACCAGATGCGCCAGGCCGTTGCTCGGCTGATGCAAGACGCTGAAGTCGTAATCGGTCCAGATATCACCGTTGACCACCAGAAACGCGTCATCACCGAGCAGCGGCAAGGCGCGGAAAATCCCGCCGCCGGTTTCCAGAGGTTCGCCTTCCGGCGAGTACTGGATGCTGACGCCGAACTGCGAGCCGTCGCCCAGGTAATCCTCGATCTGCTGACCGAGCCAGGCGTGGTTGATCACGATTTCGTTGAAGCCTGCCGCCGCGAGGGCGCGCAGGTGATATTCGATCAGGGGAACCCCGCCAGCGCGCACCAGCGGTTTGGGGGTGGTCAGGGTCAGCGGGCGCATGCGCTCGCCTTTGCCTGCCGCCAGTATCATCGCTTTCATGCAGTCACTCCGCCGCGCAGGCTGCTCAACAGCGCTTGCAGATCCGCCAGCTCAGGACGCCGCGCGATCACCGCTTCTATATAGGCAAAGAAACGCGGCACATCCGCCAGATAACGCGGCTTGCCATCGCGGTGGCAGATGCGCGCGAAAATGCCGATGACTTTCAGATGACGCTGCACACCCATCAGATCGCTGGCGCGCAGGAAGTCTTCGAAGTCCGGCTGCACCGGAATGTTCAACGCTGCTGCTTGCTGCCAATAAATTTCCAGCCAGCCGCGCACACGTTCTTCAGGCCAGCTGAGAAAGGCATCCTTGAACAGGCAGGTCACGTCGTAGGTCACCGGGCCGTAGACCGCATCCTGGAAATCCAGTACGCCGGGATTCGGTTCGCTGAGCATCAGGTTGCGTGGCATATAGTCGCGGTGCACCAGCACTTTCGGCTGAGCCAGAGCGCTGTCGATCAGCAGATCGCTGACCTGCTGCCACAGTTGCTGCTGAGCCGCATCGAACTCGATACCCAATTCATGCTTCACATACCACTCAGGGAACAATTCCAGCTCGCGGCGCAGCAATGCCACGTCATAGCTCGGCAATGGCGCGACCATTGGCAACTGCTGGAAAGCCAGCAATGCTTGCAGTGCGTCGTCGAACAGATCGTCGGCATTTTCGCCATTGATCACATCCAGATAGGTCTGGTTGCCGAGGTCATTGAGCAAAAGAAATCCGCGATCGAGGTCTTCCGCGTAAATTTTTGGAACATTTATTCCGGATTTCGCCAGCAAAAACGCGATATCCACGAACGGTTTGCAGTTTTCCTGGGGTGGAGGTGCGTCCATCACGACAAAACTGCGACCCGCGCCTTCCCAACGGAAGTAACGGCGAAAACTCGCGTCGCTGCTGGCCGCGGTCAACGTGGCCGGGGGTACGGCGCCCCAGCCTTGCGCGGCAAAAAGGCTTGCCAGTTGTTCATCGAGCCAAACTTTCAGGTGTTGCAAGCGTACATCTTGGTCAGGCATTGCAAGGGTCTCCGACGGCGCTAGCCGTCAAGCGGGTCATGCTTTATTATCCAGCATCTTTTTCAGACCATCGAGAGGCGTGCGGCCCACACCGCGGGCAGATGGCACGCAGGAAGCCCGGACTAATAAGATGGCATTGAAATCCCCCGCGTTTCGTAAAAAATTTCCGTTGTTGGTAACCGGCAGTCTGCTGGCTATGCAACCTCTGGCCAGTTCCTTCGTTGTCGCCGCCGAGCAGTATGACTGTTCCGTTTCGGCTACGGGTGCCTGGGACTGTGCGCCCAAGACGCCGGCGGCTGCTTTGCCTCCGCGTCCGGTACATGACGGCAGCGCCGTCAGTGCCGCTGGCGAAGCCAGTTCCGAGGAAGGCACCAGCCAGGACAGCGGTCCGAAAACCGCACTGGTTACCGAGTCCAAGGGCCGCGGCCTGAAGTCCCGTAGCGAAGACTACAGTCACCTCGACTGGGTTCCGCGCGAGAAGCTCACCGCCGCCCAATTGGCCGAGACCGGTCCTTACTGCTCTGGTTCCTATATCGAACCGATTCGTCCTGGCATGAATGACAAGACGAATAAAAGTGACGCCCCGACCTTCATCGGTGCCAAGGCGTCGCGTTATCAGCAGGATTCCCAGGTCGCCAGCCTTGCCGGTGACGTGGTCATGCGTCAGGGCAGCATGCAGGTCGAGGCCGACGAGGCCAACCTGTATCAAGCCGAAAACCGTGGCGAACTGGCCGGCAACGTGCGCATCCGCGACAACGGCGCGCTGATCGTTGGCGACGCCGCTCAGGTGCAACTCGATACCGGTGAAGCCAAGGTCGACAACGCGGAATACGTGATGCACAAATCGCGCATTCGCGGTAACGCGCTGTACGCCAAGCGTGCCGAAAACGCGATCATCCGCTTGAAGGACGGCACGTACACCACGTGCGAACCGAACAGCAACGCCTGGCAGCTCAAGGGCAACAACATCACCTTGAACCCGGCCACCGGTTTCGGTACCGCGACCAACGTGACGCTGCGGGTCAAGGACATTCCGATCCTGTACACGCCGTACATCTATTTCCCGATCGATGACCGTCGCCAGTCCGGTTTCCTGCCGCCGACCATCGGCACCGGCAGCGATACCGGCTTCACGCTGGTTACTCCGTATTACTTCAACCTGGCGCCGAACTATGACGCCACGTTGTACCCGCGCTACATGAGCAAGCGCGGCATGCTGGTGGAAGGTGAGTTCCGTTATCTGACCCAGTCGAGCGAAGGCCAGTTTGGCGCCGCGTATCTGAACGACGACAACACCGATCGCAGCAAACAGACCGATTACGAAAAAACCCGCTACATGTACAACTGGCAGCACAAGGGCGGTCTCGACTCCCGCGTGCTGACTCAGGTCGATTACACCAAGATCAGCGATCCGTATTACTTCCAGGATCTGCAGACTGATCAGATCGGTATAAAAAGCGACGACTATGTGAACCAGCAGGGTTCGGTCACCTACCGTGGCGACAGCTATACAGCACGTCTGAACGCTCAGGCGTATCAGTTGGCGACCGTGTCGAACATCACTCCGTATGACCGTCTGCCGCAGATCACCTTCAATGGTCAGCTGCCGTATCACCCGGAAGGTCTGAATTTCGATTACGAGACCGAGGTCGTGCGGTTTGATCGAGACCTCAAGGATGGCGATTTCGTACTGGAAGATGGCGTGACCGTTCAGCCTAGGCTGGACCGCAATGTCCTCGGACTGGATCGCGCCAACGGCACCCGCTTGAACCTGAAGCCGGGCGTCAGTCTGCCAATGAACTGGAATTATGGCTTCCTCAAGCCATCGCTCAAGTATCAGTACACCCAGTACGAGCTGGATCTGGATGGTAGAGGCAAAGCCGATTTGGCGACCAATCGCAATGGCGCCTCAGCACTTGGCGAGTCGTTCAGCAGCTCGCAGAACCGCGGCGTACCGATCGCCAGCATCGACAGCGGCCTGTATTTCGACCGCAATACTTCGTTCTTCGGCAAGAACTACCGTCAAACTCTGGAGCCACGCCTGTTCTACCTTTATGTGCCTGAGGAAGACCAGAAAGACATTCCAGTATTCGACACCAGCGAATACACCTTCAACTACGCATCGTTGTTCCGTGACAATCGCTTCTCCGGTTCCGACCGCGTGGGCGACGAGAACAAGCTGTCGCTGGGCGTAACCAGCCGCTGGATCGAAGACAGCGGTTTCGAACGTCAACGCATCAGCGTCGGCCAGGCGGTGTACTTCAAGGATCGCGAGGTTCAACTTCCGGGCATTGACGCGAAGATCCGTGACGATGCGCGCTCCAATGTTTCGCCGTACGCGCTTGAGTACGAATACCGCTGGAACCGCGATTGGCGCACCACTGCCGACTACAACTGGGATCCGGACAGCCGCAGCCCACGTTCGGGCAGTGCGATGTTCCATTACCAGCCTGAAGACAACCCGAACAAGGTTATCAACGCCGGTTACCGTTATCGCAATGACCAGGTCCGCTACGACCAAAGCACCGGCAAGTGGACCGTCGGCGGCGACTACGGTACTGCGGGACAACCTGGTTACATCAAGGATTACTACAAAATCCAGCAGCACGACTTCTCGGTCATCTGGCCGATCGTGCCGCAATGGAACGCTATCAGCCGCTGGCAGTATGACTACAACCGTAACCGCACGCTGGAAGCCTTCGGTGGTTTCGAATACGACAACTGCTGCTGGAAACTGCGCCTGATCAACCGTTACTGGGTCAGCTATGACGAGAACAGTCAGAACGCCCCGGAAAACGAAAAAGGCGACCACGGCATCTTCCTCCAAATTGTTCTGAAGGGACTCGGCGGCCTGACTGGCGCCAAGGTAGAGAGCTTCCTCGACAAAGGCATCCAAGGTTATCGTCAACGTGAAGACCAAGCTTTCTGATTGTCTGCGCCCGCTGATGCTGGGCGCGCTGTTCCTGGGTACCGCGGCCAACGCCGCGGTACAGTCCCTCGATAAAGTGGTGGCCATCGTCGATAACGACGTGGTCATGCAGAGCCAGCTGGATCAACGCGTCCACGAAGTGCAGCAAACCATCGCCAAGCGTGGCGGTGGCGCGCCTCCTCCGGGCGTGCTGGATCAGCAGGTGCTCGAACGCCTGATCGTCGAAAACCTGCAACTGCAGATCGGCGAACGCTCCGGCATTCGCATCACTGATGAAGAACTGAACCAGGCTGTCGGCACCATTGCGCAGCGCAACAACATGTCCGTGGACCAATTCCGCGCTGCTCTGGCTCGCGACGGTCTGTCTTATGACGACGCCCGTGAGCAGATCCGCCGCGAAATGGTCATCAGCCGTGTGCGTCAGCGCCGTGTTGCCGAACGTATTCAGGTTTCGGAGCAGGAAGTGAAAAACTTCCTCGCCTCCGACCTGGGCAAAGCGCAATTGTCCGAAGAACTGCACCTGGCCAACATCCTGATCCCGACCCCGGAAAGCGCCAACTCCGAAGCAATTCAGAGCGCCGCGCGCAAGGCCATGGACGTCTATCAACAACTCAAGCAAGGCGCTGACTTCGGCCAATTGGCCGTTGCCAACTCTGCCAGCGACAACGCACTGGAAGGCGGCGAAATGGGCTGGCGTAAAGCAGCTCAGTTGCCACCGCCGTTCGACCGTGAGCTGAGCAGCATGGCCGTTGGCGACTTCACTCAACCAGCACGTACTCCGGGCGGCTTCATCATCCTGAAGCTGTTGGGCAAACGTGGTGGCGAGGCCCAGGTACGTGACGAAGTGCATGTACGGCACATCCTGGTCAAACCGAGCCCTATTCGTGACGAAGCGAAAACCAAGGCTTTGGTCGAGTCGCTGTACTCGCGTATCGAAGCAGGCGAAGACTTCGCCACGCTGGCCAAGAGCTACTCGGAAGATCCGGGTTCTGCCCTCAATGGCGGCGACCTGAACTGGATCGACCCTAACGCACTGGTTCCGGAATTCCGCGAAGTGATGGCCAAGACCCCACAAGGTCAGTTGTCCAGGCCGTTCCAGACTCAATATGGCTGGCACGTTCTGGAAGTCCTTGGCCGTCGCGCCACTGACGGCACCGAACAGGCCCGTGAGCAGCAAGCAATGACCGTCCTGCGTAACCGCAAATACGACGAAGAGCTGCAAACCTGGCTGCGTCAGATCCGTGACGAAGCGTACGTAGAGATCAAACTCCCTGGTGCAGACCAGGCAGCGCAGTGAAACCCAAACGTTTCGCGCTGACACCCGGCGAACCGGCCGGCATAGGTCCAGACCTGTGCCTGCTGCTCGCCTCGCAAACCCAGCCACATCCCCTGATTGCCATCACCAGCCGCGACCTGCTCATAGAGCGGGCCGCGCAGTTGGGGCTGGCTGTCAATCTGTTGCCCGTATCGCCCGGTCACTGGCCGGACGCGCCGGCGCCGGCCAACAGCCTGTATGTCTGGGACACTCCGCTCAGCGCCCCGGTGGTTGCCGGGCAACTGGACAAGGCCAACGCCGCATTCGTCCTTGAGACCCTGACCCGCGCCGGTAATGGCTGTCTGAACGGCGACTTCGCCGGGATGATCACCGCTCCGGTACACAAAGGCGTGATCAACGAATCGGGCATTGCCTTCTCCGGGCATACGGAATTTCTGGCCGACCTGACGCACACCGCGCAAGTGGTGATGATGCTCGCCACCCGCGGTTTGCGCGTGGCACTGGTCACCACCCACCTGCCCTTGCGCGAGATTGCCGATGCGATCACATCTGAGCGGCTGGAGCGGGTCACGCGGATTCTGCACAGCGACCTGCAACAAAAATTCGGCATCGCCCAACCGCGCATCCTGGTCTGCGGGCTCAACCCGCACGCCGGTGAAGGCGGACATCTGGGCCATGAAGAAATCGACATCATCGAACCTACATTAGAGCGCCTGCGCGGCGAGGGCATGGACCTTCGTGGCCCGCTGCCTGCCGACACTCTGTTTACCCCAAAATATCTGGAGCACTGCGACGCGGTGCTGGCGATGTACCACGACCAGGGCCTGCCCGTGCTGAAGTACAAAGGCTTCGGCGCGGCGGTCAACGTGACCCTCGGCTTGCCGATCATCCGCACCTCGGTCGACCACGGCACTGCCCTGGATCTGGCCGGCAGCGGCAAGATCGACACCGGCAGCCTGCAAGTCGCCCTGGAAACCGCCTACCAGATGGCCGAGACCCATGTATGACTGAGCATTACCAACACAAGGCGCGTAAACGCTTTGGCCAGAACTTCCTGCACGATGCCGGCGTTATCGACCGCATCCTGCGCTCCATCCACGCCAAACCCGAAGATCGCCTGCTGGAAATCGGTCCGGGCCAGGGCGCGCTGACCCAAGGGCTGCTCAAGAGTGGCGGGCAACTTGATGTGGTGGAGCTGGACAAGGACCTGATCCCGATCCTCAACCAGCAGTTCGCCGGCATGAGCAACTTCAATCTGCATCAGGGTGATGCGCTGAAGTTCGACTTCAATAGCCTCAACGCCGCGCCGAACAGCCTGCGCGTGGTTGGCAACCTGCCGTACAACATCTCCACGCCGCTGATCTTTCACCTGCTGAACAACGCAGGGATCATCCGCGACATGCACTTCATGCTGCAAAAAGAAGTGGTTGAGCGTCTGGCTGCCGGCCCAGGTGGCGGTGACTGGGGTCGCCTGTCGATCATGGTTCAGTACCACTGCCGCGTTGAGCATCTGTTCAACGTCGGCCCGGGCGCGTTCAATCCGCCGCCGAAGGTCGACTCGGCCATCGTGCGTCTGGTGCCACACGCTGTGCTGCCGCACCCGGCCAAGGATCACAAACTGCTGGAGCGCGTCGTGCGCGAAGCCTTCAACCAGCGCCGCAAAACCCTGCGCAATACGCTCAAGCAATTGATGAGCAACGACGAGATCGAAGCCGCCGGCGTCGATGGCAGCCTGCGTCCCGAGCAGCTCGATCTCGCCGCTTTTGTGCGCTTGGCCGACAAGCTCGCCGAGCAGCCAGCGCCACAGCCTGCAGCCGACTGACAGGCAATGATCGCTATCGGGCAGCCAGCCAGTCTGGTTTACTGCCCGATACTTGCCTAGACTGAATCCCGATCAGCTACGCCTCCGCGCTCCGCTTCTAAGGCCTTTTTGCATGTCCGATCCTCGTTATCAGGTCGACGTCAGTGTCGTTACGCACTATCTGGCAGACCAATCACAACCCGAGCAAGACCGCTTTGCCTTCGCCTACACCATCACCGTGCATAACAATGGCGAGCAGCCTGCCCGGCTGATTTCCCGGCACTGGGTGATCACTGATGGCGACGGGCATGTCGAGGAGGTTCGTGGTGCTGGCGTCGTCGGTCAGCAGCCGTTGATCGACGCCGGTCAGAGCCACACCTACAGCAGTGGCACAGTGATGACCACCAAGGTCGGCACCATGCAGGGCACCTACGAAATGGTCGCCACTGATGGCAAACACTTCGACGCGGTCATCAAACCCTTCCGCCTCGCCGTTCCCGGATCCCTGCACTGATGACGACTTATGCCGTCGGCGACCTGCAAGGCTGTCTTGAGCCACTCAAGTGCCTGCTCAAGCAAGTCGCCTTCGACCCGGCTCACGATCGGCTGTGGCTGGTGGGTGATCTGGTCAACCGTGGCCCGCAATCGCTGGAGACCCTGCGCTTCCTGTATGGGATGCGCGAGTCGCTGGTCTGCGTGCTGGGCAACCATGATCTGCACCTGCTCGCGGCCGCGAGGAACATCGAGCGCATGAAAAAAAGCGACACCCTGCGCGAGATCGTCGAAGCCCCTGACTGCGCCGAATTGATGGAGTGGCTGCGCCAGCAAAAGCTCATGCACTACGACGAACGCCGCGAAGTGGCGATGACGCATGCGGGCATTCCGCCGCAATGGTCATTGCGCCGGGCCTTGAAGTGCGCCGGCGAAGTTGAAGCGGCATTGCGCGACGACAACCTGTTCCCGGCGTTTCTCGATGGCATGTACGGCAACGAACCGGCGAAATGGGATAACGATCTGAAAGGTGTGACCCGCTTGCGGGTGATCACCAACTATTTCACGCGCATGCGCTTCTGTACCGCCGAGGGCAAGCTCGACCTCAAAAGCAAGGAAGGTCTCGACAGCGCCCCGCCCGGCTACAAGCCGTGGTTCCAGCACAAGGAACGCAAGACCCGTGGTCTGCGGATAATCTTCGGCCACTGGGCCGCGCTGGAAGGCAATGTGCATGAGCCGGGCATCTCGGCCCTCGACACCGGATGTGTGTGGGGCGGCAGCCTGACCCTGATGAACGTCGACAGCGGCGAGCGCCTGTCGTGCAAGTGCGACGAACACGGCGGCCTGCTGCCCGCAGTCGCGCCACTTATCACCGAATCTTCGCCAGCCAGCGCCCCGCGCTAGACTGCGTTTTCAGCCGAGCCACAGGAACCCGCCATGAGCGAATTCAAACGTATTCCCCCAGAACAGGCCCAGACTCTGCGCGAGCAAGGCGCCGTGGTGGTCGACGTCCGCGATCCCGCTACTTTTGCTGCGCTGCACATCAGCGGCTCGAAGCATCTGGACAATCATTCCCTGCACGCCTTCATCCAGGCTGCCGACCTCGACGCACCGACCGTGGTCGTCTGCTACCACGGTAATTCGAGCCAGGGCGCCGCCGCTTACCTGATCAGCCAAGGCTTCTCTGACGTCTACAGCATGGACGGCGGTTTTGAACTGTGGCGTACGACTTATCCGGCGGAAACGGCGCAAGGCACGTCCGAATAATTTTTTTGTCACGCCCAAGCCCCGGCTCCTGCGGGCTTGGCGGTGGCAGACGAACGGTCTGCCACAACTAATTACGTATCTCGCCTTTACCTCCCGAATTCCCAACTATCCTTAAGCCCAGGCCATCCAAATCAGGGGAGAGCCGGTACACCGGCGCGCGGGTCATCGGGAGTAGCTTTCGGGGTTGTCTGCTTCGAAAGAGTTCTGGGGGGTAAACAACTGTCGTCAAAAACGACTGTTGCCAGCATCGACTGAGTGATCCGGCGTCGGCTCCACGTATCGAGCGAGGTGACGTCATGAGTATCTTTAGCCACTTCCAACAACGCTTCGAGTCCACACGCCAGGAAGAACTCTCGCTGCAGGAGTACCTGGAGCTGTGCAAAAAAGACCGGAGCGCCTACGTTTCTGCCGCCGAGCGTCTGTTGCTGGCCATCGGTGAACCGGAGCTCCTCGACACCTCGACCAACTCGAGGCTGTCGCGAATCTTTTCCAACAAGGTGATCCGTCGCTATCCGGCCTTTGAAGACTTCCACGGGATGGAAGAATGCATCGACCAGATCGTGTCGTATTTCCGCCATGCTGCTCAGGGCCTGGAAGAAAAGAAACAGATCCTCTATCTGCTCGGTCCCGTCGGTGGCGGTAAGTCGTCGCTGGCCGAGAAGCTCAAACAGCTGATCGAGAAAGTGCCGTTCTACGCGATCAAGGGTTCGCCGGTCTTCGAATCGCCTCTGGGTCTGTTCAACGCCACTGAAGATGGCGCGATCCTCGAGGAAGACTTCGGCATTCCGAAACGCTACCTGAACACCATCATGTCGCCATGGGCGACCAAACGCCTGGCCGAATTCGGCGGCGACATCAGCCAGTTCCGCGTGGTCAAGCTGTACCCGTCGATCCTCAATCAGATCGCCGTCGCCAAGACCGAACCGGGTGACGAAAACAACCAGGACATCTCGGCGCTGGTGGGCAAGGTCGATATCCGCAAACTCGAAGAATATCCACAGAACGACGCCGACGCTTACAGCTATTCGGGCGCGCTGTGCCGGGCCAACCAGGGCCTGATGGAATTCGTCGAAATGTTCAAGGCACCGATCAAGGTGCTGCACCCACTGCTGACTGCGACTCAGGAAGGCAACTACAACAGTACAGAAGGTCTGGGCGCGATTCCGTTCACCGGGATCCTGCTGGCCCACTCCAACGAATCGGAGTGGCACACCTTCCGCAACAACAAGAACAACGAAGCGTTCATCGACCGGATTTACATCGTCAAAGTGCCGTACTGCCTGCGTGTAAGCGACGAGGTAAAAATCTACGACAAGTTGCTGTTCAACAGCTCGCTGGCCAAAGCGCATTGCGCGCCTGACACCCTGAAAATGCTCGCGCAGTTCACCGTGCTTTCGCGCCTGAAAGAGCCGGAAAACTCCAACATCTACTCGAAGATGCGCGTGTACGACGGCGAAAACCTCAAAGACACCGATCCGAAGGCCAAGTCGATTCAGGAATACCGCGACTCGGCGGGTGTTGACGAAGGCATGAATGGCCTGTCAACGCGCTTCGCCTTCAAGATTCTGTCCAAGGTGTTCAACTTCGATCCGCATGAAATCGCCGCCAACCCGGTGCACCTGCTGTATGTGCTGGAGCAGCAAATCGAGCAAGAGCAGTTCCAGGCTGAGACTCGCGAGCGCTATCTGCGATTCCTCAAGGAATACCTGGCTCCGCGCTATATCGAATTCATCGGCAAGGAGATCCAGACCGCTTACCTCGAGTCCTACAGCGAATACGGCCAGAACATCTTCGACCGCTACGTGCTGTACGCAGACTTCTGGATTCAGGATCAGGAATACCGCGATCCGGAAACCGGCGAGATTCTCAACCGCGTCGCGCTCAACGAGGAACTGGAGAAGATCGAAAAACCGGCCGGCATCAGCAATCCGAAGGATTTCCGCAACGAGATCGTCAACTTCGTGTTGCGCGCCCGGGCCAACAACAACGGCAAAAACCCGACCTGGCTCAGCTACGAAAAACTGCGAGTGGTCATCGAGAAGAAAATGTTCTCGAACACCGAGGATCTGCTGCCGGTCATCAGCTTCAATGCCAAGGCCAGCAAAGAGGATCAGCAAAAGCACAACGACTTCGTCACACGAATGGTCGAACGTGGCTACACCGACAAACAGGTACGGCTTCTTTCCGAGTGGTACCTACGGGTACGGAAGTCGCAGTGAGGCAGCAGCGAGCTACTGGCTGCAAGCGGCAAGAAGAATGCGCGTAAACCCCGGTTTCCGGGTAACGGCTTCTACTTGCAGCTTGCGGCTCACAACTTGAAGCTGCCCGGAGGGCCACCCATGAGCTATGTGATCGACCGACGTCTGAATGGCAAGAACAAGAGCACGGTGAACCGTCAGCGCTTTTTGCGACGCTATCGTGACCACATCAAGAAGGCTGTCGAAGAGGCGGTCAGCCGCCGCTCCATTACCGACATGGAGCACGGTGAACAGATCAGCATTCCCGGTCGCGACATCGACGAACCGGTGCTTCATCACGGGCGCGGAGGCAAGCAGACAGTCGTTCATCCGGGCAACAAGGAATTTACCGCCGGGGAACACATCGCCCGTCCACCGGGAGGCGGTGGTGGGCGCGGTCCGGGCAAGGCCGGCAATTCCGGCGAAGGCATGGACGAGTTCGTCTTCCAGATCACCCAGGAAGAATTCCTCGAATTCATGTTCGAAGACCTCGAACTGCCGAATCTGGTGAAACGCAATCTCACCGGCACGGACACCTTCAAGACCGTACGCGCCGGCATCAGCAACGAGGGCAACCCATCCCGGATCAACATCATCCGCACGTTGCGCTCGGCGCATGCGCGACGTATTGCATTGTCCGGCAGCAGCCGCAAAAAATTGCGTGAAGCGAAAGAAGAACTTGCCCGACTGAAACGCGAAGAACCCGACAATTTCGGCGACATTCAAGAGCTGGAAACGGAAATCGAGAAGCTCAGCGCGCGCATCCATCGGGTGCCGTTCCTCGACACGTTCGACCTGAAATACAACCTGCTGATCAAGCAGCCGAACCCCAGCTCCAAAGCGGTAATGTTCTGCCTGATGGACGTTTCCGGTTCGATGACCCAGGCCACCAAGGACATCGCCAAACGTTTCTTCATCCTGTTGTACCTGTTCCTCAAACGTAACTACGACAAGATCGATGTTGTGTTCATTCGCCACCACACCAGCGCCCGGGAAGTCGACGAGGAGGAGTTTTTCTACTCACGGGAAACCGGCGGCACCATCGTTTCCAGCGCCCTGAAACTGATGCAAGAGATCATGGCTGAGCGCTACTCGAGCAACGAGTGGAACATCTACGCCGCCCAGGCTTCCGACGGCGACAACTGGAATGACGACTCGCCGATCTGCCGCGACATCCTGATCAACCAGATCATGCCGTTTGTGCAGTACTACACTTACGTGGAGATCACCCCGCGCGAACATCAGGCCTTGTGGTACGAATACGAGCGCATAGCCGAAGCCTTTTCTGACACTTTTGCCCAGCAGCAACTGGTCTCGGCCGGGGATATCTATCCGGTCTTCCGTGAACTCTTCCAGCGCAGGTTAGTGCCATGACCGCCAAAACCGCCAAAGAGCAGAAGCGCCAACCGATTTCCACTGGCTCTGAATGGACGTTCGAGCTGATCCAGGCCTACGACCGCGAAATCGCGCGTATCGCGGCTGGCTACGCGCTGGATACTTATCCCAACCAGATTGAAGTGATCACCGCCGAACAGATGATGGACGCCTACGCATCAGTCGGCATGCCGCTCGGTTATCACCATTGGTCCTACGGCAAACACTTCCTCAGCACCGAAAAATCCTACAGTCGCGGACAGATGGGGCTGGCCTACGAGATTGTGATCAACTCGGACCCGTGCATCGCCTATTTGATGGAAGAAAACACCATTTGCATGCAGGCACTGGTGGTGGCTCACGCGTGCTATGGCCATAACAGCTTCTTCAAGGGCAACTACCTGTTTCGCACCTGGACTGACGCCAGCTCGATCATCGATTACCTGGTGTTCGCCAAGCAGTACATCATGCAGTGCGAGGAACGCCACGGCATCGATGCGGTGGAGGACTTGCTCGACTCATGCCATGCCTTGATGAACTACGGGGTCGACCGCTACAAACGTCCGTATCCGATTTCCGCCGAAGAAGAACGGCGCCGGCAAAAAGATCGCGAAGAACACCTGCAGAAACAGATCAACGACCTGTGGCGCACGATCCCCAAAGGCGCGGACAAATACAGCGACAAGGACAACGCCCGCTTCCCCGCCGAGCCGCAGGAAAACATCCTGTATTTCATCGAGAAGCACGCACCGCTGCTGGAGCCGTGGCAACGCGAGATCGTGCGCATCGTGCGCAAGATCGCTCAGTATTTCTACCCGCAACGCCAGACTCAGGTGATGAACGAAGGCTGGGCAACGTTCTGGCATTACACGTTGATGAACGACCTGTACGACGAAGGCCTGGTCACCGATGGCTTCATGATGGAGTTCCTCACCTCGCACACCAGCGTGGTGTTTCAGCCTGGCTTCGACAGCCCGTACTACAACGGCATCAACCCGTACGCACTGGGTTTTGCCATGTACCGCGACATTCGGCGCATGTGCGAAGAACCTACCGATGAGGATCGCCACTGGTTCCCGGATCTGGCCGGTTCCGACTGGTTGTCGAGCATCAAGTTCGCCATGAGCAGCTTCAAGGATGAGAGTTTCATCCTGCAGTACCTGTCACCCAAGGTGATCCGTGACCTGAAGCTGTTCAGCATTCTCGATGACGACCAGAAGGATGACTTGTTGGTGCCAGCGATTCATGACGAGCCCGGTTACCGGATCATTCGTGAAACCCTGGCAGCGCAATACAACCTCGGCAATCGCGAACCCAACGTGCAGATCTACAGCATCGACCGCCGCGGTGATCGTTCTCTGACCCTGCGCCACCAGCAACATGACCGCAAGCCGCTGGGCGAATCCACCGAGGAAGTACTCAAACACCTGCACCGGTTGTGGGGCTTCGATATTCATCTGGAAACCCTGCAAGGCGACCAGATCATGAAAACCCACCACGTTCCACCGCGCAGTGAACACGGCGAAGGCGATTACGGCCGACTCGACCTGGCCGTAATTCATCTTTGATCCGGTTCCGGCCTCCGCAAATCCGATGCAAGGGTTATCCTGTCGGGCTTACGGAGGTTTTTCATGCAGATTTATAAAGTCGGCGGCGCGGTCCGCGATCGCCTGCTGGGCAAACCGGTCACCGACATCGACTGGGTCGTGGTCGGCGCTACGGCGGAAGAGATGCTCGCTAAAGGCTTTCGTCCGGTGGGTGCGGATTTTCCGGTGTTCCTTCATCCGAAAACCGGCGAGGAATATGCCCTCGCCCGCACCGAGCGCAAAAGCGGTCGCGGTTATGGCGGGTTCACTTTTCACGCCAGTCCCGAAGTCACCCTCGAAGAAGACCTGATCCGCCGCGACCTGACCATCAACGCCATGGCCGAGGATGATCAGCAGAATCTGACCGACCCCTATCATGGCCGACGCGATCTGGATGATCGGGTATTGCGCCACGTTTCTCCGGCGTTCGCCGAAGATCCGCTGCGAGTGTTGCGTGTTGCGCGCTTCGCTGCTCGTTATGCAGGACTGGGATTTACCGTCGCGCCCGAGACGCTTGAGCTGATGCGCGAGCTGAGCGAATCCGGTGAGCTTGAGGCGCTGACCGCTGAGCGTAGCTGGAAGGAAATTTCCCGAGCACTGATGGAAGATCAGCCGCAGGTATTCATTCAGGTGTTGCGCGACTGCGGCGCGCTGAAAGTGCTGATGCCAGAGGTCGACGCGTTGTTCGGCGTGCCACAACCGGAAATCCATCATCCGGAAATCGATAGCGGGATTCACACGTTGAGCGTGCTCGAGCAATCGGCGCTGCATAAACAACCGCTGACAGTGCGCTGGGCCTGCTTACTGCACGACCTCGGTAAAGGCCTGACGCCGGAAGAACACTGGCCACGGCATATCGCGCATGAGCACACAGGCCTGAAGCTGATCAAAGCAGTCAATGAGCGCTTCAAGGCGCCGAAAGACTGTCAGGAATTGGCACTACTGGTTGGTCAGTATCACACCCATGGCCATCGCGCCCTGGAGCTGAAAGCTTCGACTTTGCTGGAGTTGCTGCAGAGCTTTGACGTTTATCGCCGACCCCAGCGGTTTGAGGAGTTTATTGTCGCCTGTGAGATGGATGCTCGGGGACGTAAAGGACTGGAGCAGCGCAGTTATCCACAGGCGGATTATCTGCGTGGCGCGGCGAATGCTGCACGTGGCGTGGCGGTGCAGCCGTTGCTGGAGAAGGGTTTCAAAGGGCCGGAGTTGGGCGAAGCGCTGAAACGTGAACGGCTCAAGGCGTTGAAGGCTTACAAAGAGCGCGCATGAGGCAAGATCAAAAGCTCGCAGGCTGCGAGCTTTTGTTTTAAATGTTTGCCGGGGTCAATTGCTCGCCGCGCCACTCGAACGCTACCGGCGCCAGCACCTGATCGATCTGCGCTTCGGCCCACAACGTTGCGAAGCTTTTTCCCACGCCCGGGTGTACTCGATCCGGCGCAATCAGCGACAACGGCCACAGCACAA
The DNA here is from genome assembly GCF_049896625.1 of Pseudomonas sp. TWP3-1. Lineage (NCBI taxonomy): Bacteria > Pseudomonadati > Pseudomonadota > Gammaproteobacteria > Pseudomonadales > Pseudomonadaceae > Pseudomonas > Pseudomonas sp. TWP3-1. The sequence goes on from NZ_JAFCUQ010000014.1 coordinate 49,059, forward strand.
AGGCGTTCTTCAGAATTTCTGCACGCGGCAGGAGCAATCCGTCGAAGTTGCCCGCCAGATCGCCATACAGCAGTACATCGATATCCAGCGGCAAACCCTTGCGATCCGGCGCATAACGCCCGTTATCCGCCTCAATGAATTTCAAGCGGCGATCCAGTTCCATCAACGGCAGGTCGGTAAACGCCGACACCACGAAGTTGAAGAACGGACCGCTCTTGATCCCCACTGGCTGACTCTCGAATACCGCCGAACAGCGGATATCCACCAGAAACGTCGCCAATGCATCAAGACCTGCCCGCAAATGAGTTTCGCGCTCGATATTGCTACCGAGCCCGAGGTAGACCTGAGTCAGCGACATCCGCGCTCGATCTCCACACCTACACCACCCTTGGCGGCAGGCACTGCACCAGGCTTGGTCAGCTTGAGTCGCACCCAAGTGATCTTGAATTCGCTCATCAGCACTTCAACCAGGCGCTCGGCGAACGTCTCGACCAGTTGAAACTGCGCCTGCTCGGCAAAGGCCTGAATCCGCGCGGATACACTGGCGTAGTCGAGCGCCAGGGTCAGGTCGTCACCGGCTGCGGCCGGGCGATTATCCCAGGCGAAGCTCAGATCAAGACGCAGGCACTGTCGGATGCCGCGTTCCCAGTCGTAGGCACCGATCACGGTGTCGACTTCCAGGCCCTCGATAAACACTCTGTCCAAGCCTTTTTCTCCGTTGCACGACAAGGGCGCGATGCGCCGTTAGAATCAGGGCGTCCTCGCCCGGAATAGTTAGCATGTTTTGGTCACTGGCGATTCTCGCCTACCTGCTCGGCTCGCTGTCCTTCGCCATTTTGCTCAGCCGCCTGACCGGAAACCCGGATCCGCGAATGAGTGGCTCGGGCAATGCCGGCGCTACCAACATGCTGCGCCTGGTCGGCCGCAAACTCGCCATCCTGACCCTGCTCGGTGATCTGTGCAAAGGCCTGCTGCCGGTGCTGCTCGCTTCGGCAATCGGCCTGTCGCTGCAGGATCAGGCGTGGATCGGCGTGTGCGCCGTGATCGGTCACCTGTTCCCGTTGTACTTCCGCTTTCGCGGTGGCAAAGGCGTCGCCACGGCGGCCGGCATGCTGCTGGGCCTGTATCCACCCGCCGCGCTGCTCGCCGTGTGCGTCTGGCTGCTGACGTTTTACCTGACCCGCACCAGCTCGCTGGCAGCACTCATCGCTACGCCACTGACCCTGCCGCTATTTGCGTGGCAGGAGCCTGCGGCGCTGTTGCCGATGAGCGCGCTCACGCTGCTGATCGTATGGCGCCACCGCGGCAATCTACGCGACCTGTTTGCCGGGCGCGAACGGCATTTTTAAATACCGCCCATACGCCCCGCTCATCACAGCGGCGACAGCTGCTCCATCGGCCAGCGCGCCTGCACGCTGATCGCCAGGCTTTCCTGCTGACCGGCCTGCAAGCGCTGGCATCCGGCAAACGCGATCATCGCGCCATTGTCGGTGCAGAACTCCGGACGGGCGTAAAACACCTCGCCGTGCATGCCGCCGAGCATTTTTTCCAGCGAAACCCGCAGTGCCTTGTTGGCGCTGACGCCGCCAGCGATCACCAGACGCTTCATGCCAGCCTGCTTGAGGGCACGCTTGCACTTGATGGTCAAAGTCTCCACCACGGCCTGCTGGAACGCCAGAGCGATGTCGCAACGGGCTTGCTCGCCGTCGTCCTCGGCGCTGACACATTGCTGCCAAGTGTTCAGAGCAGAGGTTTTCAGGCCACTGAAGCTGAATTCCAGACCCGGGCGATCGCACATCGGACGCGGGAAGGTGAAACGTCCGGCAACGCCCTGCTCCGCCAGCTTGGCGATTTCCGGCCCGCCCGGATAATTGAGGCCCATCATCTTCGCGGTCTTGTCGAACGCTTCGCCCGCTGCGTCATCCAGGGTCTCACCGAGCAGGGTGTATTGGCCGATGCCATCGACCTGCACCAGCTGTGTATGACCACCGGAGACCAACAAAGCGACGAACGGGAATTCCGGCGGTTTTGGCTCGAGCATTGGCGCCAGCAAATGGCCTTCCATGTGATGCACGCCGAGCGCTGGAATGCCCCAGGCAAACGCCAGCGCTTGAGCGCAGGAAGCACCCACCAGCAACGCGCCAACCAGGCCAGGACCCGCGGTGTAGGCGATGGCGTCGATCTCGGTCGGCACGCAGTCGGCCTCGGCCAGCACCTGCCGGATCAAGGGCAACATGCGCTTGACGTGATCTCGCGAGGCCAGCTCCGGCACCACGCCACCATAGGCGCGATGCAGGTCGATCTGGCTGAATAGTGCATCGGCCAGCAGACCGCGCTCACTATCGTATAAAGCGACACCGGTTTCGTCGCAGGAGGTTTCTAATCCCAGTACTAGCATGGGTTTGCGCCTTGTTTAGGCTGACTTCGAAGGCGCGCATAATAGTCCTCGAGTGGTGCCCCGACCAGCGGTTTTCGATCAGAGGCTTTGCATTCCGGTCAATGAGGGGTTAACATCCGCAACCCTTAAAAACCGACGACCTCAGCCGCGAATTTTTTGCGACGAGAACGTTGATCCCGGTAATGAAAGAAGGTAGCTCTGGATGCCAGCCGTCAAAGTTAAAGAGAACGAACCCTTCGACGTAGCTCTGCGTCGTTTCAAGCGCTCCTGCGAAAAAGCCGGTGTACTGGCTGAAGTTCGTAGCCGCGAATTTTACGAGAAGCCAACTTCTGAGCGTAAGCGTAAAGCAGCAGCCGCTGTTAAGCGTCACGCCAAGAAAGTTCAGCGCGAACAGCGCCGCGCCGTTCGTCTGTACTAATACACAGACGATCGTAGCAAGCTTCTGCCAAGCCCGGCCCTCAGCCGGGCTATTGGCATTTGCGGATATCGCTTGATGCTTCATCGTCGACGCCGCACACGCGACCGAGACAAATCTGCTTCACCACGTCAGACCTGGCTTTTTTGCCAGCGGTGCACGTCTTTTCTGACGAGTCTTTCAAGGCTACTGACGAGCACACCCACTGATTCCTCTTACGACGATCAGCCCAAGGCACCTGTTTGCGTGCCCGCTTTATGAGCTATCCGGGGCCACACACTGGCCAACAGCGGATTCAGCGCAATACTTTCAAACAGTCGAAAACTGATCGGCATTAACGTCAGTGGATTTTCGGCAGATACACTTCCCGACAGCGATTACGCAACCGACACCGGTCAAGCCGCAGCTTTTGCGCGCTTCACGCAAGCTACCGTGTCCGCTCGCCTTTCGCATCGGACTTATTGCAGCGCAGACGACGAGAACGCCATGGCCGGGCTAATTCCCCAGAGCTTCATTGACGACCTTCTGAACCGCACCGACATCGTCGACGTGGTCAGCTCGCGTGTGCAGCTGAAAAAAGCCGGCAAGAACTACACCGCCTGCTGCCCGTTTCACAAAGAGAAAACTCCATCGTTCAGCGTCAGCCCCGACAAGCAGTTCTACTACTGCTTCGGCTGCGGCGCGGGCGGCAATGCCCTCGGCTTTCTCATGGATCACGATAACCTGGATTTCCCTCAGGCAATCGAAGATCTGGCGAAAGCTGCCGGCATGGAGATTCCGCGCGAAGAAAGTGGTCGCGCGCACAAACCGCGACAGCCGACTGATTCGCCGCTGTACCCGTTACTGACCGCGGCCGCTGATTTTTACCGACAGGCGCTCAAGAGCCATCCATCACGTAAAGCTGCTGTGGATTATTTGAAAGGTCGCGGCCTGACCGGCGAGATCGCGCGGGATTTCGGTCTCGGTTTCGCTCCGCCGGGCTGGGACAATCTGTTCAAGCACCTGAGCAGCGACACCTTACAGCAGAAAGCCATGGTCGACGCCGGCCTGCTGATCGAAAACGCCGAAACCGGCAAACGCTATGACCGCTTTCGCGATCGCGTGATGTTCCCGATCCGCGATTCCCGGGGCCGGATCATTGCCTTCGGTGGTCGCGTCCTCGGCGACGACAAGCCGAAGTACCTGAACTCGCCGGAAACTCCGGTATTCCATAAAGGCCAGGAACTCTATGGCCTGTATGAAGCACGCAAAAACAATCGCAACCTCGACGAAATCATTGTCGTCGAAGGTTATATGGACGTTATCGCCCTGGCCCAGCAAGGCCTGCGCAATGCCGTCGCAACGCTGGGTACCGCTACCAGCGAAGAACACCTGAAACGCCTGTTCCGCGTAGTGCCGAACGTATTGTTTTGCTTCGACGGCGACCAAGCGGGCCGAAACGCCGCCTGGCGCGCGCTGGAGGCAACACTGCCGAGCCTGCAGGACGGGCGCCGTGCGCGCTTTCTGTTTCTGCCCGAAGGCGAAGATCCGGACACACTGGTGCGCTCCGAGGGCACCGACGCATTCCGTGCGCGGATCAACCAGCATGCGCAGCCGCTGGCAGATTATTTCTTCCAGCAATTGACCGAAGAAGCCGACCCGCGCTCGCTCGAAGGCAAGGCGCACATGGCGACGCTGGCAGCACCGCTGATCGACAAGGTGCCCGGCGCCAACCTGCGTATTCTGATGCGCCAGCGCCTGACCGAGATCACTGGATTGAGCAGTGAAACCGTCAGTCAGCTGGCCCAGAGCGCGCCACAGCATGCGCCGCCCGCTTACGATCCAGGCATCGATTACGACGCAATGCCGGATTACAGCGACTACCATCAGCCGCAGGCGCAAGACATGTACGCGCCGCAGCAGGAATGGACGCCAAAGAAACCCGGCGCCGGCGGCAAGAAATGGGACAAGAAGCCCTGGGACAAAAACGGCAAGCGCGGGGGCGATCAGCAACATCCTCCTCGCACCAAGATCGGCGTTGAAGCCCCAATGTTCACGGCGATTCGCACTCTGATTCACCACCCGCACATGGCGGCCAGGGTGGACAGCGCCAATCACTTTGCGAACGAGGCCAACACCTACGCGCAGTTGCTGGTGGCGCTGATCGAGGCGTTACAGAAAAATCCTAAGCTAAACTCAATTCAGCTGATGGCACGCTGGCACGGTACCGATCAGGGACGTCTGCTCAAGGCGCTAGCGGAAAAGGAATGGCTGATTGACGGCAATAACCTTGAACAACAGTTTTTAGACACCATTACTAGGTTATCTGCCGGCCAACACACACAAAACCTGGACGATCTCATCAGAAAGGCGAACGACCCAGGATTGACCGCGGAACAAAAAATGCAGATAGCAAATCAGATGCGCGACCTTTTAAAAAATAGTGTTTCCGCATCAAACCCGACCTCAACTGGCGCGTGAGGTCATAGCTCAGGTATAATCCTCGGCTTGTTTTTTGCCCGCCAAGACCTTCAGTGGATAGGGTGTTATGTCCGGAAAAGCGCAACAGCAGTCTCGTATCAAAGAGTTGATCACATTAGGTCGTGAGCAGGGTTACCTGACTTACGCAGAGGTCAATGACCACCTGCCGGAGGATATTTCAGATCCGGAACAGGTGGAAGACATCATCCGCATGATTAATGACATGGGGATCAACGTATTCGAGGCTGCGCCAGATAAGGATTCCCTTATGCTGGCCGACGCCGACACCGACGAGGCCGCTGCGGAAGAAGCAGCAGCCGCGTTGGCAGCAGTGGAGACCGATATCGGTCGTACCACTGACCCTGTGCGCATGTATATGCGTGAAATGGGTACGGTCGAGCTTCTGACACGCGAAGGCGAAATCGAAATCGCCAAGCGTATCGAAGAGGGCATCCGTGAAGTGATGGGCGCAATTGCGCACTTCCCAGGCACGGTTGACCACATACTCTCCGAGTACACCCGCGTAACCACCGAAGGTGGCCGCCTCTCTGACGTCCTGAGCGGTTATATCGACCCGGACGACGGTATCGCGCCACCTGCTGAAGTGCCGCCGCCAGTCGAGGCGAAAGCCGCGAAGGCCGACGACGACACCGAAGAGGACGACGCCGAATCTTCCGATGACGAAGAAGAAGCCGAAAGCGGTCCGGACCCGGTTATCGCTGCACAGCGCTTTGGCGCTGTCGCCGATCAGATGGAAGTTGCCCGCAAGGCGCTGAAGAAGAACGGTCGCAACAACAAGGCAACGACTGCCGAGTTGGCGCTGCTGGCCGAACTGTTCATGCCGATCAAACTGGTGCCGAAGCAATTCGAAGGCCTGGTCGAGCGTGTTCGCAGTGCCTTGGATCGTCTGCGTCAGCAAGAGCGCGCGATCATGCAGCTGTGTGTACGTGATGCACGTATGCCGCGTACCGATTTCCTGCGCCAGTTCCCGGGCAACGAAGTCGACGAAAGCTGGTCCGACGGCCTGGCCAAAGGCAAGAGCAAATACGCCGAAGCCATTGGTCGCGTGCAACCGGACATCGTTCGTTGCCAGCAAAAGCTGATCGCGCTGCAAACCGAAACCGGTTTGACCATCGCTGAAATCAAGGACATCAACCGTCGCATGTCGATCGGCGAGGCCAAGGCCCGCCGCGCGAAGAAAGAGATGGTTGAAGCCAACTTGCGTCTGGTGATCTCGATCGCCAAGAAGTACACCAACCGTGGCCTGCAATTCCTCGATCTGATCCAGGAAGGCAACATTGGCTTGATGAAAGCGGTAGACAAGTTCGAATACCGTCGTGGTTACAAGTTCTCGACTTATGCCACCTGGTGGATCCGTCAGGCGATCACTCGCTCGATCGCCGACCAGGCCCGCACCATCCGTATTCCGGTGCACATGATCGAGACGATCAACAAGCTCAACCGCATTTCCCGGCAGATGTTGCAGGAAATGGGTCGCGAACCGACCCCGGAAGAGCTGGGCGAACGCATGGAAATGCCTGAGGACAAGATCCGCAAGGTATTGAAGATCGCTAAAGAGCCGATCTCCATGGAAACCCCGATCGGTGATGACGAAGACTCTCATCTGGGTGACTTCATCGAAGACTCGACCATGCAGTCGCCAATCGATGTCGCCACTGTCGAGAGCCTTAAAGAAGCGACTCGCGACGTACTGTCCGGCCTCACTGCCCGTGAAGCCAAGGTACTGCGCATGCGTTTCGGTATCGACATGAACACCGACCACACACTCGAAGAAGTGGGCAAACAGTTTGACGTAACGCGTGAGCGGATCCGTCAGATCGAAGCCAAGGCGCTGCGCAAGCTGCGCCACCCGACGCGAAGCGAGCATCTGCGCTCCTTCCTCGACGAGTGATACCAGAACCCCCGGCCCAGGCCGGGGGTTTTGTTTATGTGGCAGATTAAATCCCTCGCAACCCCCTCCCCGTGCATACCCCGTCTACACTCGAAACATTCCCCCGAGCCATAACGAGACCGTTATGCCCAGACTGCCGACCGTGCTTTTTTTGCTGTCGCTGATGACCTGGACCGCAACGGCTGGCGCGCTGACTCTGACCGACGAAGAACGTAGCTGGCTGACGGCCCACCCGGACTTGCGCCTGGGTGTCGACGCATCGTGGCCGCCCTTCGAGTTTCGCGACGACCAGAACCGCTATCAGGGTTTGGCGGCGGACTATATCGACGTGATTCGCCAGCGCCTGGCGATCAAGCTCACGCCAATAGAACCGGTAAGCTGGACGGTGGTGCTGGAACAGGTCAAGAAGGGCCAGATCGACCTGCTTCCGGGAATCATGTCCACCCCTGAACGCCAGAACTACTTGTCCTTTACCCGCCCTTATCTGGATTTCCCGATTGTCATCCTCGCCCATGTCGGCGGCCCACAACCGCGCAAGATCGAAGACCTGTACGGCCTGAAGATCGCCGTGGTCGAGAACTACGCGCCACATGAACTGCTGCGCACCCACCATCCCGACCTGAATCTGGTGGCCATGCCCAATGTCAGCTCGGCATTGCAGGCGCTGGCCACCGACGAAGTCGATGCAGTGGTCGGCGATCTGGCCTCCAGCGTCTGGAGCCTGCGCCAGCTCAAGCTCGATGGGCTGTATGTCAGCGGCGAAACCCCATATCGCTATCAACTGGCGATGGGCGTGCCACGCGAGAACAAGATGTTGGTGGGGATTCTCGACAAAATTCTGGCCGACATGTCGCCGGAGGAAATCAGCAGCATTCAGGAACACTGGGTGGGCAACGTCCTCGATCATCGGACATTCTGGTCTGATCTGTTGGTATACGGCTTGCCGGGCCTGTTGCTGCTGATGATCATCCTGGCGGTGGTAATCCGCATCAACCGGCGCCTGAGTTCGGAAATCGCCCGGCGCATCGACCTCGAACAGGAACTGCGCAGCAGCGAATACCACTATCGCGGGCTGGTGGAGAGTCTGTCGGCCATTGCCTGGGAAGCGCGCATCAGCGATTTCACCTACAGCTATGTGTCACCTCACGCTGAGGAGTTGCTCGGATATCCACTGTCGCATTGGCTGATCCCGGGCTTCTGGCGCAACATCATTCACCCGGCGGATCTGACCCGCGCCCAGAGTTTCTGCGATCACGAAGTGCTGGCCGGGCGCGATCACAGTCTCGATTACCGTGTGATCACCGCTGATGGCCGCTGCCTGTGGGTGCGCGACATCGTCAGCCTGATCGAGCATGGTCACGAACCGGTGATGCGCGGCTTGATGATCGACATCAGCGAAACCAAGCGCACCGAGGAAGCCCTGCGCTTGTCCGAACAGAAGTTCGCCTCGGTGTTCCAGCAATGCCCGGACATTCTGGTGATCGCGCGGCTGTCCGACGGTTGTCTGCTGGAGGTCAACAAGGCCTTCGAAGAACAGATCGGCCTCAAAGCCGAGGATGTAATCGGCGAGACCGCCACCAATCTGAATATCTGGGGCATTCCCGGCGTCGGTCCGGGGCTGTTGCAGCGCTTGCAGGCCGGCAGCATCCGCAACCTGGAGATGCCCTTTCGCCGCAACAATGGCCAGTTGTTCACCGGGCTGATCTCCGCCGAGCCGTTCGACCTCGACACTACGCCGGCGCTGGTAGTGGTGGTGCGCGACATCACGCCGCTCAAGGAAACCCAGCAGCAGTTGCAAACCTCCGAGGAGAAGTTCGCCAAGGCGTTCCACGCCTCGCCCGACGGTTTGCTGCTGTCGCGCCAGCGCGATGGGCTGCTGCTGGAGGTCAATGAAGGGTTTAGCCGCATTACCGGCTTCAACAGCGCCATGTCGGTGGATCGCTCGGCGCTGGATCTAGGGATCTGGGTCAACCTCAATGAGCGCAAACAGATGCTCGACCTGCTGCACCGCGACGGTTTCGTGCGCGACTTCACCTGCCACATTCGCCGCAGCGACGGGCAGATTCGCCTGTGCGAGGTGTCTGCGCGGCCGCTGCCGATCGGCGATGAAGACTGCATGCTGACCATCGCCCGCGACATCACCGAACGGCACTTGATGCAGGAAAAACTGCAACAGGCCGCAACCGTTTTTGAAAGCACTGCCGAGGGCGTGTTGATCACCGACACGCAACAACACATCAGCGCGGTCAATCGCGCGTTCACTGAAATCACCGGCTACAGCGAAAGCGAAGCACTCGGCCACACCCCGCGCTTGCTTGCCTCCGGGCTGCACGACAGCGCCTTCTACGCTGCGATGTGGCATCAATTGACCGACGAAGGTCACTGGCAAGGCGAGATTTCCAACCGGCGCAAGAACGGCGAGCTGTACCCGAGCTGGCTGACCATCAGCGCGGTGCGCAACCGCGACAAATTCATCACCCACTTCGTCGCGGTATTCGCCGATATTTCCAGCCTCAAACACGCGCAGGCCAAACTCGACTATCAGGCCCATCACGACCCACTGACTGGCCTGCCGAACCGCACGCTGTTCGAAAGCCGTTTGCAGATGGCGCTGAACAGCCAGCAGGAAAATGGTGGTCAGGGCGCCGTGTTGTTCCTCGATCTCGACCGTTTCAAACACATCAATGACAGCCTCGGCCACCCGGTCGGCGACCTGCTGCTCAAAGGCATCGCCGTGCGCCTCAAAGAGCAGCTGCGCGACATCGATACCGTCGCACGATTGGGCGGCGACGAGTTCATCATCCTGCTGCCCGGTTTGCAGCAGGCCAGCGACGCTGACAACATCGCCACCAAACTGCTGAACTGCTTCGGCGCGCCGTTCCAGGCGGGCGAGCACGAGTTCTTTATCAGCGCGAGTATCGGCACCAGCCTGTATCCGCGCGACGGCTGTGACGTCGCCACGCTGGTGAAAAATGCCGACGCGGCGATGTACCGCTCCAAAGCCAAAGGCCGCAACCGGGTCGAGAGCTACACCCGCGACCTCACCGCCCAGGCCAGCGAACGTGTGGCACTGGAACACGAGCTGCGCCGGGCCATTGAACGCGACGAACTGTTTCTCTATTACCAACCGAAAATCAGTCTCGATGACCACAGCCTGGTCGGTGCCGAAGCGTTGATTCGCTGGCGTCACCCGACCTTCGGCGATGTACCGCCGGAGCACTTTATCCCGCTCGCCGAAGAGAACGGCATGATCCTGCAGATCGGCGATTGGGTGCTCGAAACTGCGTGTCGGCAAATGTTCGAGTGGGGCCAGGTCTACGAACCCCTCGGCCCGCTCTCGGTAAACCTCGCCGGTGCGCAACTGCGCCAGCCGAATCTGCTCGGGCGCATCGAACAACTGCTCAAGGACAACCGCCTGCGGCCGGATTTACTGCAACTGGAAATTACCGAAAACTTCATCATGAGCCAGGCCGAGGAAGCGCTGGCGGTGCTGCATCAGCTCAAACACCTCGGCGTGCAACTGGCGATCGACGACTTTGGCACTGGCTATTCTTCACTCAGTTACCTCAAACGCCTGCCGCTGGACATCCTCAAGATCGACCAGTCTTTCGTCCGCGGATTACCGGACGACCCACACGACGCGGCAATTGTGCGCGCCATCATCGCCTTGGGCCGGAGCATGCAATTCACCGTAATTGCCGAAGGCGTAGAGACTCAGGCACAGCAACAATTCCTCGCTGCCGAAGGCTGCGAACAGATCCAGGGCTACATCGTCAGCCTGCCCCTGCCCCCCGAAGAATTCGCCGCCACGTTTCTGCGTATTACAGTATCGGATTATTCGGATAGCACAGCCGAGAAACCATCGCTATAATCCGCGGCCTACTGAGGGCCTATAGCTCAGTTGGTTAGAGCAGAGGACTCATAATCCTTTGGTCCACGGTTCAAATCCGTGTGGGCCCACCAAACAATGAAAAAGCCGCGCAAATGCGCGGTTTTTTTTGCCTGATTGTTTGTCCGTTCCGGTGTTGGCGAGCGCAATGCTCGGAAGATTGCCGCGATGACTGTAGGAAGGTTCTGAAGCTGTGTGTTGGAAGGCTTTAGCGTCTTGTTGGCGTTTTCTTTAGCGGGATATTCTCCATAGGTCGCTGCATATCAGCGGTCAGCCTTGGAAACCAGTGAGCCCGGAGACCCGCAGCGGTTGCAATCTTGTTATGGCGGCTGCGCGTAGAACGCCTTCGAACGCGCCGGATCCTGGTTTCCGCTTTCCAGCCACTCGAATAAACCAGACCGCAAACCCTCCATGAGAAATCAGGTATTTCCGCCTATCCACCGCTTAGCAAAAAACTTGCAAAACAGGGCGGTTGTACCTAGTCTTGCCCGCAACATACCCGCCATGCCTATGGTTGCGTCAGCAGCTAAGCACAAATTGAGCGGGTTTTTTTTGCCCGGAGATTTTAGGGCATGAGAGTTTTTCAGAAGCCGGTCATCGACATCCCTGCGCAAATCGTATTGCTCAAGCAACGAGGATTGCGGATACAGGACGAATCTAGAGCCCACTGCTTTCTACAGGTCGTGAGCTACTTTCGTCTCACTCCCTATATGCGCACTTTCCAGCAGACGGAGGATCACGATCACCCTTTTCGCCAAGGTGCCGGTTTCAGAGATCTAACGAGACTCTACGATTTTGACCGTCGATTACGATTGCTTGTCATGGATGCAATCGAACGTGTCGAAGTGGCCGTTCGCTCCTTGATCAGCAATCATATGGGGCCTCTCCATGGGGGGCACTGGTATGTAAATGCTCAACTCTTTCAGCACACCTATGATCACGCTCGGCTGTTGGAAACCATCAATGCCAAACAGCTTGCGGCCAAGCGCGATTATGAAAAGGATTGTCAACGAATCGACCGATTACAAACCGGCGAGCAGCGCAAGAGCCAACTAAAGCGTCAGCGCGCCAGAGAAAGCTATGCGCGTCACTATCCAGTCAACTACGACAAACCCTCTCTGATGCCCGGATGGGCCATGCTCGAAGAACTTACCTTGGGGGATTTATCACATCTCTTCAAAGGGCTTTCCCGAGATGCTGATAAAAAAGCTATCGCTCGACGTCTAGGATTGCCTGCGCCACTGCTGCTGTCATGGATGCATACACTGACCACCATCCGAAACATATGCGCTCACCACGCAAGATTGTGGAATCGCGAACTGGGGATCCGGCCGGAGCTACCCAGGAAGCCCTCATTCGCATGGCCAGCAGCACTGGTTCAGGATGGCCATCATCCGAGGATTTTCCCCGTGCTTTGCATACTCAATCATTTGACGCGCCAAGTAAGCCCGCACACCCGTTGGGGTTTCCGATTGCATGAATTGACACGCGAGTTTCCCGAGGTAGATCAGCGAGCCATGGGGTTTCCGAAGGATTGGCTCCAAGACCCGTTCTGGCATTGCGATTGAGCCTGTAACATGCCGCTCCATTGAACCGCCCCCATGGAGAAGCTCCTTGCCTGACATCCGCCCCCCCGTGCTTGATGAAATCGACCGTCAGTTGATTGCTGCCCTGCAGATCAATGCCCGTGAAAGCGTGGCGATGCTGGCCCGGCAGTTGGGGATCGCCCGCACAACAGTCACCTCGCGGCTGGCACGTCTGGAAAAAGCCAAGGTCATCACTGGTTATGGCGTGCGTCTTGGCCAGCGGGTGGTCGATGGCGGGTTGCAGGCGTATGTCGGGATCAAGGTGCAGCCGCGCTCCGGCAAGGAAGTGCTGCGCCGGCTCAGTGCGATGGCGCAGGTGCAGCAGCTGTGTGCGGTGAGTGGCGAGTTTGATTATGTGGCGTGGTTGCGCACCGATTCGCCGGAGCAGCTGGATCAACTGCTGGATCAGATCGGCACCGTTGATGGGGTAGAGAAGACTACGACCTCGATCATTCTCAGCAGCAAAATTGATCGCGGACAGCCAGTCTGACCAGATCAATCGTCTAATTGCAGCATCAACCGACAAATAGACGACACATTGCGTCTTATTAACGTGTTCTACGCTCCCTAGAATGGCTGGCATCTTTTCCTATACTCAGACGCGCATTCCGCGTCGGGTCGCCAGCAAGGTCAGCCATGAACAAGAATAATCGCCATCCTGCAGACGGTAAAAAACCGGTGACCATTTTCGGCCCGGATTTCCCTTTCGGGTTTGACGACTGGATTGAACACCCGGCCGGTCTCGGCAGCATTCCTGAGCACAACCATGGCGCCGAAGTGGCGATTGTCGGCGCGGGCATTGCCGGTCTGGTGGCGGCTTATGAGCTGATGAAACTTGGCTTGAAGCCTGTGGTTTATGAAGCATCGAAGCTTGGTGGGCGTCTGCGCTCGCAAGCCTTTAACGGCACCGACGGCATTGTCGCTGAGCTCGGCGGCATGCGTTTCCCGGTGTCGTCCACAGCGTTCTATCACTACGTCGACAAACTCGGTCTTGAGACGAAGCCCTTCCCCAACCCGTTGACGCCGGCGTCGGGCAGCACCGTGATTGATCTGGAAGGCAAAACCCATTACGCACAGAAACTGGCGGATCTTCCTGCATTGTTTCAGGAAGTGGCTGACGCCTGGGCCGACGCACTGGAAGCCGGATCGCAATTTGCCGACATCCAGCAAGCGATCCGCGAGCGCGACGTGCCACGCCTGAAAGAGCTGTGGAACACCCTCGTTCCGCTGTGGGACGACCGCACTTTCTACGACTTCGTTGCGACCTCCGAAGCCTTCGCCAAGCTGTCGTTCCATCATCGCGAAGTGTTTGGCCAGGTCGGTTTCGGTACCGGCGGCTGGGATTCGGACTTCCCCAACTCGATGCTGGAAATCTTCCGCGTGGTGATGACCAACTGCGACGATCACCAGCACTTGGTGGTCGGCGGCGTCGAACAAGTCCCGCAAGGCATCTGGCGTCATGTGCCAGAGCGCTGCGTACATTGGCCAGAAGGCACCAGCCTCAAGTCGCTGCACCGTGGCGCGCCGCGCTCCGGGGTGAAGAAAATCGCCCACGCGCCCGACGGACGTTTCGCCGTTACCGACAATAACGGTGATACCCGTGAATACGCCGCCGTGCTGACGACTTGCCAGAGCTGGCTGCTGACCACGCAAATCGAATGCGACGAAACTCTGTTCTCGCAAAAGATGTGGATGGCCCTCGACCGCACCCGTTATATGCAGTCGTCGAAGACCTTCGTGATGGTCGACCGGCCGTTCTGGAAGGACAAGGATCCGGAAACCGGCCGCGACCTGATGAGCATGACCCTCACTGATCGCCTGACCCGCGGCACTTACCTGTTCGACAATGGCGACGACAAACCGGGCGTGATCTGCCTGTCTTACTCGTGGATGAGCGATGCGCTGAAAATGCTTCCGCATCCGGTGGAAAAACGTGTCGAGCTGGCGTTGAACGCGCTGAAGAAGATCTACCCGAAAGTCGACATCGCCGCGCGCATCATCGGCGACCCGATCACCGTGTCGTGGGAAGCCGATCCGCACTTCCTCGGTGCCTTCAAAGGCGCCCTGCCCGGCCACTATCGCTACAACCAGCGCATGTACGCGCACTTCATGCAGGACGACATGCCGGCCGAGCAACGCGGGATTTTCATTGCCGGCGACGATGTTTCGTGGACGCCAGCATGGGTCGAAGGCGCGGTGCAGACTTCGCTCAATGCGGTGTGGGGGATCATGAAGCATTTCGGTGGTTCGACACATAAAGAGAACCCGGGCCCGGGTGATGTGTTCAAAGACATCGGCCCTATCGCCCTGCCCGAGTAAGAGGAATCCCCGATGCGTGTAGCCCTTTACCAATGTCCACCGCTGCCACTGGAACCCGCCGCCAACCTGCAACGCTTGCATCAATTGGCGATGGAGGCCAAGGGCGCCGACCTGTTGGTGCTGCCGGAGATGTTCCTGACCGGCTACAACATCGGCACAGAAGCGGTCAGCACTTTGGCCGAGGTCTACAACGGTGAATGGGCGCAGCAAATCGGACGGATCGCCAAGGCTGCCGGTCTGGCGATCGCTTACGGTTATCCGGAAAGGACCGCCGACGGACAGATCTACAACGCCGTGCAGTTGATCGACGCGCACGGCGAGCGGCTGTGCAATTACCGCAAGACGCACCTGTTCGGCGATCTTGACCGCTCGATGTTCAGCGCCGGCGAGGACGACTTCCCCATCGTTGAACTCAACGGCTGGAAAATCGGCTTCCTGATTTGCTACGACATGGAGTTCCCGGAGAACACCCGGCGTCTGGCACTGGCCGGCGCCGAGCTGATTCTGGTGCCGACGGCGAACATGATTCCGTTCGATTTCGTCGCCGATGTCACCGTGCGCTCCCGCGCCTTCGAGAACCAATGTTATGTGGCCTACGCCAACTACTGCGGGCACGAGGGCGACATTCATTACTGCGGCCAAAGCAGCATCGCCGCACCGGATGGCAGCCGTATCGCTCAGGCCGGACTCGACGAAGCGTTGATCGTCGGTGAGCTGGATCGCCAGTTGATGCTCGACTCGCGCGCGGCCAATCGCTACCTGCACGACCGTCGCCCCGAACTTTACGCCGCGCTCAACCAGCGCTAATCCGCTAGCATTGGCACTTCACTGTTCTGGAAGTGCCCATGCCTGCGCCGATCACCCCTCGCCCCCATTATGAAACCCTGGCCAACGGCTTGCGCGTGACCTTGCGTCATATACCGAGTCTGAAGCGTAGCGCGGCTGCATTGCGGGTGGCTGCCGGTAGCCATGACGTGCCTTTGGCGTGGCCGGGGCTGGCGCATTTTCTTGAGCATTTGCTGTTTCTCGGCACTGAGCGGTTTCCTGCAGATGAGGCGCTGATGGCCTACGTGCAAGGTCACGGCGGGCAGGTGAATGCCAGCACTCGCGAGCGCACCACTGATTTCTTTTTCGAACTGCCGCCAGCGTCCTTCAGCGGCGGATTGCAGCGTCTGTCAGACATGCTCGCGCATCCGCGTATGAATCTGGACGATCAGTTGCGCGAACGTGAGGTGCTGCACGCGGAGTTCGTCGCCTGGTCGCAGGATGTGGCGGCGCAGCAACAGTTTGCGTTGTATGACGGTTTGAGCGCGGCGCATCCGTTGCGCGGTTTTCATGCGGGGAATCGAGACAGCCTGGCGGTGCAGGACGCGGAATTTCAGCAGGCGCTGAAGGACTTTCATCAGCAGTTTTATCGCACCGGGCAAATGACGTTGAGTCTGGCGGGGCCGCAGAGTCTGGAAGAACTGCGCGACTTGGCGGAGCAGTTTGCGGCTGCGCTGCCGGTTGGGGATAAGTTGCCGCAACAGCCTGCGCTGCCATTGATGAACGGCTCGGCGAAAAGTTATCAACAGGTGGCCACGCGTCGGGTTGACTGGCTGTTTGCCTTCGAAGCGTTGCCGGAATCGTCTGCCGAGGCGCTGGGGTTTCTTTGCCACTGGTTGAACAGCGCAAAACCTGGCGGCCTGATGGCGCACTTGCGGCAACGGACGCTGGCTGACGGTTTGAAAGCCACGCCGTTGTATCAGTTTGACGGGCAGGCGTTGGTGCATCTGGAGTTCACTTCGGCACCCGAGGCAGCCGAGGCCCTGCGTGAACATCTACTCGATTGGCTGAGCTTCTTCTCCGCTCAGCAAGACTGGACGCCGCTGCGTAAAGAACATGCAGCTCTGCTCGCCTGTCAGCAGCAAGTCAGCGGCGCGCTGCAACTGGTGCGGTTCGAACAATGCGACAGCGCTCTGACCGAAGCAGGCTTTGCTGCCCTGAAACACATCCTCCGCGAATTCGGCACTGTGGATAACTTCAGCGCCCATTGGCATCTGCCCGCCGCCAACCCGTTCTTGCGATCCGACGAACCGCTGGCTAACGCCGGGCTGATTCGTGGGCAAACCAGCGCCCACCGAGGCCTGCGCACCTTTGCTCAGGATCGATCGCGCAACCGTCGTGAACGTTCGCCAATGCAGTTCAGCCAGGCGTTGCCGGATAACGGCGTTGAAGGCGCGGTGTATCTGCGCTGGCAGCTCGAGTCGGCGGCTACGACTGAGCTGCAAGCGACTCTGCAACGCAATCTGCGTGAGGTCAGTGAGGATGCACGTCAGGCCGGGGTCGAATTGTCTCTCAGCCTCACTGGCATACAGTGGCTGCTGAAGTTGACCGGTTTGCAGGAGCCGATGCCCAGCGTCCTCGAGCATGCGCTGAAAAGTCTGACGCAGGCTGATGCCGATTCTGTGCACGCCGAGCCAGAAATCCCGCTGATGCCGATCCGACAACTGCTCAAGGCATTGCCGGATCAATGCTTACCAGCCAGCGAATGCTCCGACGACGCCACACACCTGTGGACAACTTCGCGCTGGGACGGCCTCGCCCTCGGCCTCAGCCCGCAAACCCAGTCAGCGATGGGGCTGGCGCTGAGTCGCATTCCCGGCGTACCAGACAACCTGTTGCCACCGCTGCCCGCGATCAACGGGCCGCACCTGTGGCGCCACATTGAGACGGTCTCCTCCAGCGAACACGCGCTACTGCTGTTCTGCCCAACCGCCAGCCGCGAGATCACGGACGAAGCCGCATGGCGCCTGCTTGCGCATCTGTTTCAGACGCCGTTCTATCAGCGCCTGCGCGTTGAGTTGCAATTGGGCTACGCGGTGTTCAGCGGATTGCGGCAGATTTACGGCCAGACGGGACTGATATTCGGTGTGCAGTCGCCGAGCACCACACCTGCGGAGTTGCTCGGACACATTGAGAAATTCATCAACGAGCTGCCATCGCTGATCGACAACCTCGACGACCTCAGCTTCAACCAACACCGCCAGGCGCTGGCCACCCAATTCGACGACTGCGCCCTGTCCAACAAAGACGCCGCCGAATTGCACTGGCAGGCCAAACTTGCCGGCCACTCGTCGGATTACCTGCCTTCGCTGGTCGCAGCGATAAAGCAACTGGAACCTCCTGCATTGCTCAGCGCTGTACAACGCCTGATCCGCGCCGATGGCGCCTGGCTCTGCCTCGCCACCAGCTCTTCGCCAGGCACACCATGGCAAGCGCCAAAATGATCATTACCGCGCCTGCAACGAGCTTTCTCAAAGATTCATGGGCAAAGCCACTGAAATTTTGAGTAACATAGCCACCTAACCATTTTGAACATCCCTGCGCTGCCGTGGACTATACCTATGGATAGCGCTATCCCACCCACCTTGAAGAAGGAGTCACCTGATGGCTTGGACCAAACCTGCTTACACCGACCTGCGTATCGGCTTCGAAGTCACCATGTACTTCGCCAGCCGCTGATTTCTGCTTTGCAGAATTGCAGTGCAACGCCTCGGCTCGCCGGGGCGTTTTATTTTCAGCGTTGAAATGATGGAGCGCACATGTTCGTCCAGATTCTGGGTTCGGCCGCCGGCGGTGGTTTTCCGCAGTGGAACTGCAACTGCGTCAACTGCGCCGGTTTTCGCGACGGCAGCCTGAATGCCCAGGCCCGCACCCAATCGTCCATCGCGATTTCCGATGACGGCGTGAACTGGGTGTTGTGCAACGCCTCGCCGGACATCCGCGCGCAGCTACAGAGCTTCGCCCCGATGCAACCGGGCCGGGCACTGCGCGACACCGGCATCAGCGCGATCATCCTGATGGACAGCCAGATCGACCACACCACCGGCCTGCTCAGCCTGCGCGAAGGCTGCCCGCATCAGGTCTGGTGCACGGACATGGTCCACGAAGACCTGAGTACCGGTTTCCCGCTGTTCAACATGCTCAAGCACTGGAACGGCGGGCTGGACTGGAACCGCATCGAGCTCGACCAGAGCTTCAGCGTCGCCGCGTGCCCGAACCTGCGCTTCACCCCGCTGCCGTTGCGCAGCGCTGCGCCGCCGTATTCGCCGCACCGCTTCGACCCGCATCCGGGCGACAACATCGGCCTGATCGTCGAAGACCTGAAAACCGGCGGCAAACTGTTCTATGCCCCTGGGTTAGGCAAGGTCGACGCGCCGCTGCTGGAAATCATGGCCGCCAGCGACTGTCTGCTGGTGGACGGCACGATGTGGGATGACGATGAAATGCAACGGCGTGGTGTCGGTACGCGCACCGGTCGTGAGATGGGCCATCTGGCGCAGAACGGCCCCGGCGGCATGCTCGAAGTGCTGGAACAGCTTCCCGAGCAACGCAAAGTGCTTATCCACATCAACAACACCAACCCGATCCTCGACGAAGATTCGCCAGAGCGTGCGGAGCTGGTGAAGCGCAATGTTGAAGTGGCGTATGACGGCATGAGTATTGTGTTGTAGCTGACCACAGGTTTTGTGAACACCAACAATCCTTGTGGGAGCTGGCTTGCCAGCGATGGCGTCCGACCAGACACCACAGAATCCAACGGTTGTTCCCCGGAGAACCGCAATGACCGACACCCCGCTGTCCCCCGCCGAATTCGAAGCGGCCCTGCGCGCCAAGGGCGCCTTCTACCACATCCATCACCCGTATCACGTGGCGATGTATGAGGGCCGGGCCAGCCGTGAACAGATTCAGGGCTGGGTTGCCAACCGCTTCTATTATCAAGTGAACATCCCGCTGAAAGACGCGGCGATTCTGGCCAACTGCCCGGATCGCGAGATCCGCCGCGAGTGGATTCAGCGCCTGCTCGACCACGATGGCGCCCCCGGTGAAGACGGCGGCATCGAAGCGTGGCTGCGTCTCGGCCAGGCGGTCGGCCTGGATCCGGATCAGCTACGCTCGCAGGAACTGGTGCTGCCCGGCGTGCGTTTCGCGGTAGACGCCTACGTCAACTTTGCCCGCCGTGCCAGTTGGCAGGAAGCCGCCAGCAGCTCGTTGACCGAACTGTTCGCGCCACAGATCCACCAGTCGCGCCTCGACAGTTGGCCGCAGCATTACCCATGGATCGACCCGGCCGGTTACGAATATTTCCGCACCCGCCTCAGTCAGGCGCGGCGCGATGTCGAGCATGGTCTGGCGATCACGCTTGAGCATTACAAGACGCGTGAAGGTCAGGAGCGCATGCTGGAAATTCTCCAGTTCAAACTCGACATCCTTTGGAGCATGCTCGATGCCATGAGCATGGCTTACGAACTGAAACGCCCGCCGTATCACAGCGTCACCGAGCAACGGGTCTGGCATAAAGGGATCACCTTATGAGTTTCGATCGCAGCAAGACCCCGACCTGGCGTCCCGGCTACCGTTTCCAGTACGAACCGGCGCAAAAAGGCCACGTGCTGCTCTACCCCGAAGGCATGATCAAACTTAATGACAGCGCCGCGCTGATCGGCGGTCTGATCGACGGTGAGCGCGATGTTGCGGCGATCATTGCCGAACTCGACCGGCAGTTCCCCGGCGTGCCTGAACTCGGTGATGACATCGAGCAATTCATGGAGGTTGCCCGTGCGCAGCACTGGATCGAACTTGCCTGAGTCATCGGTGCAAGTGCCGCCCAAACCGGAAATCGGCCTGCCACTGTGGCTGCTCGCCGAGCTGACGTATCGCTGCCCGCTGCAATGCCCTTACTGTTCCAATCCGCTGGATTTCGCCGAACAAGGCAAAGAGCTGAGCACCGAACAGTGGGTCAAGGTTTTCACTGAAGCGCGGGAGATGGGCGCGGCGCAGTTGGGCTTTTCCGGTGGCGAACCGCTGGTGCGCCAGGACCTGGCCGAGCTGATTTTCGAAGCGCGCAAGCTGGGTTTCTACACCAACCTGATCACTTCCGGTATCGGTCTGACCGAGCAGAAAATCAGTGACTTCAAGAAGGCCGGACTCGATCACATCCAGATCAGTTTTCAGGCCAGCGACGAGCAAGTGAACAACCTGCTCGCCGGCTCGAAAAAAGCTTTCGCGCAGAAGCTTGAGATGGCCCGTGCGGTGAAAGCCCACGGCTATCCGATGGTGCTGAACTTCGTCACCCATCGGCACAACATCGACAAGATCGACCGCATTATCGAGCTGTGCATTGCGCTGGAGGCCGACTTCGTCGAACTCGCGACTTGCCAGTTCTACGGCTGGGCGCAGCTCAATCGTGTCGGGCTGTTGCCGACCAAGGAACAACTGGTGCGCGCCGAGCGCATCACCAACGAATACCGCGCCAAACTGGAAGCCGAAGGGCATCCGTGCAAACTGATATTCGTCACCCCGGACTATTACGAAGAACGCCCGAAAGCCTGCATGAACGGCTGGGGCAGCATCTTTCTGACGGTCACGCCGGATGGCACCGCCCTGCCCTGTCATGGCGCCCGACAGCTGCCGGTAGAATTTCCCAACGTGCGCGACCACAGCATGCAGCACATCTGGTACGACTCGTTCGGCTTCAACCGCTTTCGCGGTTACGACTGGATGCCCGAGCCATGCCGCTCATGCGACGAAAAGGAACAGGATTTCGGCGGCTGCCGCTGCCAGGCCTTCATGCTGACCGGCGACGCCAGCAACGCTGACCCGGTGTGCAGTAAATCCGAACATCACGGCGTGATCCTTGCGGCCCGCGAAGAAGCCGAGCACGCTACCCAGACCATTGAACAACTGGCCTTTCGTAATGAACGAAACTCACGACTCATCGCCAAAGGCTGAGCCTTTCAGCGCCACTGCCGCGGTTGCCGCCGGGGTGGATTTTGCTGAACTGCAGCTGGGCGCGCACGGTTTGTTCTGGAATGAATACCGGCCCGAGGACGCTGCGTGCCGGATCTGGCATTGGCGCGATGGCGCGGCTGTTTGTCTGACGCCAACGGGTTTCAGTGCGCGCAGTCGGGTGTACGAATATGGCGGTGGGGCGTTTTGTCTGACACCCGACGGAGTGGCTTTCGTCAATGAGGCGGATCAGCAAATCTATCTGCAGACGCTGGAGGGTTCGCCAGCAGCGCTGACTTCGGGCGATTGTCGTTATGGCGATTTGAATTTTGCCGACGGCCAGGTGCTGGCTGTGGAAGAAAACGCAGATCAGCATCGTCTGGTGGCGATTGGGCTGGCCGATGGTAGGCGGCAGCTGCTGGCCGGAGGTGCGGACTTTTATGCCGCGCCGATCATCAGCCCGGATGGTTCGCGTCTGGCGTGGATCGAGTGGAGCCGGCCGCATCAGCCGTGGACGTCGACTCGATTGATGGTTGCCGAGCGCTCCGGGCAAGGTTTCTCGGCGCCGCGCTGCGTGGCCGGTGATACAGGTGAAGAGTCGCTTCAACAACCACGCTTCGATGCAGACGGAAAGCTCTATTGCCTGACAGACCGCGCTGGTTTTTGGCAGCCTTGGGCCGAGTCAGCAGATGGCTTCGAAGCATTGCCCAGCGCCGCAGCAGATCACGCGCCGGCGCCGTGGCAAATGGGCGGCTGCACCTGGCTGCCGCTGGGCGATGGCTATCTGGCGAGCTGGAGCGAAGACGGTTTCGGTCGGCTGGCTTTGCGTGGCGAAGATTTCACTGGCGACTACAGCCGCTTCCGCCACTTGGCCATGGACGATCAATTCATCTACTGCATCGCGGCTTCGCCGATCAGTCCTTCAGCGATCGTTACCATTGATCGCGCCACGCACGATGTGACAGTGCTCGCTGGCGGCGTCGCCCCACTGCCCGCCGAACGCATCAGTCGCCCGCGAACACTGCGGTACCCCAGCGGTTCGGGCGAGGCTCACGGTTTCTTTTATCCAGCCATGAGCGGCGAGGCCAAACCGCCATTGGTGGTGTTCATCCACGGTGGCCCTACCTCGGCCTGCTATCCGATGCTCGACCCGCGCATTCAGTACTGGACGCAACGCGGCTTCGCCGTCGCCGATCTCAACTATCGCGGCAGCAGCGGCTATGGCCGCGAATACCGCCAGGCTTTGCATTTGAGCTGGGGCGTAGTGGATGTCGAAGACGCCTGCGCGGTGGTGGCGTATCTGGCTGAGCAGGGAATGATCGATGGCGAGCGAGCCTTCATCCGCGGCGGCAGTGCCGGCGGGTACACCACGCTGTGCGCGCTGGCGTTTCATCAAGTGTTCCGCGCAGGTGCCAGCCTGTACGGCGTCAGCGACCCGGTAGCACTGGCCCGTGCGACGCACAAATTCGAAGGCGATTATCTGGACTGGCTGATCGGCGATCCTGAACTGGATGCCGAACGCTACGCGGCTCGCACGCCTTTGCTGCATGCGAGCAACATCGGCGTGCCAGTAGTGTTCTTTCAGGGAGAGTTGGACGCCGTGGTCGTGCCGCAACAGACCCGCGACATGGTCGCGGCTCTGGAACACAACGGCATCCCGGTCGAAGCGCATTACTACGCCGACGAACGCCACGGCTTCCGCCGCGCCGCCAATCAGGCCCATGCGCTGGAACATGAGTGGCGGTTCTATCGGCGAGTAATGGGACTGGCCGACTGAAATCAGCGTTTGGCGATGATGTACACCGCGTGCACGATCCCCGGAATGTAGCCGCACAACGTCAGCAGAATATTCAGCCAGAACGCGCCACCGAACCCGACTTGCAGAAACACACCCAGTGGTGGCAACAGAATGGCGATGATGATGCGGATAAAGTCCATGGGGCAGCTCCTGATTGGGGGTTGGCTCACTTTGAGCCATACACGCTAATCGACCCGCGCCGTTGGTCAGGGTTCAGTGCCAATTACAGGTTTAATAGCTCACGGCCAGCTCAGGCGAGAATTTGCAGGCCGTGTTTTTGCACAATGCTCAGCAGTTTCAGTGCCATGCCGCTGGGGTGCTTGTCCCCGGATTCCCACTGTTTGACTGTCGAGGCACTGGTATTCAGATAGCGCGCAAACACTGGTTGACTGACGTGATTGCGCTCTCGCAACGCCTTGATCTGATCAGCCGGGATCGCGTCAGGAACCGTTGCAAGACATGAATCATCGAACTCTCGCATCGTCGCCTTGCTGATTGCACCCACCGCGAGCAGAGCCTTGGCTGAGTCGTGTACGGATTCAAACACTTCACCTTTGTATTTTTTACTCATGAGATATCTCCACAAACTCCTTCATAGCCAGCAATCCCTCAATTTGTCCTTCGGTAAGTTGTGCATACGCCTTCGCCAACTTGCGCAGATCCGCTAACTCCGCAGGTCTGATATTGCTTTGATCCTGTTTGGCAAACAGCACTTGGTAGATCCAGTAGCGACCGCCCTTTGCCAGAACGATTGAACGATGCCGATTGGAGTTCAGGCGTTTCTTCCAGACACCACCACCAAGGTTGTCTGCTTGTCCATCGAGCATCTGAGTAAAAGCCTCCAGCAGCTCCTCATCCGAAATCCATGCCCTGCCGGCCTTGATCGCGAAACCCTTGGTCTTGAACAACCTGAATGACATCGGTATCCCTTCCAAAAACATACCACCTGGTGGTACAGATTACAAAACCCGTTTTTCAACGAAATTGGTTTGCTGGCAGCCGCACTCCCTGCGACTCCTTTTTAAAAGAGCATTGGCACAGCAATCGCTCAAGCGTTAAAACGCTTTGGCAAAACCCGGCCACAAAAAAACGCCCCACACCAAAATAATCAGGCGTGGGGCGTGCGTTTTACCGCGAGACGGTTCTTGAAATCGGGCAGGAAACTTCGGGTCAGACGGCAATTCCTTTGCGGCATTGCAGCTGTGCAGTGCGTACTCGGGAGAAGGCCCGGGCCAGGCGCAAGAGCATTTCATCGATATTGGCTTTGCTCACGGTGAGTGCCGGGGTGAAGCGCAGGCAATTGGCTTGCGGGGCGTTGAGTATCAAGCCTTCGTGCAGCGCGGCTTTGACTACGGCTTCTGCGGAGTCTTCCGACAGGCTTAGTCCCCAGAACAGTCCTTGCCCGCGCAACTCGCCATGTTCATAACGGTGGGCAAGCCGGGCGAGACCTTCGCGCAGATGTTGGCCGTTGTCTCGCACTTGTTCGAGGAAGGCGCGATCCTGCACGCTGTCGAGTACCACCAAACCAGCAGCGGTCATCAGCGCATTGCCATGATGGGTGCCACCCAGTTCGCCGGGTTCGAAACAGCAAGCCTTGCCGCGCGCCAGCAGTGCGGCCAAAGGCACACCGCCGCCGAGGCCTTTACCAAGCACGACGATATCGGCGCGCACGCCGTAGGATTGTTCCGCAAGTAAGGTGCCGCAACGACCAATTCCGGTTTGCACTTCATCGAGAATCAGCAGAATTCCCAGCTCTCGACACAAGCGCTCTACACCTTTGAGGTAACGATCGGTCGCTGGTATCACCCCGGCGTCGCTCTGGATCGGCTCGAGCATGATCGCCACGGTCTGCGCATCGAGGGCAGCGTGCAGCGCTGGCAAGTCGTTGAACGGCACCAGATCGAAACCCGGCAACAGCGGGGCGAAGCGGTTGTGCAGGTTGGAACTGTCCGACGCCGAAATCGTGGCGAGACTACGACCATGGCATCCTTGTCTGGCGACGATGATGCGCGAGGCGCCGCCGCGATGCAGTTGCCCCCACTTGCGTGCCAGTTTGATCGCCGCTTCACAGGCTTCGCTGCCGCTGTTGAGCAGATAAGCCTGATCACTGGAGGTGCTGGCGCACAGGCGCTCACTGAGGCTGAGCATGCCGCGATTGTGCAGATTGAATCCCGGATTAATCAGCGCCTGCGCCTGACTGGCGATGGCTTTGACCAATGCTGAAGGACTGTGGCCGAGGCTGTTGGCACCACCGGCCTGCGAGAAGTCGAGATAAGCGCGGTCATTGCTGTCCCAAAGCCACGAGCCCTGACCACGTACGAATACTTGTGGCGGCCGCTCGACACTGGGCATCAGGCGCTGCGAATTCTCGCTGTCGTCCGAAGCCACTAATGCCAAGTCATCGAGGCTCGGCACCGGGCGCCGTAAATTGAACAGATTCATTGAAAAAAACCTCGATTGAGGTTTTTTGAACTGCCTATGTAAACACTGTCGAAGCGAACGCTGGTCATCGCGCTTTCCGGCCCTGTAAGCCCTGTGATTGCGGTTAGACTAGGCCCACACAAGGCGCTGAGCCATTTCGATTTCCCAGCATTTTCGATAAGTATTACTTATGGATTTCAAACAACTGCGTTATTTCGTCGCGGTCTACGAAGAAGGTCATGTTGGCCGCGCCGCTGAACGACTGTCGATCTCGCAACCGGCGCTGTCGCAGCAGATCCGTCAGCTCGAGCAAAACCTCGACGTCACGCTGTTCGAACGCAGCAGCAAACGCTTGCTGCCAACGCTCGCCGCGCACACTTTGTACAACCACGCCGTGCCGCTACTCGACGGGTTGCAACGGGCGCGAGAAGCGCTGGGCAACTTCAAGGGTCAGGCATTGCGCACTCTGGCAATTGGCGTCCTGCAAACGGTGCACACCAGCCTGGTGCCGCAAATGCTTGAACGAGTGCGCAAGGCGCAGCCGCATCTGGTGGTGCAGATCTACGAGCTGACAGGGATTGAGATTGAACGTCGCTTACTCAACGGCTCGCTGGATATCGGCATCAGTTATCTGCCGCCGCGCCAGCCGGGGCTGCATGGCGTGCTGTTGTACGAAGATGAACTGACGCTTGTCATCCCGGCGGATCATCCGTTGCGCGAGTTCAAGAAGGTCTCGATGAAGCAGGCCGCCGAGTTGCCGATGCTGTTGCTTGGGGAAGAATTTCAGATCCGGCAGATCTGGCAGGCGCAACTGGCCAATCTCGGGCGACGTCCGCAGGTGCAGGCCGAGCTGAACAATATGCTGGGGATTCTCGACAGCCTGCCGCACATGCGACTGGCGACGGTGCTGCCTGGGCGCTCGCAGATGGAATATGACGATCAGGATCTGCTGTGGAAGCCGCTGCGCGAACCACGCGTGCCGTTAAAAGTCGGGCTGGTGTGTCGTGATGTGCAGCGTCAGCAGGCTCCGTTAGCGTTGCTGCGGACGTTGCTGGAAGAGGTGTTGCAGCGTGAGAATAAGCCGCTGAAAGTCGCGCCGCCGCCGGATCCCCTGAGCTGAGTACTTTTCTGCAGGCAAAAGAAAACCCCGCCGAAACGGGGCTTTGCAGACTGTTTCCCTGACATCCCTTTCACTCCGCCACCCTGGCAGAATCCTACGTGTCCGTGTTGTTGCTTTGCGCTTCCTGCGCGACGTCCATGAAATGTAGATTAGCTGTGGATCCAATCCGCGCATATGGGAGAACAGCAGCACGTCATGTAAGAGATTGCTTACATGACGTTACATTGTCAGAACTGCGCAGCGTCCAACAGGAACAGCGACTCGCTGCCAGCCTTGACCGACGCGCTCAACGAGTGAATGCGCGGCAGCAAACGGGCGAAATAGAACCGCGCGGTGCCGAGTTTGCTGGCGTAGAAATCGTCCTGGGCTTCTTTGCCCAACGACGCTTTGGCCATCAGTGCCCACATGTAGGCGTAGGAAACGTAGCCGAACGCTTGCAGATATTCGACCGAGGCAGCGCCGATTTCGTTCGGGTTGCTCTTCGCCCGATCCAGCAGCCACGAAGTCAGTTCGTCGAGAGTATCGACAGCATCGTTCAGCGGCTTGGTGAATTCGCCCAGATCGGCGTTCGCCGTCGCGGTGAAGTGGCGGATCTCATCGGCGAACAGCTTGTAGAACGCCCCGCCGCTACCGACGATCTTGCGCCCGACCAGGTCCAGCGCCTGAATGCCGTTGGTGCCTTCGTAGATCTGGGTGATGCGCACGTCACGCACCAACTGCTCCTGACCCCATTCGCGAATGTAGCCGTGGCCGCCGAAAATCTGTTGACCGAGAACGGTGGTTTCCAGACCCAGATCAGTCAGGAACGCCTTGGCTACTGGCGTGAGCAATGCCACCAGATCTTCAGCACGTTTGCGCGTGGTCGCGTCTTCGCTGAACTTGGCAGTGTCGAGTTGCATCGCCACGTAAGTGGAGAACGCACGGCCGCCTTCGTTCGAGGCTTTCATGGTCAGCAGCATGCGGCGCACGTCCGGGTGGACGATGATCGGGTCTGCGACTTTGTCCTTGTTCTGCGCGCCGGTCGGCGAACGGCTTTGCAGACGGTCGCGCGCGTACTCGACGGCGTTCTGGTAGGAGCGCTCGCCCGTAGCCAGGCCTTGAATGCCGACGCCCAGACGCTCGTAGTTCATCATGGTGAACATGGCATTGAGGCCTTTGTTCGGCTCGCCGACCAGATAACCCACGGCTTCGTCGAAGTTCATCACGCAGGTTGCGGACGCCTGGATGCCCATCTTGTGTTCGATCGAACCGCAGTTGGCCGGGTTGCGCGCGCCCAGGCTGCCATCGGCATTGACCATGAACTTCGGCACCAGGAACAGCGAAATTCCTTTCGGCCCTGCCGGCGCGTCCGGCAATTTGGCCAGTACCAGGTGAATGATGTTTTCGGTCAGGTCGTGTTCACCACCGGTAATGAAGATCTTGGTGCCGCTGACCTTGTAGGAACCATCGGCCTGCGGTTCGGCCTTGGTGCGGATGATCCCCAGGTCGGTGCCGGCATGCGGTTCGGTCAGGCACATCGAACCGGCCCAGACTCCGGCGTACATGTTCGGCAAGTAGGCGGCTTTGAGCTCTTCGCTGGCGTGAGCGTTGATCGACAGGCAGGCGCCGGCAGTCAGCATCGGGTACAGACCGAACGACAGGCTGGCGGAGTTGACCATTTCTTCGACCTGGGCCGACACGGCTTTGGGCATGCCCATACCGCCGAACTCAGGATCGCCACCGACGCCAACCCAGCCGCCTTCAGCGTAAGTCTGATAAGCCTGTGGGAAACCGGCCGGAGTGGTGACGGCACCGTCCGCCCAGTGGCAGCCTTCTTCGTCGGCTGCGCGGCTCAGCGGTGCGATGCTTTTGCTGGTGACCTTGCCGGCCTCTTCGAGAATCGCTTCGACGGTCTCGGCATCGACCGTGTCGGCCAGTGCCGGCAGTTCGGCCCAGAGTTTGGCGACTTCGAATACTTCATTGAGGACGAAGCGCATATCGCGCAGCGGCGCTTTGTAGTCAGCCATGGCAAACCTCGCAGGATCTAAACGGTGATTCGTGGGAATGTGTTTTCGTTGAGCCGGAGTGTACCTCAACAACTTTTGCGACACATAGGGTCAACCGGTGACTGATTTGTTATTTTTAGTCACCAACAAAAAGCCCGCGTGTGCGGGCTAAATATGGGTAGCAGAAACGCGTTACAGCGCGAACAGTTCTGCAGGCAATTTCATCAAACAATCACTCCCCGCCTCGATCGCCGCCCGATGCGCCGTGGTACGCGGCAGCAAGCGCTTGAAATAGAACTCGCAGGTCGCCAATTTGCCCTGCAGGTAATCCGTCTCGCCCTCGCCCGCATCCAGTTGCGTCTGCGCCACCAATGCCATGCGCAGCCACAGATAGCCGAGGATGATGTAGCCGCTGTACATCAAGTAATCCACCGACGCGGCGCCCACTTCATCCGGATTCTTTATGGCCGCCATACCGATCTGCATGGTCAGCTCGCCCCACTGCTGATTCAGGCCTTCAAGCTGCGCGACAAACTCACCCAACTGCGCATGCGCGGCATTGGCGGCGCAAAACTTGTGCACGATCTTGGTAAAGCCGCGCAGCAACTTCCCTTGACTGCCGAGTACCTTGCGCCCGAGCAGATCCAGCGCCTGAATGCCGTTGGTGCCTTCGTAGATCGGCGCGATCCGGCAGTCACGCACCAACTGCTCCATGCCCCACTCGCGGATGAAACCGTGACCGCCAAACACCTGCATGCCGTGGTTGGTCACTTCCAGGCCAGTGTCGGTCATGAACGCTTTGCAGATCGGCGTGAGGAACGCCAACAGGTCTTCGGCGTCCTGCCGCGCCTCGGCGTCGCGGCTCAAGTGCGCGACATCCAGCAGCTGCGCGGTGAAGTAGGTCAGCGCGCGATTGCCTTCGTTGAAGGCTTTCATGGTGAGGAGCATGCGCCGCACGTCGGGGTGGACGATGATCGGGTCGGCTGGTTTTTCCGGGGCTTTAGCGCCAGTCAGGGCGCGCATCTGCAAGCGGTCGTTGGCGTATTTGATCGCACCCTGAAAGCTCGCCTCGCCCAGACACAAACCCTGCATGCCAGTGCCGAGCCGCGCGTGGTTCATCATGGTGAACATGCAGTTGAGGCCCTTGTTCGGCTCGCCGATCAAAAAGCCCTTGGCGCCGTCGAAGTTGAGCACGCAAGTGGCCGAGGCCTTGATGCCCATTTTGTGTTCGATCGAGCCACAGGAAACGCCATTGCGTTCACCCGCCTCGCCGGCAGAATCTGGCAAGAATTTCGGCACGATGAATAGCGAGATCCCTTTGGTCCCCGCCGGCGCGTCCGGCAGTTTGGCCAACACCAAGTGGATGATGTTGTCGCTCAGATCGTGTTCGCCGGCGGAAATGAAAATCTTGCTGCCGGAGATCGCGTAACTGCCGTCAGCCTGCGGCACGGCGCGGGTTTTGATGATGCCCAGATCGGTGCCGCAATGGGCTTCGGTCAGGCACATGGTGCCGGTCCAGTCGCCGGCCGTGAGCTTGTTCAGGTAAGTGTTTTTCTGTTCCTCGGTGCCGTGGGCGTGGATCGCCGACATCGCGCCGTGGGTCAGGCCCGGATACATGCCCCATGAGGTATTACTGGAGCCGATCATTTCGCTGATGACCAATCCCAGCGAACTCGGCAGCCCCTGGCCGCCATACATCGGATCCGCCGCCAGACCGTGCCAGCCACCTTCGACATATTGTGCGAAAGCCTGCTTGAAGCCTGTAGGCGTTGTCACCACGCCATTGTCGAAATGGCAGCCCTCTTCGTCGCCACTGCGATTGAGCGGGGCCAGAACGTTCTCACAGAACTTCGCGCCCTCGTCGAGGATCGCGTTGATCATGTCCGGGCTGGCGTCGTGAGCGCCGAGGGCGGCGTAGTTGGCGTGGAAGTCGAAGACGTGGTCGATCAGAAAACGCATGTCGCGCAGCGGGGCTTTGTACTCGGGCATGGTGCTTCTCCGTCAGCAGATTTCTCCAACCTACTGCCGGCCACCGCGCCCCACAATCACTCTCCAGACGCTGAATGCGCCGTCATCACTCAACCCGCAGCGCTGTCCATGCGCACCGCGCCACGGCGATTCTGACCGTACGCGACCACGCAGTTTCGCCCTGCACCCTTGGCGCTGTAGAGCGCTTCGTCGGCAGATTTCAGGACTTGCTCGGGGTTGCGCTGCTCCAGCCGTTCGGCGACGCCGATACTGACCGTCACCGACACACTGGAGGCGCCGGAACCGGCGCGGCGCTGGCGCCCCTGCTGGTCATCGTTCGGCCGGTTTTCCTGATTTCGCAGTTGAATGCTGTAGGAGGCGATCGACTCGCGGATGACTTCAAGATGCGGCATGCACTCCTCGAGGGTTTTGCCTGCGAACACCAAGGCGAATTCCTCACCGCCATAGCGATAAGCCCTACCGCCTCCGCTGATTTTCGACAGCTTGCTGGCGACCAGTCGCAGCACCTGGTCACCGACATCGTGGCCATGGGTGTCGTTGAATTTCTTGAAGTGATCGACGTCGCTCATCGCCAGCACGTAGTTGCGACCCAGCCGCTGCATGCGTTCGTTCAGCGCGCGACGGCCCGGCAGGCCGGTCAGCTCATCGCGGAAGGCCATTTGATAGGCTTCGTGGGCGACGGCTGCGGCAATCATCAGCATCACCTGGCTGCACATGATGTTCAGGGTGAACGGCAAGATGAAGGTCTTCGGCAGCATCCAGAACACGCCGAGCAACCCGACCAACTGAGCGGCGTGCAGTGGACGCGGATTGCGCCAGTACTGCCAGGCGAGCAACAGGAATGCCGAGATGAACACAGGATACGACAGCTGAATCAGGCTCATCCACGCGCCGTGCAGCGCCGGCCAGCGAATCTCCGAGAGCCACATCAGTAGCGCCTGTGGGTAACTTTGCTCAATCCCCAGCGCGACACTGCCGAACGCCAGCAGCACGGCGAAGCGCGCGACCATGTCCTGAAACAGATGCGTACGCTCCTGCCACGCCGCGAACAGACCGAACAACAGCGGCAGCAGCAGACAGACGAGGTGGAACACCACAGCGGCGTCTTCACGAACCTTGCCGTTGTCGCGGTAATAGTCGGTCTGGGTGTCGAGCAGGAAGTAGGCGATGTACACCGTGACCATCAGAAACAGTTCGCGCTGGCGTCGGTAAACGGCGCAGTACGCACCGCCGAGTAACAGCACCAAGGTCGGCAACACGTTGAACAGCGATGTGAAAAACACGCTGAGGTCTTTCACGTACGCAGCCGCCAGCCCCGCGAGCAACAACAGCAGGGAGGGTAGGAAATGACTGAAACGTACGGCGGAAGAACGCGGCAAGGGGTAAAGCTCCGACCCGGCAAAAGATGGCATTGTGCCTGCATTTTGAGCAGTTAAGCACATCGGATGTGACGCAGGTCACATCGCAGCCTCTTTAACGGCAGGAATTCGACTTTTCTTAGCGTTTCATCAGGGAATATTTGGCGTGGAGGCCAATCGCTATCCAGGGCGCATAAAAAAACCGCTGCTCCTTTCGGAAGCAGCGGTTTCTCAGCGACTGCGCTGGGGCTTAGTAGCCCAGTGCGAAGTCTTCTTCTTTCATGTCCATCAGGTTGTTGGCGCCCGACAGCATGGTAGCCACGTGCGTACGGGTACGCGGCAGGATGCGCTGGAAGTAGAAGCGCGCGGTTTGCAGCTTGGCAGTGTAGAACGCTGCGTCGCCGGTGCCCGCTGCCAGTTTCTCGGCTGCCAGACGTGCCATGTCAGCCCAGAAGTAAGCCAGGCAGGCATAACCGGAGTACATCAGGTAATCCACAGAGGCCGCGCCGACTTCTTCGCGATCTTTCATGGCGGCCATACCGACCTTCATGGTCAGCTCGCCCCACTCTTTGTTCAGTGCAGCCAGCGGCGTGACGAACTCTTGAACAGCTTCGTTGCCTTCGTTGGTCTGGCAGAACTTGTGGACGATCTTGGTGAAGCTTTTCAGAGCTTCGCCTTGGGTCATCAGTACTTTACGGCCGAGCAGGTCGAGTGCCTGGATGCCGGTGGTGCCTTCGTACAGCATCGAAATGCGGCTGTCGCGAACGTTCTGCTCCATGCCCCACTCGGCGATGAAGCCGTGGCCGCCGTAGATTTGCACGCCGTGGTTAGCCGATTCGAAACCGACTTCAGTCATGAAGGCTTTGGCGATTGGCGTCATGAAGGCCAACAGTGCGTCGGCTTTCTTCTTCTCTTCTTCGTCCACGCCGTATTTGACGATGTCGACCTGCTTGGCGGTGAAGTACACCATCGCACGGTTGCCTTCGGCGAATGCCTTCATGGTCAACAGCATACGGCGTACGTCTGGGTGAACGATGATCGGGTCAGCAGCCTTTTCCGGCGCTTTCGGGCCAGTCAACGAACGCATTTGCAGACGGTCGCGAGCGTATTTCAGGCCACCCTGGAAGCCGATTTCGGCGTGGGCCAGACCTTGCAGCGCGGTACCCAGACGAGCGGTGTTCATAAAGGTGAACATGCAGTTCAGACCTTTGTTCGCCGGGCCGATCAGATAACCGGTCGCGCCGTCGAAGTTCATCACGCAAGTGGCGTTGCCGTGGATGCCCATTTTGTGTTCGAGCGAGCCACAGGTCACGGCATTGCGTGCGCCGACGGTGCCATCTTCGTTCGGCATGAACTTCGGCACGATGAACAGCGAGATACCTTTGGTGCCGGCAGGAGCGTCCGGCAGGCGGGCCAGTACGATGTGGACGATGTTGTCGGCCATGTCGTGTTCGCCGGCCGAGATGAAGATCTTGGTGCCGGAGACTTTGTAGGAACCGTCGGCCTGAGGTTCGGCCTTGGTGCGCAGCATGCCCAGGTCGGTGCCGCAGTGCGGTTCGGTCAGGCACATGGTGCCGGTCCATTCGCCGGAGACCAGTTTGGTCAGATAGGCCTCTTGCTGCTCAGGGGTGCCGTGCTCGGAGATGGTGTTCATCGCGCCGTGCGACAGGCCTGGATACATGCCCCACGACCAGTTGGCTTCACCAACCATCTCACTGACCGCCAGACCCAGCGACTCAGGCAGACCCTGACCACCGTGCTCGACGTCATGCGCCAGGCTCGGCCAGCCGCCCTCGACGAATTGCTTGTACGCCTCTTTGAAGCCAGTCGGGGTTTTCACGCCGGACTCGCTCCAGGTGCAGCCTTCGATGTCGCCCACGCGGTTCAGCGGAGCCAGTACCTGTTCACAAAACTTGGCGCCTTCTTCGAGGATGGCGTCAACCATGTCCGGAGTTGCGTCCGCGCAAGCCGGAAGGCTCTGATAGTGCGCTTCGTAGCCGAGCAGTTCGTCACGTACGAAGCGAATATCACGCAAGGGGGCCTTGTAGTCAGGCATAGCGATAAACCTCTGCTGATGTAACCGGGAATGAACGACCGCATTGATTTGTTGTGACGGTCAAACAGTTGTTTGAAACATACGTTTACGCCGAAATCTTGTCAAGCATCGATCTTTTGCCGTTCGTCATCGCGCTCGGTGAATGACGGACACAGCCACGCGCCATGCACTCGACCGAGTCATACAGGACTAGAAAAAGATTAGTTGAGGGATAACGACTTACAACGAAAAACGCCGCGAATAATCGCGGCGTCTGGCAATGCGGGGATACAAAAAATCAGGCGTAGGTATCGATCAACGTACCCAGCACTTCGTCGGATGCCTTGGCGACTTTCACGCCCAGCTCCGCTTGAATCTTGCCTAGAGCCATATCGACCACGCTGCTGGCGAGGTCCGATTGCTGCGCGCGATCCACACCACGCAAGCGATCGATCTGCACCTCCGATGACTGGCTGGTGACCGAACGCTCAATTGTATTGTTGGCGATCTGGCTGGCAGCCTGATCGACGCGGTTCTGTCCACTCTGAATGCTGCTCAGACCGGCATAAAAAGCTGTGTTACCTGAGATTTCCATAAGAGCTCTCGTCCTTGGGAAGGATCAATGACGGCCATTGAACCAGAGCCGCCAGAAAAACACCCGTCAAAAACACTAATGGCACAGTGCCTTGCCATAGGCAAAATCAGTCGAGCAGATCCAGTTGTAAATGCTCAGCAACCGATTCTGCGCTGACAGCCTTGAGTTTCGGCACCCGCCCCAGACACGGCGCGGGGATCCGCTCAGCCAGCGTCGCCAGATTCTCCTCCAACCGCGAAGTCTTCGGATCGATGATATTCGCCACCCACCCGGCCAATTGCAGCCCGTCACGGGCGATCGCCTCGGCCGTCAGCAACGCATGGCTGATACACCCCAGCCGCACGCCAACCACCAAAATCACCGGCAATCGCAGCGCAATCGCCAGATCCGACAGATTGTCCTGGTCGGCCAACGGCACCCGCCAACCACCCGCGCCTTCGATCAGCGTGAAGTCAGCATTCAGCGCCAGAATCTCGCGCATCGGCGCCAGCAACGATTGCACGGTCAGCGCCACACCGGCCTCGCGCGCCGCCAGATGCGGCGCGATGGCCGGTTCGAACGCTACCGGATTGACCTGTTGATAAGTCAGCGGCACCGAGCACTCGGCCAGCAAGGCCAACGCATCCGAGTTGCGCAGCCCTTTCGGAGTGACGACGCAACCCGACGCCACCGGTTTACCCGCCGCCGTGCTCAACCCGGCCGAGCGCGCAGCGTGCAACAGGCCGGCAGCGACGGTGGTCTTGCCGACGTCGGTGTCAGTCCCGGTGATGAAATAGGCTGCGCTCATAACGGTTTCTCCAACACGGCGTAGACCACTTGATAAGTCGCCGGCAATCCCGCTGGCTGGCGGAACTGCTCGTAAGCCTCGACCAGCCCGAGAATCCG
The DNA here is from genome assembly GCF_049896625.1 of Pseudomonas sp. TWP3-1. Classification (NCBI taxonomy): domain Bacteria; kingdom Pseudomonadati; phylum Pseudomonadota; class Gammaproteobacteria; order Pseudomonadales; family Pseudomonadaceae; genus Pseudomonas; species Pseudomonas sp. TWP3-1. The sequence continues at coordinate 84,995 of NZ_JAFCUQ010000014.1, forward strand.
CGCCCGCCCGGTCAACCCGCCCGGCCGCCCCGGATTGAGATTGTGCGCACCTAACGCCTTCAATTCATGCGTCAGGCTGCGCACGTCCGGGTAATGCAGCACATGCGGCTGATTCTCCAGACTCACTGTGCGCAAGCCACTGGTCGCGCACAATTGCTGATAACGGGCAAACTCGCGGAAACGGTTTACATGCACCATGCCATCGACCTCACGCCAGCTATCGCGCAATTCGTACAGCGTTCCTGCACACAGACTAGCAAACGCGAAAATCCCCCCCGGTTTCAGCACGCGAAAGGCTTCGCTGAGCACCGACTCGAAATCAGCGCACCACTGCACCGCGAGGCTGGAGAAGATCAGATCGCAGGTCGCATCCTGCAACGGCAAACGCTCGGCATCGCCAGCTATGAAGTGTGTCGCACCACCCAGTGGCCGCGCGTGATTGAGCATGCCTTCGGCGATGTCCAGCGCCAGGCCTTGATCGCCGAAGAAACGCTCGGCCAAAGCGCGAGTGAAATACCCGGTGCCGCAACCCAGATCCAGCCACCGCGACGGGACAAAATCCACGGGCAAGCGATTGAGCAATTGCGCACCAACATCCCGCTGCAACTCGGCAACGCTGTCGTAACTGGCCGCCGCACGGGAAAACGATGCCGCCACCTGACGCTTGTCAGGCAAGCCGCCGGGCAGCGCAGCAAGAGACAAATCAGTCATTACCACTCTCATGTAGAAAAGCCTGAATCGCACCCGCCACTCCATGCGGGTCTTCCAGAAGAAACGCATGGCTGGCCTGTTCAATCAGACCGACCTCGATATCAGCAATAAACGCGAACAACTCACCCGCCGCCTCGGCCGGCACCAAAGCATCCAGCCCACCGAATAAATGCAACTGCGGCCCGCGAAACGCCTGCAACGCTTCACGCGTGTCGATTTGCGCGAGCAATTCCAGCCCGGCCATCAACGCGCTCGGCGCGGTATTCGGCGCCCCACCGAGCAGCAGCCGCGACAACCCGCGCGAGTCCGCTGCACCTTGCGCGCACAGCAGCGAGAAACGCTTGAGGGTCATTTTCGGATCGGCCTGGCAACCGGCGAGAAACGCATCGAACGTCTCGCCCGGCATCGCACTCGACCACTGTTCATGGGCAACAAACGAAGGATTGCTCGCCAGCGTCAGCAAACCGCAGCAGCGCTCGCCCCGGCGTGCCGCCAGTTCGGACGCGAGCATGCCGCCCAGCGACCAGCCACCCAGCCAGACGTCCTGCGGGATCCGCTCTTCGAGTTCGTCGAGCCATTGCGCCACGTCGCTGGACGCCAGCTCCGGCAACGGCTCGATCTCGACATTCAGATGCTCGTCGAGCCCGCGCAACGCAGCAGCCAGCGGTTCCAGCGGCGAAACCCCGAGGCCCCAGCCGGGCAGCAGAATCAGGCGATCACGCATGGTCGGGCTCCGATTTGAGCAGGGCAAAACAATCGGCCAGTCCATCCAACAATAGCTGCACCTGCGCCTCGCTGTGGGCAGCGGTCAGGGTCACACGCAGACGTGCGCTGCCAGCCGGAACCGTCGGTGGACGAATCGCCGTGACCATCAGCCCGCGCTCTCGCAACATCTGCGACAGCCGCATGGCGCGCCCGGCATCGCCGATCATGATCGGCTGAATCGGCGTGAAGCTGTCCATCAGCTCCAGACCAATCTGCTCGGCACCCTGACGGAACTGGCGGATCAAAACCTGCAAATGCTCACGGCGCCAATGCTCAGTGCGCAGCAGCTCCAGACTTTTCAGCGTCGCACAGGCCAGTGCCGGTGGCTGACTGGTGGTGTAAATGTACGGGCGGGCGAACTGGATCAGGCTTTCGATCAGTTCTTCACTGCCAGCGACAAACGCACCAGCAGTGCCGAAGGCTTTGCCGAGGGTGCCGACCAGCACCGGCACATCGTTCTGACTCAAACCGAAATGCTCGACGATGCCGCCGCCATTCGCCCCCAGCGGTCCGAAGCCATGCGCGTCATCGACCATCAGCCACGCGCCCTTGGCCTTGGCTTCGCGGGCCAGCGCTGGTAAATCGGCAAGGTCGCCGTCCATGCTGAACACGCCGTCGGTGACCACCAGCGTGTTGCCGGTAGCTTTCTCCAGACGCTTGGCGAGACTCTCGGCGTCGTTGTGCAGATAACGATTGAAACGCGCTCCCGATAGCAAACCGGCATCCAGTAACGAGGCGTGATTCAGGCGATCTTCCAGCACCGTATCGCCCTGCCCGACCAGCGCCGTGACCGCGCCGAGGTTGGCCATGTATCCGGTGGTGAACAGCAACGCACGTGGCCGTCCGGTGAGATCAGCCAAGGCTTCTTCCAGCGCGTGATGCGGGCCACTGTGGCCGATCACCAGATGCGACGCGCCACCACCGACGCCCCACTTCGAAGCCCCGGCACGCCAGGCTTCGATCACTTGCGGGTGATTGGCCAGGCCGAGGTAATCGTTGTTGCAGAACGCCAACAAAGGCTGGCCATCGACCACCACTTCCGGCCCTTGCGGGCTTTCAAGCAGCGGTCGTTGGCGATAAAGATTATCCGCACGACGGGCAGTCAGGCGTGCGGCGAGATCGAAAGACATGCCGGCCTCAGACCGCAGCGTTATAGAACTGCTCGCTGCTCTTCTGCTCCACCAGCGCCTGCTCGATGGCGGCCTGATGCACTTCATCGGCGTGTTCTTCGCGCGCTTCCGGCTGGATGCCCAAGCGTGCAAACAGTTGCATGTCCTTGTCTGCCTGCGGGTTGGCGGTGGTCAGCAGTTTGTCGCCGTAGAAAATCGAGTTGGCACCGGCGAAGAACGCCAAGGCCTGCATCTGTTCGTTCATCGCTTCACGGCCGGCGGACAGGCGCACGTGCGACTGCGGCATGAGAATGCGGGCCACGGCGAGCATGCGAATGAAGTCGAACGGATCGACATCTTCGGCATTTTCCAGCGGCGTGCCGGCGACTTTCACCAGCATGTTGATCGGCACCGATTCCGGATGCTCCGGCAGGTTGGCCAACTGGATCAGCAGATTGGCGCGGTCATCCAGCGACTCGCCCATGCCGAGAATCCCGCCGGAACAGATCTTCATCCCCGACTCACGTACGTAGGCCAGAGTTTGCAGGCGCTCGCTGTAAGTACGAGTGGTGATGATGCTGCCGTAGAACTCAGGCGAAGTGTCGAGGTTGTGGTTGTAGTAATCGAGGCCGGCCTTGGCCAGCGCTTCGGTCTGATCCTGATCGAGGCGGCCGAGAGTCATGCAGGTTTCCAGACCGAGAGCTTTCACGCCTTCGACCATTTTCAGCACGTACGGCATGTCTTTGGCCGACGGATGCTTCCACGCCGCGCCCATGCAGAAACGCGTCGAGCCGATGGCCTTGGCGCGGGCAGCCTCTTCGAGGACTTTCTGCACTTCCATCAGTTTTTCTTTTTCCAGCCCGGTGTTGTAGTGACCGGACTGCGGACAATATTTGCAATCTTCCGGGCAGGCGCCGGTTTTGATCGACAACAGGGTCGAGACCTGCACGCGATTGGCGTCGAAATGCGCGCGGTGCACGGTCTGCGCCTGGAACAGCAAGTCGTTGAATGGCTGCACGAAGAGTGCTTTGACTTCGGCCAAAGACCAGTCGTGACGCAGGGTGGCAGAGGTGCTGGCGCTCATGGGCGATTCCTTGGTTATGCTTGGCAAGTGCCTGTGGATAAGGAATAACCACAGGCACGACACGGATGTTCGGCATATTTAAGGAAGAGCGATGCGCTGTCAACCACACTGCGAGAATCCGGTTTACATCTGGTTAAAAAACAAACAACACTGCTTGTTGTGCGATGAAGCCGCGGATGCGGATACACCGCTGTGCATGGCCTGCGAAACCGAGCTGCCCTGGCTTGGCGATCAATGCATCACTTGCGCCCTGCCGCTGCCCGGGTCCGGCCTGACCTGTGGCGGCTGCCTGAAAGATCCGCCAGCATTCGAGCAAGTCGCTGTGCCGTGGATGTATGGCTTTCCCGTGGACAGTCTGATCACGCGCTTCAAGCACAACGCCAAATGGCCGTTTGGCCGCCTGCTCGCCGAAGTTCTCGGGCAATTCCTGCAACATCGCTTCGAAGAGGACCTGCCCCGACCGGATGCGTTGCTGCCGGTGCCACTCGCGACCAAGCGCTTGCGGCAACGTGGCTTCAATCAAGCAGCGATGCTCGCGCGCTGGCTCGGGCAACAGCTCGATCTGCCCTGCGACGAAACCATTCTGCGGCGCATTCACGACACCAGCGCTCAACAAGATCTCAACGCCAAGGCGCGAAAATTCAATCTGCGCAATGCCTTCACCCTGACGCCCGACGCCAATGTGCAGGGTCGACATTTCGCCTTGGTCGACGACGTACTGACCACCGGCGCCACTGCGCAAGCGTTGGCTCGCCTGTTGCGCGATGCGGGTGCCGCGCGGGTCGACGTCTATTGCCTGGCGCGCACGCCCAAACCCGGTGAATTGGCCTGACTTGACTCAAGCGCCGCAAGCGGCCAACTTCCTCCCCCATCAACCGAGTTCAAAGCACCCGCCATGTCCCTGCCCACCTTGTTGTCCCAGCACATCGTCCGCCGCCCGCAGCGCATCGCCCTGCTGCAACACATCGCCGAACAGGGCTCGATCACCCGCGCCGCCAAAAGCGCCGGTCTGAGTTACAAAGCTGCGTGGGATGCCATTGATGAGCTGAACAATCTCGCGCAAAAACCGCTGGTGGAGCGTGTGGTCGGCGGCAAGGGTGGCGGTGGCGCGAGGTTGTCGGCTGAGGGCGAACGCGTGCTGCGCCTGTACCAGAAACTGCAAGCGTTGCAGGCGCAAGTGCTGGAAGCCGCCGAAGACGCCAGCGACCTCGATTTGCTCGGACGGTTGATGCTCAGAACCAGCGCGCGCAACCAACTCCACGGCAAAGTCGTGGCGATTGAAACTCAGGGCCGCAACGATCTGATCCGTCTGGAACTGGCCGAAGGTCTGTGCATAGACGCGCAGATCACTCACGACAGCACCGTGCATCTGGAGCTGCAAACGGGCACCGAAGTAGTCGCGCTGATCAAGGCCGGGTGGCTGGATCTGCACGCGGTCAACGACTCACCCGTCGCGGGCCATAACCACCTGATCGGGCGCATCGAAGCGATCCTCGACGCCGAGGACGGCCCGAGCGAAGTGCGCATCGCCCTGCCCAACGGCCAGACCTTGTGTGCGCTGGCCGAACCACAGGATTTACGCTCCCGCAGGCTGAACCTCGAACAACCGGTGCAGGTGCAGTTCTCACCCTCCAACGTGCTGCTCGGCACCCCGCTCTGACCGCACTGCAACGAAAGCGTCATCGTCGCGCATTAAGGTGGCACCCAAAACCATGCAGGGAGCCTGATGTGAGCCTATTAGAAGAAAACCAATCGACTGACCTGGAAAAAATGGTCGGCCTCAGCCGTCGCGGTTTCATCAGCGCCGGCGCGTTGTGCGGTGCCGCAATGTTCCTCGGTGGCAACCTGTTGAGCCGTAGCGTACTGGCCGCCAGCGTCAGCGCCGGCAACAGCCGTCTGCTGGGTTTCGACAGCATCGCGGCCGCCACCACTGACACCATCACGTTGCCCAAGGGCTACAAATCTTCGGTGCTGATCAGCTGGGGCCAACCGCTGCAAAAGAACGGCCCGGCGTTCGACCCGAGCGGCAACGGCACCGCGACCGCACAGGAAGTGCAGTTCGGCGACAACAACGACGGCATGAGCCTGTTCGAATTCCCCGGCGAAAAAAACCGCGCGTTGATGGCGATCAACAACGAATACACCAACTATCGCTACCTCTACCCGCACGGCGGCATGCCGCAATCGGCCGAAGACGTACGCAAGGCGCTGGCCTGTGAAGGCGTGTCGGTGATCGAAGTACAGCGCAGGAATGGCCAGTGGCAATTCGTGCAGGGCTCGCGCTACAACCGGCGCATCCACGGTAACTCGCCGCTGCGCATCAGTGGCCCGGCCGCCGGCCACGATCTGATGAAAACCAGCGCCGACAAACACGGCAAGAAAGTCCTCGGCACGTTCCAGAACTGCGCCAACGGCAAGACGCCGTGGGGCACTTATCTGACCTGCGAAGAGAACTTCACCGATTGCTTCGGCAGCAGCAACGCCCAGCAGCAATTTGACGCGGCGCAGAAACGCTACGGCGTCTCGGTCGCCAGCCGCGAGATCAACTGGCACCCGCATGATCCGCGTTTCGACATGGCCAAGAATCCCAACGAACTCAATCGTCACGGCTGGGTGGTCGAGATTGATCCGTTCGATCCGCAATCGACCCCGGTCAAACGCACCGCGCTGGGCCGCTTCAAACATGAAAACGCCGCACTGGCCGAGACCGACGACGGTCGCGCCGTGGTGTACATGGGCGACGACGAGCGTGGCGAGTTCATCTACAAATTCATCAGCCGCGACCGCATCAACCACCGCAACGCCAAGGCCAACCGCGACCTGCTCGATCATGGCACGCTGTACGTGGCCAAGTTCGACAATGGCGACAGCAACCCCGATCACCCGAAAGGCCAGGGCCAGTGGATCGAACTGACCCACGGCAAGAACGGCATCGACGCCAGCAGCGGTTTCGCCGATCAGGGCGAAGTGCTGATCCATGCGCGCCTCGCCGCCAGTGTGGTGGGCGCCACGCGCATGGACCGCCCGGAGTGGATCGTGGTCAGCCCGAAGGACGGCCAGGTTTATTGCACCCTGACCAACAACGCCAAGCGCGGTGAAGACGGCCAACCGGTCGGCGGCCCGAACCCGCGCGAGAAAAACGTCTACGGGCAGATCCTGCGCTGGCGCACTGACCGCGACGATCACGCGTCGAAGACGTTTGCCTGGGATCTGTTTGTGGTCGCGGGTAACCCGGGCGTGCATGCCGGTACGCCGAAGGGCGGATCGAAAAACATCACGCCGCAGAACATGTTCAACAGCCCGGACGGTTTGGGCTTCGACAAGGCTGGGCGTCTGTGGATTCTGACTGACGGCGATTCGAGCAATGCCGGGGACTTTGCCGGGATGGGCAACAACCAGATGCTCTGCGCGGATCCTGCGACCGGTGAGATTCGCCGGTTCATGGTCGGGCCGGTGGGTTGTGAAGTCACCGGGATCAGTTTCTCACCGGATTACAAAACGCTGTTTGTCGGGATTCAGCATCCGGGGGAGAACGGTGGATCGACCTTTCCGGAGCATCTGCCGAATGGTAAGCCGCGCTCTTCGGTGATGGCGATTTCCCGTGAAGATGGCGGGATCGTCGGCGCCTGACCGGTCCTCATCGCTGGCAAGTCGAATCGTCGCACCGCAGCTCCCACAGGTTTTTGCGCGATACCTTGTGGGAGCTGGCTTGCCAGCGATAGCGTTGGTACAGACACCAACCACCTCTGCTGCTGCCATCTGCGCTACCATGCCGGGCCGGACGCGGCAGCCTGCTGCGCGCAGGAGTCAGCATGGCCCATCCGTTTGAAACCCTCACCCCAGATCTCGTGCTCGATGCCGTTGAAAGCATTGGCTTCCTGAGTGACGCGCGCATTCTGGCGCTCAACAGCTACGAAAACCGCGTCTACCAGGTCGGCATCGAAGACTCCGAACCGCTGATCGCCAAGTTCTACCGTCCACAACGCTGGACCACCGACGCCATTCTGGAAGAACACAAGTTCACCTTCGAATTGGCCGACGTCGATATCCCGGTAGTGGCGCCGCTGATTCACAACGGCGAGACCCTGCACGAACACGCCGGTTTTCGCTTCACCCTGTTTCCGCGTCGTGGTGGCCGCGCGCCGGAGCCGGGCAATCTTGATCAGCTGTATCGCCTCGGCCAGTTGCTCGGGCGCATTCACGCGGTCGGCGCGACGCGTCCGTTCGAACACCGCGAAGCGCTCGCCGTGCAGAACTTCGGGCATGCCTCGCTGAACACCTTGCTCGAAGGCAATTTCATCCCCAAGAGCCTGCTGCCGGCTTACGAGTCGGTCGCCCGCGACCTGCTCAAACGCGTCGAAGACGTCTACGCCAACACCCCGCACCAGAACATCCGCATGCACGGCGATTGCCACCCCGGCAACATGATGTGCCGCGACGAGATGTTCCACATCGTCGACCTCGACGACTGCCGGATGGGTCCGGCCGTGCAGGACATCTGGATGATGCTCGCCGGCGACCGTCAGGAATGTCTCGGACAGTTGTCGGAATTGATGGATGGCTACAACGAATTTCACGACTTCGACCCGCGTGAACTTGCGTTGATCGAACCGCTGCGTGCGTTGCGTCTGATGCATTACAGCGCGTGGCTGGCGCGCCGTTGGGATGACCCGGCGTTCCCGCACAGCTTTCCGTGGTTTGGTACCGAACGCTATTGGGGCGATCAGGTGCTGGCGTTGCGTGAGCAACTCTCGGCACTCAACGAAGAACCGCTGAAACTGTTTTAATTTTCAAGATCAAAAGATCGTCCGAACGCGGCCCGAGCCTTCGGCAGCTCCTACATTGAACCTGTAGGAGCTGCCGAAGGCTGCGATCTTTTTGTTTTCTGACACGACACATCTATACAACCTCCTTACAATCGCTGCTTTGTTAGTTGCCTAAGCAAGGATTCTGCATGCAAGCCGCCAACCCGCGTCGCGGGTACATTCTGGGCCTGAGTGCCTACATCATCTGGGGCCTGTTCCCGCTCTATTTCAAAGCCATCGCCGAAGTGCCGGCGGTAGAAATAATCATCCACCGCGTACTCTGGTCGGCGCTGTTTGGCGCGTTGTTGCTGATGGTGTGGAAGCATCCGGGGTGGTGGCGGGAGCTGCGAGAGAACCCGCAACGTCTGGCTGTTCTTGCGCTGAGCGGCACCTTGATTGCGGCCAACTGGCTGACTTACGTCTGGTCGGTGAACAACGGGCGCATGCTCGAAGCGAGCCTCGGTTACTACATCAATCCGCTGGTCAACGTGTTGCTGGGGATGTTGATCCTCGGCGAACGCCTGCGCCGGATGCAGTGGATCGCGGTAGGCCTGGCGGCGGTTGGAGTGGCGCAGCAAGTGTGGCAAGTCGGCAGTCTGCCGTGGGTGTCGCTGGTGCTGGCGCTGACTTTTGGTTTCTACGGTTTGATCCGCAAGCAGGCGCCGGTCAAGGCGTTGCCCGGGTTAGTCGTCGAAACCTGGATGTTGGTGCCGATTGCCGTGGCGTGGTTGCTGTTCAACCCGAGTGCCACCAGTGCGCAGGCTGAATTCTGGACCACCTCCGAAGCGTGGTGGCTGGTCGCCGCCGGCCCGGTGACTCTCGTGCCGCTGGTGTGCTTCAACGCCGCAACGCGGCACCTGCCCTACACCACCATCGGCTTCCTGCAATACCTGGCGCCGACCCTAGTGTTGCTGCAAGCCGTGCTGCTGTTCGATGAGCATTTGTCGTCCAGCACACTGGTCGCATTCATCTTTATCTGGGCCGGTCTCGCGGTGTACAGCGTCGATGCGTGGATAAGTTTGCGCCGCCGCAGCTGATCAAAAAATGCACAAACCTTCGCAAGCCACGGTTCTCGTGGCTTGCAGCGTTTCACCCCAAGGTTATCCACAGCGTGATCCCCGGCGATTGTGCGCAAGTCGTTGAATGCTGGCGGTTTTTTGATCAGTCATCGCCAAGCCACGGCGCACATGGCCTGGCGGGTAGTCTCTACAGGTTATCCACAGGCAGGTGCACGTTAAAACTGGATAACCTGATCCTTGCTAAACCTCGGTGCGCAGCACCAATTCCACCATCAAATCATCGGCCAAGGTTTCCAGGCGCGCTTGCAGCACGTCCAGCGACAGCGTCAGCGGCACCGCCAGAATTGCCTCGGCGTGGAACAGCGGCTCGCTGCTCATCGGCGCGGGACGCACTTCGGTCACCAGTCTTTCGAGATTGACCCCCTGCTCACTCAGCAGCCGGGTGATATCGCGCACAATTCCCGGACGATCATTCCCCACCAACTCCATGGCGATCGGTTTCCAGGTGCAGGATTGTTCGATGCCGCTCTCGGCAATCAGCACGCGGATGCCATGCGCCGACAGCGCTTGTAAGGCATCGACTAATTCGTCGTAAGCCTCCGCCGGTACGCCCACCCGCAGAATCCCGGCGAACTGCCCGGCCATCCGCGACATGCGACTCTCCAGCCAGTTGCCGCCATGTTCGGCGATGCATTGGGCGATGCGCTCGACCTGCCCCGGCTTGTCCGGAGCGAAGACCGTGAGTACGAGATGATCCATGGCGCAGCCCTCTTGTCATGACTTTTGTTATAGAAGGATGAGTATAGGCAAGCGTTCGGCGCGCGGCCGCAGACGCGTGAAATCGCAAATCGTGTACAACTTTTTATATTTAACTGGAACAATCCATTGGTTTTTTGAGAACATCCCGTTCCGCGCCGTGACCGCAATGCGTCATGGGGTCGCAGAACGACGTTATTAGTCTGATTTTCACAACCGCAACTCATCATGTAGTATGCCGCAGCAAGCACTACATAACGCCGGATCGATGTCTGCCCAAGGCACATTCGCAACCCTGAAAGCCCCGTCAGAAGGCCCTCAAGCCGTTGATTGGACCTAGCCCAGCCGCCAGCAATGGCATGTACTGGTCGAGGGGTTTGTGGTTTAAATGGCCAGAGGCTTCATTGTCAAAATTGAAGAGCTGAAAAGCGCAATAGCTGAGCAGAGTGAGGCAAGCAATGACTGAACACGTTCAAGTCGGTGGCCTGCAGGTCGCCAAAGTCCTGTTCGACTTCGTGAACAACGAAGCCATTCCCGGTACCGGCCTCACCGCCGACAAATTCTGGGAAGGTGCCGACAAGGTCATTCACGACCTGGCGCCAAAGAACAAAGCCCTACTCGCCAAACGCGATGACTTCCAGGCCCGTGTCGACGGCTGGCACGAATCCCGTGCCGGTCAACCCCACGACGCCGTGGCCTACAAAGCCTTCCTGCAAGAGATCGGTTATCTGCTGCCAGAAGCGGCTGATTTCCAGGCAACCACGCAGAACGTCGATGACGAAATCGCCCGCACTGCCGGCCCGCAACTGGTCGTACCGGTAATGAATGCACGCTTCGCCCTGAATGCTTCGAATGCCCGCTGGGGTTCGTTGTACGACGCGCTCTACGGCACCGACGCGATCAGCGAAGACGGTGGCGCGGAAAAGGGCAAAGGCTACAACAAGGTTCGCGGCGACAAAGTCATCGCTTTCGCCCGTGCCTTCCTCGACGAAGCCGCGCCATTGGCTGCCGGCTCGCACGTTGATTCCACCGCTTACAAAATCGCTGACGGCAAACTGGTTGTAACCCTTAAGGGCGGCAGCAACAGCGGCCTGCGCAACGACGCTCAGTTGATCGGTTTCCAGGGCGACGTAAATGCCCCGATTGCGATCCTGCTGAAAAACAACGGCCTGCATTTCGAAATCCAGATCGACGCCAGCACCCCGGTCGGCCAGACCGACGCTGCCGGCGTCAAAGACATCCTGATGGAAGCGGCGCTGACTACCATCATGGACTGCGAAGACTCCGTGGCTGCCGTCGATGCCGACGACAAAGTGGTGATCTACCGCAACTGGCTCGGCCTGATGAAGGGCGATCTGGCGGAATCCGTATCCAAGGGCGGCCAGACCTTCACCCGCACCATGAACCCGGACCGCACTTATACCGCCGTCGATGGCAGTGAAGTGACCCTGCACGGCCGTTCGTTGTTGTTTGTGCGTAACGTTGGTCATCTGATGACCATCGACGCGATCCTCGACAAGCACGGCAACGAAGTGCCGGAAGGCATTCTCGACGGTCTGATCACTTGCCTCGCGGCCATGCACAACCTCAACGGCAACACCTCACGCAAGAACACCCGTACCGGCTCGGTCTATATCGTCAAACCGAAAATGCACGGTCCGGAAGAAGCGGCGTTCACCAACGAGTTGTTCGGTCGCATCGAAGACGTGCTCGGCCTCAAGCGCAACACCCTGAAAGTCGGGATCATGGACGAGGAGCGCCGCACCACGGTCAACCTCAAGGCGTGCATCCAGGCCGCCAGCGAGCGCGTGGTGTTCATCAACACCGGTTTCCTCGACCGCACCGGCGACGAAATCCACACCTCCATGGAAGCCGGCCCGATGGTGCGCAAGGCGGACATGAAGGCGGAGAAGTGGATCGGCGCCTATGAGAACTGGAACGTCGATATCGGCCTGAGCACTGGCCTGCAAGGTCGTGCGCAAATCGGTAAAGGCATGTGGGCCATGCCCGATCTGATGGCTGCGATGCTTGAACAGAAAATCGCGCATCCATTGGCCGGCGCCAACACCGCCTGGGTTCCATCGCCGACCGCCGCCGCGCTGCATGCGCTGCATTACCACAAGGTTGACGTATTCGCGCGTCAGGCCGAACTGGCCAAACGTGCACGCGCTTCGGTCGATGACATCCTGACCATTCCGCTGGCGGTCAACCCGAACTGGACGCCAGAGCAGATCAAGCACGAACTGGACAACAACTCTCAGGGTATTCTCGGTTACGTGGTGCGCTGGATCGACCAAGGCGTGGGTTGCTCAAAGGTGCCGGATATCAACGACATCGGCCTGATGGAAGACCGTGCAACGCTGCGTATCTCCAGCCAGCACATCGCCAACTGGCTGCGCCACGGCATCGTGACCGAAGCGCAAGTGATGGAAAGCCTCAAGCGCATGGCGCCGGTGGTCGATCGGCAGAACGCCAACGACCCGCTGTACCGTCCGCTGGCCCCGAACTTCGACAGCAACATCGCCTTCCAGGCGGCGGTCGAGTTGGTTGTCGAAGGTACGAAGCAGCCGAACGGGTACACCGAGCCGGTGTTGCACCGTCGGCGTCGTGAGTTCAAGGCTGCCAACGGCTTGTAACTTGCGCTGATGCCGGACACGAAAAAGCCCTGATCTTGCGGATCAGGGCTTTTTTTGTGTGCGTTTGGCATTTGTGGTGTGGCTGAGATCTTACCCCCTCACCCCAGCCCTCTCCCCCAAGGGGGCGAGGGGGGAAAGGGAGCCAATCTCTATTGCGTTTGAGATCTATATTCACCCGCGACATTTCAGGTCGATGTCACTCTGCAGACACTTAGGTCGGCCCCCTCTCCCTCCGGGAGAGGGCTGGGGTGAGGGGCTTTGGCTTAAGGCTCAATCCCTAGTTCATGTTTGACCAGGCCAAGCAACTTCACCGTATCAATCGGCTTCAACATAAAATCCACCACACTCAAATGCATCGCCGCAATCGCGTCCTTCACGTCCGCATCACCCGAGACAATGATGATCGGCAGCGCAGCCCGCACCGACTCACGCACTTCACGAACCAACTCCAGCCCACCAATATTGCCCATGCGCAAATCAGTGATCACCAAACCGATTGAAGGCTTCTCGGCCAACATCTTGAGCGCGGTCTCGCCACTGGCTGCCGTCATGCAGCGAATACCGTCCAGCGCCAGAATCTCCGCCAGCAACTCGCGGGCGTCCTTATCATCATCGACAATCAGGACGCGCTGCGGCGGGAGGTCGGGCTCCAGCATGACGGCGCTGAGCGCAGCACGCTCGGCGTCGCTCAAAATATCGTGGTCGGACATGGCGTTCTCTAAATAACCAATTCAATCCCCTAGCACAGTGGTCAGACATCGCTAAGCAGAGCTTCAATGTGCACTTCGTCGGATAATTTTCCAAGGGGCTGAACTGGAGAATTTCCGACTGCGCGCGTAGGGCATCTCCGAAAACTACCCGGCGGTACCCCCTACCTAGACTTACGTCCAATGGGCACCCCGCTCGATGGGGCCGACCATGGCTGCAACGATCGGACAACAATAATTCGAAAAAGACTGCGGTAATGGTTATGAGTAAAGCGGACGCCTTCACACAGGCAGGGAAAACCGCGGTATTGCAGAACATTCAGGGCACTTTGCAATTCCTCCAGCGCTTCCCGCCGTTCAATCAGATGGAACATGCCCACCTCGCCTATCTGGTGGAGCAATGCCAGATGCGTTTCTACGGCCAGGGCGAGAGCATCATCAAACCCGCCGACGGCCCGGTCGAGCACTTCTATATCGTCAAACAGGGCCGGGTGGTCGGTGAACGTCCGCATACCGCCAAGGGCGGAAACGAAACCACTTTCGAGATCACCACCGGCGAATGCTTTCCGCTCGCTGCGTTGCTTGGCGAACGTGCGACTCGGACTGAGCATCTTGCCGGTGAAGACACGTTCTGCCTGCAACTGAACAAACTGGCGTTCATCAAACTGTTCGCGCTGTCCAACAGCTTCCGCGACTTCGCCCTGCGCGGGGTCAGCAGCCTGCTCGATCAGGTTAATCAGCAAGTGCAGCAGAAAGCCGTGGAAACCCTCGGCACTCAATACTCGCTGAACACCCGTCTCGGCGAATTGGCCATGCGTCATCCCGTGACGTGCAGCCCGGATACGCCACTGCGTGAAGCAGTGAAGCTGATGCACGAGCAGCAGGTCGGCAGCATTGTCGCAGTGGATGAGAATAAAGCGCCGCTGGGGATATTCACTCTGCGCGATTTGCGGCATGTGGTGGCTGAAGGCGTTGGCGATTTCAACCAGCCGATTGAACGCCACATGACCCATGCGCCGTTCTACCTGACACCGGATCACAGCGCGTTTGACGCGGCGATTGCCATGACCGAACGGCACATCGCGCATGTGTGCCTGGTCAAGGATCAACGCCTGTGCGGCGTGGTCTCCGAGCGGGATCTGTTCTCGCTGCAACGGATTGACCTGGTGCATCTGGCACGGACCATTCGCAGTGCGCAACGGGTTGAACAATTGGTGGCCCTGCGCGGCGAGATCGGCCAACTGGTCGAGCGCATGCTCGCGCACGGCGCGTCTTCGACGCAGATCACCCACATCATCACCCTGCTCAACGACCACACCGTGTGCCGCGTGATCGAACTGACCCTCGCGGAAAAAGGCGACCCCGGCGTGGCATTCAGTTGGTTGGTTTTCGGCAGCGAAGGCCGGCGCGAGCAAACGCTGCACACCGATCAGGACAACGGCATTTTGTTTGAAGCACGCGACGCGGCGCATGCCGCGGAGATTCGCGGCAAGCTGCTGCCAATCGCGCAGCAGATCAATCAGAGCCTGGCGTTGTGCGGCTTCACTCTTTGCAAGGGCAACGTCATGGCCGGCAACCCGGAACTGTGCCTGTCGCGTGCAGAATGGGCGCGACGTTTCGCGGCGTTTATCCGCGAGGCGACTCCGGAGAATTTGCTGGCCTCGAGCATCTATTTCGATCTGCGCGTGGTCTGGGGTGACGAGCAAGGTTGTGCGCAATTACGCCGGGGCATTCTTGATCAGGTCGGCGATAACCGTTTGTTCCAACGCATGATGGCCGACAATGCGCTGCGTAATCGCCCGCCGGTTGGGCGTTTCCGCGAGTTCGTGCTGACGCGCAAGAACGGCGATAAAGCCACCATGGATCTGAAGACGCAGGGTCTGACGCCGTTTGTCGACGGCGCACGCTTGCTCGCACTGGCGAACGGCATCGACGCCAACAACACCCTCGAACGCTTCCGCCAACTGGTGGATAAACAGGTCATCGAAAAACTCGACGGCGCGGCGTATGAAGAGGCTTACCACTTCATCCAGCAGACGCGTATGCAGCAACATCAATTGCAGACTCGGGAAAACCTGCCGTACTCGAACCGCGTCGATCCCGACAGCCTCAATCATCTGGACCGACGCATCCTGCGCGAATCTTTGCGTCAGGCCCAACGCCTGCAGAGCAGCCTTACTTTGCGGTATCAACTGTGAGCCTGTTTTCCTGGCTGCGCCCGGCCGGCCCGGTGGTGGCGCAAGACCTGCAAAAACGACTGACGCAATTGCCAGTGATCAGCGGCTTGAGCGATTGCAGTCTGCGCGAACAGCGCTGGGTGGTGCTCGATCTGGAAACCACCGGGCTGAATTTGAACAAGGATCGCGTGCTGTCGATTGGCGCCGTGGTGATCGAGGACGGGGCGATTGATTTCAGCCAGCAGTTCGAACGCACCCTGCAATGTCATGAGTTGAAACTCAGCCCGAGTGTGTTGATCCACGGGTTGGGACCGAATGCAATTGCTGCCGGCAGCGAACCGGCAGAGGCGCTGGTCGAGTTGCTGGAGTTTATCGGCGACAGCCCGGTGCTGGCGTTTCATGCACCGTTTGATCAGCACATGCTTGGGCGCGCAATGAAGGAACATCTGGGGCACAAGTTGCAGCAGGTTTTTCTGGATGTGGCGGATATTGCCCCGCTGGTTTGTCCGCAGGCGCAGATTCGTGAGGCGGGGCTGGATGAGTGGATTGGGTGGTTCAAACTTGAGGTGTTCGAGCGGCATAACGCGAGTGCGGATGCGCTGGCGACGGCTGAACTGGCTTTGATTCTGTTTAATCGGGCTCGGCAGCAGCAGATTTTCAGTACGCTGGCGTTGCAGCAGCGGTTGAGTCAGTGGAAGCGTCGGCGTGAGGCGCCATCGTTCTAGGTCAAAAGAAACCCTCACCCCAACCCTCCCGAAACGTCGGACCGCCCAGAGGTAGAGGGAGCCGATTGGGGGATGCTTCAGAAATACGTCGACCTGAACGTTCTTTACCGAATCCATAATCGCCTCGGCCTTTCAGGTCGATGTATAGCGCAAGACACCTCGGTCGGCCCCCTCTCCCGGAGGGAGAGGGCTGGGGTGAGGGTCCGCCTTCGGGCACCACCCGACCAGTGGCCAATTGCTAACCATTCCCACCTCTGCCAGAATCGCGAACAATTCTCGTTGGTTAACATTTCCCAATCGGTGCGTCTGGTGTCGTCAGTCCCAAGCCCCCACAGTGAGCTCGTCGGTGCGCTTTATCGCGACCATCGCGGCTGGCTGCTGGGCTGGTTGCGGCGCAACGTGGCGTGCCCGCAACGTGCCGAAGACCTGAGCCAAGACACCTTCGTGCGCCTGCTCGGCCGCGATCAACTGCTCACCCCGCGCGAACCACGGGCCTTTCTGGTGGCGATCGCCAAAGGTCTGCTGTTCGATTACTTCCGCCGCGCCGCGCTGGAACAGGCTTATCTCACCGAACTGATGCTGATCCCCGAAGGCGAGCAGCCGTCGGTGGAACAACAGCAATTGATCCTCGAGGACCTCAAAGCCATCGACCGTATGCTCGGCAAACTGTCGACCAAGGCCCGCGCGGCTTTCCTTTATAACCGTCTCGACGGCCTGAGCCATGCCGAGATCGCCGATAAGCTCGGCGTGTCAGTGCCGCGCGTGCGCCAGTATCTGGCGCAAGGCATTCGTCAGTGCTACATCGCCCTGTACGGCGAGCCGACATGACCCCGGCCAGCTCCAGACCGGTTCCGGCGCATGTGCTGGACGCAGCGATTGCCTGGCAGCTGACCCTCGATTCGAGCAGTCCGCTAGAGCGCGAGGAGTTTGCCAAGTGGCACGCGGCGCATGAAGAACATGCCCGCGCCTGGCGTCAGTTGGGCATGCTCGATCAACGCTTCAGCGTGGCCAACGGCCCGGCGCGCAGTGCATTGCTGCAATCGCGCGAAGGTATTCGGCGGCGGGTGCGGGCCATTGGCAACGGTGTCGCCAGTGTGGTCGCGGTGATCGGTCTGGCGTTGTTTGCCGGAGATCGTTATCTGCCGCTGGATTACTGGCTCGCCGACCAGCGCACCGCCACTGGCGAGCAGCGCACCCTACGCCTGCCCGACGGCACCGTACTCAACCTCAATACCCACAGCGCCGTGGACGTGCGATTCGATGACAAGCAACGGCTGATCGTGTTGCAGGAAGGTGAAATCCTCATCGAAACCGCTCATGGCGATGCCCGGCCATTCATCGTCGAAACCGCCGAAGGCAGCATGCGCGCGCTGGGTACGCGATTCCTGGTCAAACGCGAAGACGCCGGCACGCGCCTGAGCGTTTTGAAATCAGCAGTGGCGGCGCATCCGCAAGCCAATCCGCACGAGCAAATCCTGCGCGAAGGCCAGCAAGTGCTGATCCGCAACAACGGCCTGGAGTCGGTCATGGCACTCAATCCCGGCGCCGACGCGTGGACGCGCGGCATGCTCGTGGTCGACAACGCACGACTGGAAGACCTTGTGCACGAACTCGGCCGCTATCGGCGCGGGCATCTGGGGATTGCGCCGGAAGTGGCTGATCTGCGCATCACCGGCAGCTTCCCGCTGCACGACACCGACAAAGCGCTGAGCGCCCTGCTCCCGACTCTGCCGGTACAGATTGAACGGCACACACCATGGTGGGTGACCGTGGCCAAAGCCGACACTAAGCCCTGAAGCTGATCAATCCCTGTGGCGAGGGAGCTTGCTCCCGCTCGGTGACGAAGTCGCCGCAAACCAGCCAATGCAATTTTATTGAATAACTGCGGGGGACCGCTTCGCGCTCTAGCGGGAGCAAGCTCCCTCACCACAGTTATAGATTTCAGGTAATGGAAATAATTTTCATCCAGCCCCTATCACTTTTTGATTCTCATCCGGCACACAGGCAATTGAGAAATATTTCCATTCAGGAGCCGCCGTATGTCCCGTTCGCTAGACACCTTGTTGCGCCCCAGTTTGCTGGCGGTCGCCATTGCCTTCAGCACCCCGCTGGTCAGCAGCCAACTGATCGCCGCTGAACAGGCGTCGAGCGTGCGCGCCTACAACCTGCCGGCGGCTCCGCTGTCGACCACGTTGAACCAGATCGCCAGTCAGGGCGGCCTCGCGCTGTCGCTGAACCCGGCGCTGGCCGCTGGCAAGACTTCGGCGGCGGTCAACGGCCAATACGATGCCGTCGGCGCCCTGCGCGCTGCTCTGCGTGGCACGGGTCTGCAACTGGAACAAAGCAGTGCCGGGACTTACACCCTGGTCGCCGTGCCGGACGGCGTGATGGCGCTGCCGGAAACTTCGGTGATTGGCGTAGAAAACATTGAAACCGCATGGAGCCCGGTCGAAGGCTACACCGCCACGCGCACCGCCGCCGGCAGCAAGACCGACACCGCGCTGGTCGAAGCACCGCGTTCGATCTCGGTCGCCACCCGCCAGCAAATGGAAGACCGTGGCGTACACAGCCTCGACGATGCAGTGCGCTACATGCCGGGCATCACCGCCAGCAGCTACGGCAGCGATACTCGCGCCGACTGGCTGCGCGTGCGTGGCTTCGAACCGACCCAGTTCCTCGACGGCCTGCCGCTGCCCAAAGGCGTGTACGCCAACCCGAAACAGGAAACCTGGAACCTCGACCGCCTCGCCCTGCTGCGTGGCCCGGCCTCGTCGGTGTACGGCCAGACCCCGCCGGGCGGCTTGCTGGACATGGTCAGCCGCCGTCCAAGTGACGTGCAGAGCAGTGAAATCCAGCTGCAATACGGCAGCGACAACCACCGCCAGATCAACTTCGCCAGCACCGGCAAGATCGACGATGCCGGGCAGTTTCTCTACGGTATCAGCGGCGTAGTGCGTGACAGCGGCACTCAGGTCGACCACGTCGACAACAAGCGCTACAACATCGCGCCGAGCCTGACCTGGAACATCAACGAAGACACCAAATTCACTCTGCTGAGCCAGTTCACCCGCGACGATACCGGCATAACCAGCCAGTTCCTGCCGGTGCAGGGCACCAAGATCGACATGCCGTTCGGCAAGGTTTCTCACCACAAAAACCTCGGTGATCCGGACTGGGAATACTACGACCGTACTTACTACGCGCTGGGCTATGCGTTCGAACATCGTTTGAACGATACGTGGCAGTTCAAGCAGAACCTGCGTTACACCAAGTCGGATCTGTCGTTCCAGTCGCTGACGCCAGGCTCCTATCCATTCACCCAGGTGGATGACCAAGGCAACGTCGGTCGCACCAGCACCAGCGTCGACGAAGACATCAGCCAGTTCGCGGTCGACAACCACTTCCAGGCCGACTTCGCCACAGGCGATATCCGTCACACCTTGTTGCTGGGGCTGGACCACCAGCGCAGCAACACCAACTACACCTCGATCTTTGGCGACGGCCTGACCACCAACGTAGTCAACCCGATCTACGGCCAGCCAATCGTGCGGCCGGCGCGCTCGACCGCGTTCTACGATTACAACCAGAAGACCTTCCAGACTGGCCTGTATGTGCAGGACCAGATGGCTCTCGACCAATGGCGTCTGACCCTCGGCGGGCGGGAAGACTGGGTGCACACCAGCACTCAATTCATCAACAAGGGCGATGCAACTAACACCGAGCGCGACAAGGCCTTCAGCGGCAACGCGGCGCTCAGCTACGTGTTCGACTCAGGTTTCGTGCCGTACCTGTCGTACGCCGAGTCGTTCCAGCCAACCACCGGCGCTGACGCCACTTCCACAGGCTCGCTCAAGCCAACCGAAGGCAAGCAGTGGGAATTGGGCATCAAGTACCAGCCACCTGGCAGCAAAACATTGCTGAGCGCTGCGGTGTATGACCTGACCCAGAAAAACGTCTCGGTCAGTAACTTCGTCAACGGCGTGTCGATCACCAGCCAGACCGGCGAAGTCAAAGTCAAAGGTCTGGAACTGGAAGCGGTGTCCGACGTCACCGACAACCTGAAGATCATTGCCGCCTACACCCTGGCCAAGTCCGAAGTGCAGAAAGGCACCGACAAGGGCAATCGCCTGCAACTGATGCCCAATCAACAAGCCTCGCTGTGGGCCGATTACACCTGGCATAACGGCGTGCTCGACGGCTTCGGCATCGGCGCCGGCGCGCGTTACACCGGCAACACCTACGGCGACAAGGCCAACACCTGGCTGGGCAAGGCTGACGCTTACACCGTGTTCGACGCCGCCGTGCATTACGACCTCGGCCGTCTGGACAACAGCCTCAAAGGCGCGTCGCTGGCACTCAACGCCACCAACCTGCTGGACAAGGAATACATTTCCACCTGCGACAGCTTCTACTGCTACTACGGCGACACGCGCAGTGTCGTCGCCAGCGCCACGTACAAGTGGTAAGCGACTGAGCTGAAATACGCATCGTCACCTGGCCGTCCTCCGTGGACGGCTTTGGTGTTTTTGAAGGTCATGAAATGAAAAGTAAAACAATCCGTCGCTGGTCGTTCATCCACACCTGGACCAGCCTGATCTGCACCGTGTTTTTGCTGCTGCTGGCATTGACCGGTCTGCCGCTGATCTTCCATCACGAGATCGAGCATTTGCTCGGTGATGCGCCGGAGTTGCGCGAGATGCCGGCCGATACGCCGCATCTGAATCTGGCGCAACTGGTCGAGGCAGCGGAAAAATATCGCCCTGGCGACGTCGTACAGTATTTCGGCTTCGAAGACGACGAGCCGAACGCCGTCCTGACGATCATGGCGAAAACCGCCGGCACCGAACCGAACTCGTCGCACACCTTCATGCTCGATGCGCGTACCGGTGAAGCGCTGGAAATGCCTTCGGCCAATGGCGGGCTGATGCTTTTCATCCTGCGTCTGCACGTGGACATGTTCGCCGGGCTGCCGGGCAAGTTGTTGCTGGCATTCATGGGTTTGCTGTTTGTGATCGCGATTGTGTCGGGGACGGTGCTGTACTTGCCGTTCATGCGCCGCTTGAAGTTCGGTACCGTGCGCCAGGACAAATCCACCCGCCTGCGCTGGCTCGACCTGCATAACCTGATTGGTGTAGTAACACTGACTTGGGCACTGGTGGTCGGCGTCACGGGAGTAATCAGCGCCTGCGCCGATTTGTTGATCGCTGCATGGCGCAACGATGCGTTGAATACCTTGATTGCGCCCTACCGCGATGTACCGCCATTGACGCATCTGGCGCCAGCCACCCGTGTGTTGGAGATCGCCGGCGAAGTCGCACCCGGCATGAAGCCGGACTTTATCGCTTTCCCCGGCACACGCTTTTCCAGCGAACACCATTACTCGGTGTTCATGAAGGGCGGCACGCACCTGACCTCGCACTTGCTGACGCCGGTGCTGATCGACGCCAGCACGCTCAAGGTCACCGCGGTGGCGGAGCGGCCGTGGTACATGGACGCGATGGGCATGTCGCAGCCGCTACATTTCGGTGATTACGGCGGCATGCCGATGAAAATCCTCTGGGCCACGCTGGATGTGCTGACCATCATCGTTTTGGGTAGCGGCGTGTATTTGTGGGTAGTGCGGCGCAGAGCGGCCAAGCCTGTGCTGGAAACGGCGGAGGCTCGTGCATGAAGCCGCGTCAGTCGAGTTTCTGGAAAGTTTTCAGCACGCCGCTGGTGATTGCACTGCTGAGTGCGGCGGGGTTGTTTGCGGCGCTGTTGGGCGACGGGCTCTGGGATGGGTTGAGCTGGGTTGGACTCGGCGTCCCGACAGCCATCGCGTTGCGCGGTTTGTTGCAGCGGCGCTGAGATTTGTATTGTCTGGATGGGCCTCATCGCGGGCAAGCCACGCTCCCACAGGTACCGGGTTGTGCACAAAGATGCTGGCCGACTCGATCCCTGTGGGAGCGTGGCTTGCCCGCGATGGCGATCTCAAAGTCATCATCAAATCCCTCGCCAGCCATGCAGCTTCTGACTAGCCTAAGCCCCAGCACTTTGATGACTGCCGAGGAATGCCCATGTCCGCCCCCAGCATGACCCTGTACCACAACACCCTCTCGCCATTCGTGCGCAAAGTCGTAGTGATGTTGCACGAGACCGGCCAGCAGGATCGCGTCGCCCTGCAGGACTGCGTGCTCAGCCCGGTCAGCCCGGTCGCGTCGCTGAATCAGGACAACCCGCTGGGCAAGATCCCGGCCCTGCGCCTGGCCGACGGCAATGTCATCCATGACAGCCGGGTCATCCTCGATTACCTCGACCACCAGCATGTCGGCAATCCGCTGATACCGCGCGAAGGCTCGGCGCGCTGGCGGCGCCTGACTCTGGCGTCGATGGCCGACGGGATCATGGACGCTTCGGTGATAGTGCGTTACGAACAAGTCCTGCGCGCCCCGGAAAAGCACTGGGACGAATGGCTGGAAGCCCAGCGCGAGAAGATCCGCCGCGCCCTCGCCCTGCTTGAGCACGATGCGATTGCCGAACTGACTAGCCATTTCGACGTCGCGGCAATCAGTGTGGCCTGTGCGCTGGGTTATCTGGATCTGCGCTTTCCGGATCTGGGTTGGCGCGAGGCCAACCCGAATCTGGCCAACTGGTTCTTTGAAGTGAGCCAGCGGCCTTCGATGATTGCGACAATGCCCAAGGTCTAGGTCGGCTGTTCGGGCCTCATCGCTGGCAAGCCGGCTCCCACATTGGAACGCGTCTCCCTGTGGGAGCCAGCCTGCTGGCGATGGCACCACCTCGGTTCCGCCGGTAACACCGAAAAAATCAGCGTCACCAACACCTCAACCTCTCGCCGATCCTCGCGCAGCCCTACCCGGCTCATTGCACCGCTCCAATATCAAACTCCAACTGCTCGGCCGGCTTCTGCCCGATCCCGTACCAGTCAAGTTTGCGCGTCAGCACCATGAACACACCCAGCAACCCGAACAGCAGCAGCGAGCCCATCAACAGCGCGTAATCCTCGGCACTCAACAAGCCGTAGAGCAGACCATACAACGCCGCCAGCCCCGCCGAAAAACTCAAACCGCGGCGCACGCTGTGCAGCACGTGGCAGACATAGAACCCGATCAACAACACACAACCACTCGCCGACAGCAAATACGCCGGGCCGAAACCGATGTGTTCCGACAGCGACAACAGCAGCAGATAGAAGAACGCCAGCGCCACGCCCACCAGCGCATATTGCACCGGGTGCACCGCGAGGCTTTTCAGCACCTCAAAGAGGAAGAAACCGGCGAACGTCAGGACGATGAACAGCAACGCATATTTGATCGCGCGGTCGCTCTTCAGATACTGATCCACCGGATCGATGAAGCTCACACCAAAGCTACGGCCATTGAATGCATCACAGTCTCCCGCCACGCAGCGGTTCATCGCTTCTTGCAGGTTGGTGGAGAAGAACGAGGTCTGCCAATTGGCGCTGAAACCCCGATCGGTAATCTCACGCTTGGCCGGCAGAAAGTTGCCGACAAAACTTGGGTGCGGCCAATTGGCTTCAAGGTTCACGCTGCTGGTCTTGCCCACCGGCAGCACCTGCAATGTGCCGGTCCCTTGCAGGCGCAAATCAAAACCGAACGGCAGTTGCGTAGCTTTGCTGGTGTCCAGCGCCGGCAACATTACCCGCACACCTTCGCCGAGCCAGGCCACCTGAGTACCCGGCACGAAGTCCAGGCGCTGACTATCCACTTCGAGTTTCAGGGCGTTTTCGATCCCGCGAATGTCGCTGATGCTGACCGCGAGAAACGGCGCGTCGAACTGGTAATCGGCAAAATCTTCCTTGATGCCCAATTGCGCCGGCAGCGAGAAATGCCCGTTGATGCGGGTGTCGGCATGGAACAGCCGAGCCTCGTAGATACCACGTGCGCGCAGTTCGGTCTGCACCTTGCCATCCAGTTCGAAGCGCTCCGGCAAGAAGTACAGACGCCCGCGCTCCTCGCTGATCTCCTGGTAACGCTTGTCGGTTTTTTCTTTGATTTTCCAGGTCCGCACCACTTTGCGATACGGCACCACCATCACCGGCCCGCTCACCTGCTGGCTGTAGCTGGAACTGCGGGCAATGTCTTCAAGCACCCCATCGCGCAGTTGCTGGCGTTCATCAATGACACCGTCGATCATCAGCAACGGCACCAGCAACAGCAGAATCAGCAGGGCAATGGCCCCGAGTTTTATCGTCAGACTTTTGTTCATGGGACTCTCCCTGTTTCGATGGGGCGAGTCTGTGCGGCGTATGTGGGAGTTTTATGGGGGAAACATGGAGATTGTGTGGAGCGGCACATTTCCCTGTGGGAGCGTGGCTTGCCCGCGATGGCCGCGCCTCGGTCTCAGGGCAAGCGCAATATCACTTCAACGCCACCCTCGACATTGCCGATGCGCATCGAACCACCGTGCAACTTGACCACTTCTTCGACGAAGTTCAGACCAAGCCCTGTGCTCTTACGGCCACTGTCGGGACGCGGTAGCGAGTAGAAGCGTTCGCTCAGACGCGGCAAGGCGTAATCAGGAATCGCCGCCGCTTGGTTGAACAACCGCAACTCGATCTGCTCACCAACCCGCTCGGCACAGAAGCGCAGCAAGCCTTGAGCCGGGGTAAAATCCAGCGCGTTCTCCAGCAGATTACCCAGCGCCTGACGCAGCAGGAACGGCTCGCCGATCAGCAGCAGATCCGTGGAAATATTCTGCTCCACCCGCAACTGCTTGCTTTCAATCCGCGCCATCTGCGCCTGCAACAGCTCATCAACCAGCACCATCAACGGCACCGCGACGCGCTCTTCCAGCCCTTGACGTTGCTCGACTTGCGCCAGATTCAACAGTCGCTCGATCAACTGCTGCATCCGCACACTTTCGCTGTCGATGTTGCCGACAAAGCGCTGGCGCTGAGCGAGCGGCATTTCACTGTGCAACAGCTCTGCCGCACCGCGAATCGCCGCCAGCGGACTTTTCAACTCGTGGGTCAGCGTGTGCACGTAGCGCTCGACGTAAGCCTTGCCTTCGAGCTGCGTGCGCATCTGCTCAACCGCTGTCGCGAGCTGCTCCAGTTCCCCGCCGCGATAGTGCGGCACCTCGACCCGGCGACCCTCGCTGACGGCTTGGGCGTAACCGGTCAACCGGTGCAGCGCCCGGCTCAGCCACCATGAAAGCAACGCGCCGAACAACAAACCGAGGCCGATCAGCCCGGCGCCATACGCCAGCAAACGCCGTTCGGTGCGATCAACGTAGGGCTGCAGCGAGCTGTTGGGTTTGGCCACCGTCACCACGCCGATGATCTGGCCGTTGTCACGAATCGGCGCGCCGACGTGCATCACCGAGGAATTCGGGTCGTCGGGATCGCTGCGACTGGAACGTGCGCCGTACTCGCCACGCAAAGTCAGGTAGACGTCGTTCCACTTCGAATAGTCCTGACCGACTGCGACGCCGCTGGAATCCAGCACCACGCGGCCCTTGGCGTCGGTGACGTAGATGCGGTGATTGACCTGATTTTTCGGCAAGCCCCAGATCGTCGCCTGTGGCTGGCGCTCGCCATACGCGCGCAGTAACTGCGGCCAGCGGTTCGCGCTGAGGGTGCCGGCCTTGAAATCGTCACGCAGGATTTCCGCCATCAGGTTGGCGGTGTCGACCAGGGTTTCTTCGGTGGACTGTCGCACGCCGGGGCGGATTTCTTCCATCACCGTGTTGAGCACAAAGTAGCCAGTCAGGCCGATGAACAGCACGTAAACGAGGAAAATCCGCAGCCCGAGCGACATCAGCTGTGCCCCGGACTGTAGCTGTAACCGAGGCCACGATGGGTCTGGATCGGCTCGGCTTCGGCGCGCACCAACCGCAGCTTGGCGCGCAGGCTTTTGATGTGGCTGTCGATGCTGCGCTCGTACCCGGCATCCGCCGCCACGCCCAATGCATCGAGCAATTGTTCGCGGCTGAACACCCGCTCTGGCTGTTCGAGCAGGCATTGCAGCAGACGGAATTCATGCCGGGTCAGGGTCAATACCTGCCCGCGATAGCTGATTTGCACCCGCTCGGCGTCGATGCGAAACAGCGCTGATGACGTTTCGGCCAGCGCTCGCGGCGCCATGCGTTTGAGAATCGCGCGAACCCGCGCCGCAACTTCGCGAGGGCTGAACGGTTTGACCACATAGTCGTCAGCGCCGATCTCCAGACCGACCACGCGGTCGATCTCGGCATCCCGCGCGCTGAGAAACAGCACCGGCACTTCGCTGAAGCGCCGCAGCTGTTTGCAGGTTTCGAAACCGCTGATATCCGGCAGGCCGATGTCGAGGATGATCAGGTCGGCCGGGGTCTGGCGCTGATGCTCCAGCGCCGCCGCGCCGAGGCTCACCCACGTCGTGGTAAAGCCCTCGCCCTGCAAGGCAAAAATCAGCGTGTCGGCAATCGCCGCTTCGTCTTCGACAATCAGGATATGCGGCATGGCGTCCGAGCCCGTGGTTAAGTGCGCGAACGGTGCCCCAAGCCCGGCGTTACGTCAATGAGACCACTTAGCAGTCCGGCTTATCGGCGGTATAACGACGGGCCGGATTGACTGCTGCGTCAAACTCACGCAAGGCCTTGGCACCGATCAGCAATGGATAGTTGAAGTGGCTGCGGTCGGTCAGATTGACCTCAACCGTACGCTTGACGTTGCCCAGACACAGCTCCAGATCGACCACCGGACGCTTGGCAGGATCGGCGCTGTCGCGCTCTTCATCGTCCTCGTCGGAGCGGCTCTTGATCTTGCTGATCCGCGCGACTTTGTGTTCGTAGACCTTGTTGCTCGCATCCTTGGTGGCCAGGCGGAACCGCACCCAGTCTTCGCCATCGCGGGTGAAGGTCTCGATATCCTTGGCCGACAGCGAGGCGGTCAGTGCGCCGGTGTCCATTTTCGCCTTGAGCACTTCACCGCCGATTTCCGGCAGCGCGATGTATTCGTAACGACCGTATAGCGTCGGCTCGGCGGCCATGACCGGCAGGGTCACCAGGGCAAGCAGTGCAAAGAGGGATTTCACGTAAGGGGCTTCCTGAGAGAGTGGGCTCGGCGCCGAATTCTAGACCGCGAAAAAACACGATAGTTGGTTCACAGCTAACCTTTGTGGCGAGGGAGCTTGCTCCCGCTCGGCGACGCAGTCGTCGTAAAACCTGAATTCGCGTTGCACTGTTGTAAATGGATCAGGGGCCGCTGCGCAGCCCAGCGGGAGCAAGCTCCCTCGCCACAGGTGAATGGCGTTCCGCCAAGAATAGCTGTGCAAAGGTGAAACATTCGTCAGCGCCGATTTGGCCTGTCGCCTGAAGCTGCTTATCATGGCGCGCCATCCGATTTCAAAGAGTTGCTTATGCGCCGCCTGCTCACCGGCTGTTTTGTCACCTTTTTACTGCTGCTCAACACCCTGATCCTGATCGGGCCGTTGCTGGTATTCGCCCTGCTCAAACTGCTCGCCCCCGGCCGCTGGCGTGATTACGCCTCCGGCGCGGTGATGTGGATTGCCGAGACCTGGGCAGAAATCGACAAGCTGATTTTCCGCCTGTGCATCCCGACCCAATGGGACATTCGCGGCGGCGACGATCTGCGTGGCGACACCTCGTATCTGGTAATCAGCAACCATCAGTCGTGGGTCGACATTCCGGCGCTGATCCAGACCCTCAACCGGCGCACGCCGTTCTTCAAGTTCTTCCTCAAGAAAGAACTGATCTGGGTGCCGTTTCTCGGGCTGGCCTGGTGGGCGCTGGACTACCCGTTCATGAAGCGCTACAGCAAGGCGTTTCTGGCGAAACACCCGCAGCTGGCCGGCAAGGATCTGCAGATCACCAAAGCCGCTTGCGAGCTGTTCAAGCGTCAGCCAGTGACGGTGGTGAATTATCTGGAAGGTACGCGCTACACCGCAGCGAAAAGCGCTCAGCAGCAGTCGCCATTCAAATATTTGCTCAAGCCCAAGGCAGGTGGCGTGGCGTTCGTATTGGCAGCGCTGGGTGAGCAGTTGGACGCTGTTCTCGACGTAACAGTGGTTTATCCACAGCAAAACATTCCGGGATTCTGGGACTTGATCAGCGGCGCAGTGCCCCGAGTGATCATCGACATCCAGACCCGCGAGCTGGACCCGGCGCTGTGGCAGGGCGATTACGAAAATGATCCGCAGTTTCGCAAGCAGGTCCAGAACTGGGTCAACCAGCTCTGGACCCTCAAAGATCAGCGCATTACCGAATTACTAGGCGAGCGCCTCTGAATCAACTGCCAGTGCCAGTGCCCCAGATGCTGCCGAGGCTTTGCAACAGCGTACCGCCAACGCCCTGCTGACCGAGGTATTGCAGGATCACCGGGGCAAACTGGCCGATCATTCCGCTGTCCATGCCCAGCGCGCTGAAGGCACTGTTCAGGTCATTGGTGTCCTTGACGTTGCCCAGAGCGTTTTCCAGCCCGGCGGACTTGCCCGAAGAACCGAGCAGCCCGCTCAACGCCGCAAGATTACCGCCACCACCCGACAGCTTGTCGATGCCCGGCACTTCTTTGGCAAGTTGCGAATAGTCGGTGCTGCTGAGCTGGTTCTTCGCCAGCCCCAACATGGCACTGGTGCCACCCACCGCTTGCTGCGGCGTAACGTCCAGCGCACTCAGCGCGCTCAACAGACCCGCAGTTTCCGACGTCGGTGCTGCGGCAGCCGCCTTGTCGCCACCCTGCATGCCCGATACCGCGTTCGCCACATCGTTCAGGTTGAAACCGGCGAAGACCGGGCCGGCGGCCAGAGTCAGAAGCGATGCCAGGGCAAAACCGCGTGAAATCTTCATTCAGACATCCTCTTGTGACGTGCATATATAGCGTGATTACCGCCGCGCAATGGGCGATGAAGCTGCCGATTTGACCGGACACTCAGCGACATGTTCCAAACAGCGTGGTGCTGCGTGGCAGCCGACATGGATCGGCCTGAAATACCCGGTTTATTTCCAGAACTTATAAATAGCTCGCCGCTTAATTCAAACCACTCCTAAAACCTGTCAGATCTGACAGTTACCAGAATGAAACACCTGGAATATGGTGAGATTGCGTTTAAGACTCAAAAATAGCGAGGAACAGCCGCCGGACAATTCAATAGGAGATACGGTGATGGAAAAGCAATGCGTACAGCGCAATGAACCGCTTGACCCGGACATCCCGCCGATCATCTTTTGCATTAGCCCGGACGATCCGATCATCAAACATATCAAAGCGGGGCAGAAGGTCACTTATGACCTTGTGCGTGGTGACAACTACCAGTTTTACGCCGTAGACATAAAACTGGCGCAAGAAGAGGACATACCCGATCCCCCTCAAATCTTCTGAACTGCTGTGATGTTTTAACTAACTTAATAATCGACTCGGGAAGCACGAACATGTCAGGTGAAAGAGAGAGCGGTACCGTCAAGTGGTTTAATGACGAAAAAGGCTTTGGATTTATCACTCCGAAAAATGGAGGCGATGATCTTTTTGTTCATTTCAAGGCCATTGACGCGGATGGATTCAAAAGTTTGAAGGAGGGGCAAGCTGTCAGTTATATCGCGGAGAAAGGGCAAAAAGGAATGCAGGCAGCAAGTGTGCGTCCCGAATGAAATGATGTAGCCCTGATGCCTTTACTTTGTACGGATGTAAAACGGCGCCTAACGGCGCCGTTTTATTTGGAAACGCTTACGCCGCACTAAACAACTTGTGCGGATCAATCACAAACTTCTTCGGCACGCCCGCGTCGAACTCGCCATAGCCTTCCGGCGCCTGATCGAGGCTGATGACCTGTACGCCCACCACTTCGGCAATGTTGATCCGGTCCCACATGATCGCCTGCATCAACTGGCGGTTGTACTTCATCACCGGCGTCTGGCCGGTGTGGAAGCTGTGGGATTTGGCCCAACCGAGACCAAAGCGAATGCTCAGGCTGCCCATTTTCGCGGCGGCGTCCACAGCGCCCGGATCTTCGGTCACGTACAGGCCCGGGATACCGATCTTGCCGGCGACACGCACCACGCCCATCAGCGAGTTGAGTACGGTGGCCGGCGCTTCGGATTTCACGCCATCGTGACCATGGCCACGCGCTTCGAAGCCAACACAGTCCACCGCGCAATCGACCTCAGGCTCGCCCAGCAACGCAGCGATCTGTTCATGCAGCGGTGTGTCTTTGGACAGGTCGACAATTTCAAAACCCTGCGCCTTGGCATGCGCCAGGCGGATGGTATTGACGTCACCAACGATCACCACCGCCGCACCAAGCAGCCGTGCAGACGCCGCAGCGGCGAGACCGACCGGGCCGGCACCAGCGATGTAAACGGTACTGCCCGGACCAACGCCAGCAGTCACTGCGCCGTGGTAACCGGTTGGCAGAATGTCGGAAAGGCAGGTCAGGTCGCGGATTTTCTCCATGGCCTTGTCGCGATCCGGCAGCTTCAGCAGGTTGAAGTCGGCGTACGGCACCAGCACGTATTCGGCCTGGCCACCGGTCCAGTCGCCCATGTCGACGTAGCCATAAGCACCGCCGGCACGGGCCGGGTTGACGGTCAGGCAGACGCCGGTGTGCTGCTCTTTGCAGGAACGGCAGCGCCCGCAAGCCACGTTGAACGGTACGGAAACCAGATCGCCGATTTTCAGGTTCTCGACGTCGGAGCCTTTTTCGATCACTTCGCCGGTAATTTCATGGCCCAGCACCAGACCGGTCTGCGCCGTCGTACGGCCGCGCACCATGTGCTGGTCGGAGCCACAGATATTGGTTGAAACCACACGCAGGATGACGCCGTGCTCAATCTTCCTGCCGCGCGGATCCTGCATTTTCGGATAGTCGATTTTCTGTACTTCGACCTTGCCCGCGCCGAGATACACCACACCACGATTGCCAGACATGCTTTCACCTCGCTGTTGTTTTTATGGAACCGCGTTGCCCAGGCAGGCAGCGCGTTAAGTGCTCGGGTACAGATGCTGTTTATGTGTTGCTTGTGAGGGCCTCATCGCTGGCAAGCCAGCTCCCACAGGATTCGGGTTGGATTCAAATTTTGTGAACGACACAAATCCCTGTGGGAGCTGCGGTGCGACGATTCGACTTGCCAGCGATAGCGGCCTAAAGAACGACGGTTCTGTTGGCGTTGAGAAACACTCTTCGTTCGATGTGATATCCCACGGCACGCGCCAAAGTCAGGCCCTCGATATCCCGCCCCTTGGCAATCAAATCCTCGGGATAGTGACTGTGATCCACCGCCTCCACGCCTTGGGCAATGATCGGCCCTTCATCGAGGTCGTTGTTGATGTAATGCGCGGTGGCGCCGACCAGTTTCACGCCCTTGTTGTAGGCCTGGTGATATGGCTTGGCGCCCTTGAAACCCGGAAGCAGCGAGTGATGAATGTTGATCGCCTTGCCGTCGAGCTTGCGGCACAGCTCTGGCGACAGCACTTGCATATAACGGGCGAGAATCACCAGCTCCGCGCCGGACTCTTCGATCACCTGCCAGACCTTGCGCTCCTGCGCCGGTTTGTCATTCGGGTCGAGGGGGAAATGGTGATACGGAATCTGGTGCCAGTCGGCCAGCGGCTTGAGATCCGGATGATTCGACACCACCGCTGCCACGTCCATCGACAACTGACCGATGCGCTGGCGGTAGAGCAAGTCGTTGAGACAATGATCGGCCTTGGACACCATGATCACCACTTTCGGCCGGTAGTTCGGCGCGGTCAGCTCGAAGATCATGCCGAACGCCTGGCCGCGCTCGGCGAGGCCGGCGCGGAAGGATTGTTCGTCGAAACCATCAGGCTGACGGAACTCCACACGGATGAAGAAACGCCCCGAGAGGCGGTCATCGAACGAGTGGTGCTCGGTGACGTAGCAACCCTGCTCGAACAGAAAACGCGTTACCGCGTCCACGGTGCCGAGGACGCTGGGGCAGTCGGCGGTCAGAATCCATGTGTCTGGGGCGCGGCTCATGGTGCGATGACTCCTGTTCTTTGTGCGGGGTGTCAGGTTTTTCCCTCACCCTAGCCCTCTCCCAGAGGGAGAGGGGACTGACCGAGGTGTTCTGTCGAGTTACGCCGACGTGAGATACCGAGTCGAACTCAGGCCCGGAAACCAGCCGAGATCAGCTCCCTTCCCCCTCGCCCCCTTGGGGGCGGTCCGACGTTTCGGGAGGGTTGGGGTGAGGGGGAAAAATCTCAAGCCTGAACACTAAGCCCAAATTCAGCCGAAGCATCCTGCAACCACAACCACCAGTAATCCGAGAAACTGCGGCGAATCAGCAATTCCCAAGTGTCCTCAGCCGTATGGCGAATCATCAACTGCGACTTGGCAAACACCGTTCCGACAGCCTTTCCGACCGGAAAACTGTTTGGATGCACGTCATAACTGGTGGATTTCATCAGCACCTGACGCACGTTCGGCCCGCTCAGTTCGAGCAGTTGCTGGCCGCCGCTGACGTTGACGATGGCGATGTGCAGATCACCCAGCGCTTCACGCAGTTTCTGTTCAGCGGCGAATTCCTCACCGCTCGGCACGATCAGCAGCCACTCATCCGGGCCCATCCATTGCAGACTGCTTTCACCTTTGACGATCACGCTCAGGGCGCCGGGCAATTCGATGCCCAGCGCCTTGTGCACGCCGGCAGCAAATGCAGCGTCATGACCATCACCACGGATGGTCAGATGGCCGAGCAGTTTCTTCTCACGCACGGTCACGCCAGCGGTCTTGCGGCCCTTGCCGACCAGGCTGGCGAGGTCGGCGTGATGCAGCGACGACTCGGCCTTGGCCCCGGTGGACGGGCGTTGTTGGTAAACGTTGGCTGTGGTCATAAAACACCTTCCTGAATTCTGTTGGTTCCTGTGGGAGCTAGCCTGCTAGCGATTGGCAGCCCACCCACAGGACTCGAGGCCATCAAATATTCTGCCGATCACCTTTCGGATCGAAGAACACCGAAGAAACGATTTCCGCCTCGATAACGCTGCCATCCGCCAGTGGTGCAAACACCCGCTCACCAATGCGCTTCAGACCACCCTTGACCACGCCCATGGCAAACGAATAACCGAGGGAGTTGTGCGCGTAGCTGGAGGTCACGTGGCCGACCATGGTCATCGGGATCGCCTGCTTGGTGTTGAACACCAACTGCGCACCTTCCGGCAGCCACTTGGTCGGATCGATCGGCTTCAGGCCGACCAACTGCTTGCGCTGCTCACGCACACAATCTTCGCGATTCATGCCGCGCTGGCCGATCCACGAGAACGGTTTGGTACGACCGACGCACCAACCCATGTTCAGGTCGTCCGGGGTCATCGAGCCGTCGGTGTCCTGGCCAACGATGATGAAACCCTTCTCGGCCCGCAGCACGTGCATGGTCTCGGTGCCGTACGGCGTCAGGTTGTACTGCTTGCCGGCCTCGACAATTTTCTCCAGCACGCCCATGGCGTAGTCGGCCTGCACGTTGACTTCGTACGACAGCTCACCGGTAAACGAGATGCGGAACACCCGCGCCGGCACGCCACCGACCAGACCTTCTTTCCAGGTCATGAACGGGAACGCTTCGTTGCTCAGATCAATGTCGGTCACGGCGCTGAGCAGCTTGCGGCTGTTCGGCCCGGACAAGGTCATGGTCGCCCAGTGGTCGGTAACGGAGGTGAAGTACACCTTCATGTCCGGCCATTCGGTCTGGTGGTACAGCTCCAGCCATTGCAAGACGCGAGCGGCGCCGCCAGTGGTAGTGGTCATGACGAAGTGGTTGTCGGCCAGACACGCCGTGACACCGTCGTCGAAGACCATGCCGTCTTCTTTGCACATCAAACCGTAGCGCGCCTTGCCCACGTCGAGTTTGGTCCAGGCGTTGGTGTACACGCGATTGAGGAACTCGCGGGCATCCGGGCCTTGAATATCGATCTTGCCGAGAGTCGAAGCATCCAGCAGGCCAACACTGTCGCGCACGGCCTGGCATTCGCGTTTGACGGCGGCATGCAGATCTTCACCGTTTTTCGGGAAGTACCACGGACGTTTCCACTGGCCGACGTCCTCAAACTCGGCGCCGTTTTTCAGGTGCCATTGATGCAGCGCGGTGTAACGCACCGGTTCGAAGATGTGCCCGCAATGCCGGCCAGCTATCGCGCCGAACGTCACTGGCGTGTAGTTCGGGCGGAACATGGTGGTGCCCATCTGCGGGATGGTCACGTTCAGCGAACGCGCGGCGATGGCCAGACCGTTGACGTTGCCGAGCTTGCCCTGATCGGTACCGAAGCCCAGCGCGGTGTAGCGTTTGACGTGCTCGACCGACTCAAAACCTTCGCGGGTCGCCAGTTCGATGCCAGCGGCCGTGACGTCGTTCTGCAGATCGACAAATTGCTTCGGCCCGCGTGTCGTGCCTTTTTCGTGCGGCACCTGGAACAGCGCCAGCGTCGGTTCTTCGTGACGGCTCAGCGCTTTAGGCAAGGTGCCTTCGACGACGCTGAAACCGGCTTCGCTGGCCGCACGCGCGCCACCTTCAAAACCATCGGCCAGCGAATCGCCGAGGCCGTAAACGCCGTTGATGCCACCGACACACACGCGTTTCTGCGGTGCTTCGCCCGGTACGAAACCGAGGATGTCTTCGCGCCAGGTCGGCTTGCCGCCCAAGTGCGAAGCCAGGTGAACTATCGGGCTGTAACCGCCAGAGCTGGCGACCAGATCGCAGTCGAGCCATTCACCGGGGCTGGTGACTTTGTGTGCTTTGACATCGATCGCGGCGATGCGCGCAGCGGTGACACGTTTGGTGCCACGCGCTTCGATCACAGCGCTGCCGGTGAGGATGCGAATGCCTTTGGCGCGCGCTTCTTCCACCAGCGCGCCGCGCGGATTGCTGCGGGCATCGGCAATCGCCACCACTTGCAGGCTGGCGTCGAGCCAATCGAGAGCGACGCGGTAGGCGTGGTCGTTGTTGGTGCTCAAGACAAGCTTTTTGCCCGGTGCCACGCCGTAGCGGCGCACGTAAGTCGAAACCGCACCCGCGAGCATGTTGCCCGGCACATCGTTGTTGCCGTAGACCAGCGGACGCTCGCACGCACCCGTCGCCAGCACCACACGCTTGGCGCGAACCCGGTGGATGCGCTGCCGCACCTGGCCGATTGGCGCACGGTCACCGAGGTGATCGGTGAGACGCTCGTGAATGGTCAGGAAGTTGTGGTCGTGGTAACCGTTGACCGTGGCGCGTGGCAACAGCAGCACGTCAGGGGTGTCCTTCAATTCGGCGATGACGCTGGCGACCCATTCCACCGCAGGCTTGCCGTCGAGGCTTTCGCGGGAATCAAGCAGGCTGCCGCCGAACTCTTCCTGTTCATCAGCGAGGATCACGCGAGCACCGCTGCGCGCAGCCGCCAGAGCAGCCGCCAGACCGGCCGGGCCACCGCCAACGATCAGCACGTCGCAGTGCTGGTTCATGTAGTCGTAAGTGTCCGGATCGTTCTCGGTCGGCGAACGGCCTAAACCTGCGGCCTTGCGGATGTACTTCTCGTAAGTCATCCAGAACGATTGCGGGTACATGAAGGTTTTGTAGTAGAAACCCGGCGGCATCAGCTTGCCGCCGACTTTGCCGAGAATCCCCATCATGTCGTTGTTGAC
Source organism: Pseudomonas sp. TWP3-1 (assembly GCF_049896625.1). Taxonomy (NCBI): domain Bacteria; kingdom Pseudomonadati; phylum Pseudomonadota; class Gammaproteobacteria; order Pseudomonadales; family Pseudomonadaceae; genus Pseudomonas; species Pseudomonas sp. TWP3-1. The sequence goes on from NZ_JAFCUQ010000014.1 coordinate 121,078, forward strand.
GCTCGGCCAGCCGTTGGTGCTGGTGGCGACCAAGCCCTGATACAACGCCTGTTGCGTGGCGCGCACGTTGGGAATCTGCGTGGCCTCGGTGGCGCCGATCTGCAGCACCGCGTTCGGCTCTTCGGCACCGGCTGCGAAGATCCCGCGTGGACGCGAATACTTGAAGCTGCGGCCAATAATGTCGACGCCGTTGGCCAACAATGCAGCGGCCAGCGAATCGCCTTCGAAGCCTTTGTAGGTCTGGCCGTTGAAGGTAAAGCTCAGCACTTTATTGCGGTCGATCCGTCCACCGTTGGACAGGCGATTGGTCTGGCTCATACCTTCTCTCCCAGCGCCGTCGTGGCTGTTTTCGCAGCGTCAGCCTTGTCGGTGAATTGCGGCTTGCTGCCGATCTTGTAGGTTTCGAGAATCTCGTAGGTCACGGTGTCGCGGGTGACGTTGAAATACTGGCGGCAACCGGCGACGTGATCCCACAACTCGTGGTGCAGACCGCGCGGGTTATCGCGAAAGAACATGTAGTCGCCCCACTCCTCATCAGAGCAGGCGTTCGGATCCAGTGGACGCGGAATGTGCGCCTGGCCGGATGCATGGAATTCCTCTTCGGAGCGCAGTTCGCCGCAGTGAGGACAGAAGATATGCAACATGGGGTTTCTCCTCTTTATCAGGTCGACGGTTAGTGGGCGACGGCAGCAGCGCCGTGTTCGTCGATCAACGCACCGTTGTGGAAACGGTCGATGGAGAAAGGTGCGGCCAACGGGTGCATTTCACCCTTGGCCAGGCTCGCGGCAAACACGTTGCCCGAGCCAGGTGTGGCCTTGAAGCCACCGGTGCCCCAACCGCAATTGAAGAACATGTTCGGTACCGGGGTCTTGGAGATGATCGGGCAGGCGTCCGGGGTGGTGTCGACGATGCCGCCCCACTGCCGGTTCATGCGTACACGGGACAACACCGGGAACATCTCGACGATTGCTTGAATCGTGTGTTCGATCACCGGGTACGAACCACGCTGGCCATAGCCGTTGTAGCCGTCGATACCGGCGCCGATCACCAGGTCGCCCTTGTCCGACTGGCTGATGTAACCGTGCACGGCGTTGGACATGATCACGCTGTCAATGATCGGTTTGATCGGCTCGGACACCAGCGCTTGCAGCGGGTGGGATTCGATCGGCAGACGGAAACCGGCGAGTTTGGCCATGTGTCCGGAGTTACCCGCCGTCACTACGCCGACGCGCTTGGCGCCGATGAAACCCTTGTTGGTTTCTACGCCGATGCACACACCGTTTTCCTTGCGGAAACCGATCACTTCGGTCTGCTGGATCAAATCCACGCCGAGCGCATCAGCGGCACGCGCGAAGCCCCAGGCCACGGCATCGTGACGAGCCACGCCGCCGCGACGCTGCACGGTCGCACCGAGTACCGGGTAGCGAGTATTTTTCGAGCAATCGAGGTACGGAATTTCGTTGGCCACTTGCTCAGTGTTGAGCAGTTCGCCATCGACACCGTTGAGGCGGTTGGCGCTGACCCGACGCTCGGAATCACGAATGTCCTGCAAGGTGTGGCACAGGTTATAGACGCCACGCTGGGAGAACATCACGTTGTAGTTCAGGTCCTGCGACAGGCCTTCCCAGAGTTTCATCGCGTGTTCGTACAGATGCGCCGACTCGTCCCACAGATAGTTGGAGCGCACGATGGTGGTATTGCGCGCGGTGTTACCGCCGCCCAACCAGCCTTTCTCGACCACCGCCACGTTGGTGATGCCGTGTTCTTTCGCCAGGTAGTAAGCCGTGGCGAGACCGTGCCCGCCGCCGCCGACGATGACCACGTCGTAGACCTTTTTCGGGGTCGGCGTGCGCCACATTTTCTGCCAGTTCTCGTGATGGCTGAGCGAATGTTTGAAGAGGCCGAAGCCTGAATAGCGTTGCATAGTCATGTACTCCAGAACGCTCAGCGATAAACCGGGAAGTCAGCGCACAGGGCCGAAACCTGCTGGGCAACATTCGCTTCGACGTCGGCATCACCGAGGTTGTCGAGGATGTCGCAGATCCAGCCGGCCAGCGTCACGCACTGGGTCACCTTGAAGCCACGCGTGGTCACCGCCGGGGTGCCAATGCGCAAGCCGGAGGTCACGAACGGCGACTGCGGATCGTTCGGTACGGCGTTCTTGTTCACGGTGATGTGCGCACGACCGAGGGCGGCATCGGCGTCTTTGCCGGTCAGGCCCTGACGGATCAGGCTGACCAGGAACAGGTGGTTATCGGTGCCGCCGGACACTACATCGTAGCCACGTTTGATAAACACGCTCGCCATCGCCTGAGCGTTGTCGATCACTTGTTGCTGATACGCCTTGAAGCCCGGCTCCAGCGCTTCCTTGAAGCACACGGCTTTACCGGCGATCACATGCATCAGCGGACCGCCCTGGGCGCCGGGGAACACGGCGGAGTTGAGTTTCTTTTCAATCTCTTCGTTGGACTTGGCCAGGATCAAACCACCACGCGGGCCGCGCAGGGTTTTGTGCGTAGTGGTAGTAACCACGTCGGCGTACGGCAGCGGATTCGGATACAGACCCGCGGCGACCAGACCGGCGACATGGGCCATGTCGACGAACAGCAGCGCCCCGACCTTGTCAGCGATCTGGCGGAAGCGCGGGAAATCCAGAGTCTTGGAATAAGCCGAGAAACCGGCGACGATCATTTTCGGCTGGCACTCGACGGCGAGACGCTCGACTTCGTCGTAATCGATCAGCCCGGTTTTGGTGTCGATGCCGTACTGCACGGCGTTGTAGAGCTTGCCCGAGGACGACACTTTGGCGCCGTGGGTCAGGTGACCGCCGTGAGCCAGGCTCATGCCCAGAATGGTGTCGCCCGGCTGGATCAGCGCCAGGTACACGGCACTGTTGGCGGAAGAACCGGAGTGCGGCTGGACGTTGGCGTAATCGGCGCCGAACAGTTGCTTGGCGCGTTCGATGGCCAGCGCTTCAACCTTGTCGACGTGCTCGCAGCCGCCGTAGTAGCGCTTGCCCGGATAGCCTTCGGCGTATTTGTTGGTCAGGCCGCTACCTTGCGCTTGCATCACGCGTTTGCTGGTGTAGTTCTCCGACGCGATCAGCTCGATGTGATCTTCCTGACGTTGCTCCTCGGCATTCATCGCCGCCAGCAGTGCATCGTCGTAGCCCTGGATCTGGTCTTGCTTGCTGAACATCGCGTCTCTCCCAGCGGCGGCGGTGCGCCATTCGTATCAGTGAGGCCCTTGCCTGGCGGCAGTGCCCTTTGATGCGATGGTATGACCGGCGCAGGGAGTTCAAATGCCTACGGACGCCACGCAAAGGTGCGTTTACGACATGGGCGCAAATGGGCTTGCCAGACTCGACCTTGAAAACACCGGAGAACCCTGTGGGAGCTGGCTTGCCAGCGATGGCGGTGGCACATCCAGCATTGATGGCGGCTGACCCACCGCTATCGCTGGCAAGCCAGCTCCCACAGGGTTATGTGAAAGCCTGGCGTACTGCGAGCAGGATCAGGAAATGCGCGGGATACAGCGCGTACGCCCAGCGGCGCATGGCTGGCGGGTGCACGGACGTGGCATGTCGCAACAGGAACATTCCGAGCAGTGGCGCAAACAAGCATGCGCCGAGGCCGAGGATTGCAACGTTACTGCCGAACTGCGCCGATTCGAACAGCACTTGCCATTGATTTGCCGCCAGACAGATCAGCCCCGGCAGCAGGCTGAAATACCAGCGCTTGTGGAACACCAGCAGCATCGCCAACGGCAGCAGCACACCGAAGAAGCCGAACATCAGTCGCTCCGGGAACAGCGCCGCCAACAGCAATGCGCCCACCGCCAGCAGGCGTGCTACCAGCGACGGATCCTGCCACCCGCGCGCCACGAGCAAGCCCAGCGCCAGCGTCGGCATGACGTTCAACGTGTCGGGATCAGGAATGTACAACCGGTAAGGAATCTCGCTGAGCGCACTGAACACCAGTAACCAGCCCAGATACCGCCATTCAGTTTTCCGCGCGCCGGCCCGGGCCAGATTCGCCGCCATCGCCAGACAAAACCACGGAAACGCCAGACGCCCCGGCACAAACAGCCAATCGGCGCTGATCCCGACATATCGCAGGTGATCGAGCAGCATGCTCAACAGCGCCAGCCACTTGAGCAGATCGAGCGCGCCGTCGCGTTGGCTCAGGTGCATAATCGCCTCGCGTCCCTGTAATGTTCTGTCAGCGACATCCCGTGTGCTCCCCGGATGATCTTCGGTAAAGTGCGCACCATCATTGACCAAACGAAGCGCCACAAGCGCCTCGATCACGGAAGCCGGCCATGACCGACAAGAGCCAACAATTCGCCAGCGACAACTATTCGGGTATCTGCCCGGAAGCCTGGGCCGCCATGGAACAGGCCAACCACGGCCACCAACGCGCTTATGGCGACGATGAATGGACCGCACGCGCCTCGGATGATTTCCGCAAACTGTTCGATACCGACTGCGAAGTGTTCTTCGCCTTCAACGGCACCGCCGCCAACTCGCTGGCCCTGTCGTCGCTGTGCCAGAGTTACCACAGCGTGATCTGCTCGGAAACCGCCCACGTCGAAACCGACGAATGCGGCGCGCCGGAATTCTTCTCCAACGGCTCCAAACTGCTGATCGCCGGCACTGAAAACGGCAAGATCACCCCGGCCTCGATCCGCGAAGTCGCGCTCAAGCGCCAGGACATTCACTACCCGAAACCGCGCGTGGTGACCCTGACCCAGGCCACCGAAGTCGGCAGCGTCTACACCCCTGAAGAAATCCGCGCCATCAGCGCCACCTGCAAAGAGCTGGGCCTGAACCTGCACATGGACGGCGCACGCTTCTCCAACGCCTGCGCCTTCCTCGGCTGCTCGCCTGCCGATCTGACGTGGAAGGCCGGTGTCGACGTGCTGTGCTTCGGCGGCACGAAAAACGGCATGGCGGTCGGTGAGGCGATTCTGTTCTTCAACCATAAACTGGCGGAAGACTTCGATTACCGCTGCAAACAGGCCGGGCAACTGGCGTCGAAGATGCGCTTTCTGTCGGCACCGTGGGTTGGCATCCTCGAAAACGACGCCTGGCTCAAATACGCGCGCCACGCCAACCACTGCGCGCAATTGCTGGCCGAACTGGTCAGCGACATTCCGGGCGTCGAACTGATGTTCCCGGTACAGGCCAACGGCGTGTTCCTGCAACTCTCGGAACCGGCCATCGCCGCCCTGACCGCACGCGGCTGGCGCTTCTACACCTTCATCGGCAAGGGCGGCGCGCGCTTCATGTGCTCGTGGGACACCGAAGAAGAACGCGTACGCGAACTGGCGCGTGATATCCGCGAAGTCATGTCCGCCTAACGCTGATCCCCTGTGGCGAGGGGATTTATCCCCGTTCGGCGGCGAAGCCGTCGTAAAACCAGAGAACGCGGTATTTCCTGACAAAACCGCGTTCTCTGGATTTGGGGCCGCTTCGCAGCCCAACGGGGATAAATCCCCTCGCCACAAAATCCCCTCGCCACAAAAACACAGCCATTCCTGCCGCGTCAGTCTCTTGGTCTACATTGTCTGTCGAGCCCTCCGCTCACAGAACAATAAGCAGGAGCATCGGCATGTCGCTAAAAGGCAAAACCCTGTTCATCACCGGCGCCAGCCGTGGCATCGGCCGTGAGATTGCGCTGCGTGCCGCCAGGGACGGCGCGAATATCGTGATAGCGGCCAAAAGTGCCGAGCCGCACCCCAAGTTGCCCGGCACCATTCACAGCGTGGCTGCAGAAGTCGAAGTCGCTGGCGGCAAAGCCCTGGCGCTGCAACTCGATGTACGCGATGAAGACGCAGTGCGAAAGGCGCTGGCGCAAGCCAACGAACATTTCGGCGCGATCGATGCACTGGTGAACAATGCCGGGGCGATCAAACTGACGGGTGTGCAGCACATCGAACTCAAGCGCTTTGACCTGATGCACCAGATCAACACCCGCGCGGTGTTGCTGTGCAGTCAAGCCGCCCTGCCCTACCTGAAAAAATCTGCCGGGCACATTCTCAACCTGTCCCCGCCGCTGAATCTGGCGAGCAAATGGTTTGCGCAGTACAGCCCTTATACGGTGACCAAGTACGGCATGAGCATGCTGACGCTGGGGATGAGTGAAGAGTTCGCCAATTACGGAATCAGCGTGAATTCGCTGTGGCCGCAGACCATGATTGCCACGTCAGCGATCGAGTTTCAGCTGGGGAGCAGAGAGTCGTTCAAGCATGCGCGCACGCCGGAGATTATGGCGGATGCGGCTTATGTGATTTTGAATAGCACCGGGCGTGGGATTACCGGGCGGTTGTTGATTGATGAGGAGATTTTGCGCGAGAGCGGTGTGACGGAATTTGAGCACTATCGATTTGAAGCGGGGAGCGATGCGAAGTTGATGGCGGATTTGTTTGTCGACTGATCAGTGTGTCAGTGAGATCCACCCCTCACCCCAGCCCTCTCCCGAGGGAGAGGGGGCCGATTCATGTGCCTTTCAAGTCCTGAGTTCGACGCGATAGCTCAGGTCGATGTAGCTCACCAGAACACCTCGGTCAGTCCCCTCTCCCTCCGGGAGAGGGCTAGGGTGAGGGGCTTTTTGAAAATGCGACGCAGACTTAAAAATCGATACGGACATCCCCTTTCGGCACACTGCAGCAAGAAAGAATGTACCCCTCAGCCTCATCATCCTCAGTAATCCCGCCGTTATGCTCCATCTCCACCTCGCCCCCAAGCTTGAGCACCTTGCACGTCCCGCAAATCCCCATCCCGCAAGCCTTGGGAATCATTAACCCAACTTTCGCAGCCGCCGCATGCACCGTCTCACCCGGTGCCACCCGAATGCTCTTGTCTGAAGAGGTGAACTCGACCAAGTGCAGATCCGCCGTCGGTACTTCGGGTGCGTCAGCAGCCTGCTCCGCCTGCTCCACCGCATCGGCACGCGCCTCTGGCGGTGTCGCGCCGAAGGATTCCTCGTGATAACGCTTCATGTCATAGCCGGCGTTTTCCAGCAGACGCTTGACCGCTGTCATGTAAGGCGTCGGCCCGCAGCAGAACACTTCACGTTCAAGGAAATCCGGCACCATCAGTTCGAGCATCTTGTGATTCAGATAACCGCGATAACCGGCCCATGGCTCGCCCAAACCGTGCTTCTCGCAAATCAAATGCAGGCTGAAGTTGTCGATCCGCGACGCCATGTGCTCCAGCTCGCGGTGGTAAATGATGTCTTTCGGTGAGCGCGCGCTGTGGACAAAGGTCATGTCGACGTTCGCGTTGGTGTCGTAGAACCAGCGCGCCATCGACATGCACGGGGTGATGCCCACACCACCGCTCAGGTAGAGGACTTTCGGACTCGGAAAGTCCATCGCGTTGAACAAGCCGACCGGCCCGTGCACCGCCAGCTCCTGGCCTTCATGCAGCGTGTCGTGCAGCCAGTTGGACACCTTACCGCCCGGCACGCGTTTGATGGTGACCGAAAAGCTGTACGGCACCGACGGTGAACTGGAAATAGTGTAGGAACGCATGATCGGCTGGCCTTCGATTTCCAGCTCGAGGGTGACGAACTGCCCCGGTTTGAAGAAGAACAGAATCGGCTGATCGGCCATGAAACAGAAGGTGCGCACGTCCCAGGTTTCCTGGATGACTTTGACGCAACGGACGATGTGTCGGCCATTGGCCCAGGTCTGTGTGGTGACCGGATTCAGGAAGCTGTTGGACATGCTGTTCTCCACGGCCGACTGTCGGCCTTCATGTGGCGATTCTGCGTATAGCGCAGACGGCCCGTTTACCTATCCGCGACATTGACATACTTATCGCGACCAGCCCCCAGCCACCGGGGGTTGCGCGTCGGGAACAGATTGCATCATGTCGCCCATGGATAAGGTTCGCGCCCGCGCCGGCCCCACACTCGGCTCCAGACAAAACAGATTCTTTACACCTTGCGTTGCAGCTCTGATCAGCCACTTTCGCCGGCCACACAGAATGGCCTTGAGGATCACATCGATGGACACCGCAAAAATCAGCCTGGGCGATCCGCTGGAACCCGCACGCAAGGCCACCGCACAGATGCTGCAAGAGCGTGAGCGCACCTTTTCGCTGCCGCAGCCGTTCTACAGTGACGAGCGCCTGTTCGATATCGACATGCAGGAGATCTTTCAGAAGGAATGGCTGATCGCCGGCATGACCTGCGAGATCCCGGCCAAAGGCAACTACCTGACGCTGCAGATCGGCAAGAATCCGATCATCGTGATTCGCGGCGCCGAGGGCGTGGTGCATGCGTTCCACAACGTCTGCCGCCACCGTGGCTCGCGCCTGTGCACCAGCGAGAAAGGCAAGGTCGCCAAACTGGTCTGCCATTACCACCAGTGGACGTATGAGCTGGACGGTCGCCTGCTGTTCGCCGGCACCGAAATGGGCGCCGACTTTGACATGAAGCAATACGGCCTGAAACCGGTGAACGTGAAGACCGCCGGCGGCTACATCTTCATCAGCCTGGCGGAGAATCCACCGGCCATCGATGACTTCCTGTCGACGCTGAACCACTACATGGAACCGTACGACATGGAGAACACCAAGGTGGCGATCACCACCACCTTGATGGAAAAGGCCAACTGGAAACTGGTGCTGGAAAACAACCGCGAGTGCTACCACTGCAACGCGTCGCACCCGGAATTGCTCAAGACCCTGCTCGAATGGGACGACGTCACCGACCCGCGCGCTGATCAGGCGTTCAAGGATCACGTCGCCGCCTCTGCCGCTTCCTGGGAAGCCGAGAAGATCCCTTACGCCCACGCCAGTTTCGGCCTGCGCAACCGCATCGTGCGCATGCCGCTGCTCAAGGGCACCGTGTCGATGACCCTCGACGGCAAACAGGGTTGCGCCAAACTGATGGGGCGGATCAAGAACCCGGACCTCGGTTCGATGCGCATCCTGCATCTGCCGCACTCGTGGAACCACTGCATGGGCGATCACATCATCGTCTTCACCGTGTGGCCGATCAGTGCGCAGGAAACCATGGTCACCACCAAATGGATCGTGCACAAGGACGCGGTCGAAGGTGTGGATTACGACGTCGAACGCATGCGCCAGGTGTGGGACGCCACCAACGATCAGGACCGCCGTCTGGCCGAAGAAAACCAGCGCGGCATCAACTCCACCGCCTACCAGCCGGGGCCGTACTCGAAGACCTATGAATTTGGCGTGGTGAATTTCGTCGACTGGTACAGCGAGCGGTTGCTGAGCAATCTTGGGGCAGAGCCTGCGCCCTACCTGAAAGGCGTTCCTGTTCAGGGCTGAACCGACCCACAGGGCAAAAAAACCCGCAGACGTCATTTGACGCTGCGGGTTTTGCATTTCCATGCCTTACGGCGCCATGACTCGCATGCTGGAAACCTTGCCATCCAACTGGCTGCTCGGGCCACCACGAATGATGCGGTAAGCACCACCGTTGTGGTTGCGTTCGAAGCTGGCCACTATCACAGGGGTGGTGATGTCACTTAAAACGTCTATCCGGGCATAACCCTGGTTTTCATTCACATTCTTATTGCCGTACACCATAAAACTGGTGCCGGCCTTGGCCTTTACGATTTTCGCGGAGCGCGCGTCATCATTTTTACAGCTGCCGCCAAAATTGAACGTGTGAGTATTAGCCAGCGTCACGGTGCAAATAATATTCTGGGTGGCCGAATTACCTTCATAAAGCACAACACTCGCATCGCGAAAGTCTCCCGGCGCTGGTGTTTTCCCCACCGAGATACGCGAAACCTTTCCATCCAGACCGTTATTGTGAATATGTGTGACCTTGATATCGGCATTTTCAAAGTTGGCCTCGAAGCTGCCAAGTTTTACTGACTCGTTAATACCAATGTCGCGTTTTACATCGACAAAAGTGTAGTCATCACTGGCGCTGCCACCGGGCGAGTCGTACAGGCTGAGGCGCGTACCCTTGGCAACTCCACGCAGTTGCAGAGAACGCGATTCATCTCTTTCACAGCCCCGCCCCGGCAAGCTGAAGTCAAGATCCTGGCCCGCCGGAACCACGCAGACAGTGTCACCTGTCTGGTCCACATGGCTTTTTTCATAGAAGTAGAAGCCACCCTGAGTCAGGGCAGCAGCGTAGGGAAAGGCGTCCCCCGTCTGATTGAAATCAATCGTCATAAAGCTTGGTGCAGTGCGTTTGCCTAATGCGCTCGCACAGTGGTTGTCCACTCGCCGTTCCAGCCACGTCAGATTGTTATCCGTAGTACCCGCGTGCGCTGCGGTTGCCCCCCATGCGTGAAATTGATTCATCACAAACAGTCGCGGCCAATTTTTGAATCCGACTGCATCTACAGTCGGATAGTAATTCGTCCAGCGCGACGGGCAGCTCCATTCATGCTTGAGCGAAGTAATGCCCAAATCCCAGTAGTTCTGGCTTTCCCATTTGTTATCGAGCAGTACATTGACGCTCTTGCCATTGACCGGATACACGCCGTCGTGCCTGTCGGTAAGGATCACCAGGCGCTTGCCACTGCCGATGATTTGTTCCAGCGTCGGCCAGGACGCCGAATTGCTATAGGCCGCCGGGTCGAATACCCAGTCAGCTAACCCAGGCACCTGGCTGATCGCGCGAGTCATGCTGGCCTTCTCCACGCGAGTCTCCAGCAACAGTGTCACCACGGCGTTGGGATTACTGCGCAGGAACGGCAGAAACACATTGTTCAACGCATCGGCAAACTTGGTATTAGTACCGATATTGCAAGCACCCGGGTCTTTAGGGGTATGGCACAGATAAGCATCCGCCTCGCCGCCCGAAGTACCGGGGTGCAAGTCCAGCATGAAACCACGAACGCCCCGGTTGAGCTGAGTACGCATGTCATCCAGATAACCGTTGTGCGCCGTCACCCACGAGTATTCGTTAAACGGTTTTTTGAAGTTATTGATGCCCGGAGCTGTTTCAGCCGCGGACAACGACAAAGAAGTAAGCTGAGCACTCAACAGCCCCAGCGCTAATGCAGTATTTTTGATCGCGTACATCATTCAATCTTCCATGATACAAGTTCCAGCAATCGAATTACCGCTGGCAACTTATTAACCGAAAAATCAAACAAGACGTATATCGAAAATACACTTCAGAATATTGTTATCAATTTGAACAATAAAAAGTGCGCCTTGATCGGCGCACTTGGGTTAAACACATTAGTTAGATCGCCAACGAACTTCTCCGTTCTCGGCGATAAACTCCTCAATGATATTTTCTCCGACCAGCCGAACTTTCACATACCCATTCAACACCCGATCCGGATACGCCGGGTCCTGCGCACTTTGCGTCTCCGACCACAACACCCGCAAATGCCCGTCCAGTTCACTGGCGTTGCCGTAGGGAATCGCCCCATGCCCGGCACAGCGTGCCTGCAGTCCGCCCTGCTGCGCGTAAACAATGCCGTTATGCAAATGCCCCCAATACCAATAATCCGGCTCACGCCCCAGCGCATCGCACACTGGTTGATACAGCGCAGTCTTGTTGTGCCCGGAAATGTCGAAGCCCTGATGGTGGCTGAGCACCATGATTTTTTTGCGCTTCGGCAACCCCTTCATCCACTCGATCTGCGGTTCGTTCAGCGTGCCATCCATGTACAGATTCAAGGCGTCAGAGGCATAGGCCGAATCCAGTCCGACCACCAGCCAGTCATCGTTGTACAACGCAAAGTAACTGGTGCCCTGTTGCCCCGGAAAACGCTTGGCCAATTCCTTGAAATAGCCGTGGGCGCCGCTGTACATCTCGTGGTTGGAATTGAGGGTGAACGAGCCATGGGTGCCCCTCGGCCAACCGGCCATGTCCACGTCTTCCTGGGAATGGCTGCCGGCGTAATACACATCCCCCAGATGCACGGTGAAATCGGCCTGGGCCAGTTGCATCTGATTGGCCACCGAGACCGCTGGCGCGTGGCTGTCGAATGGGCCGGTGCCCCAATCTCCGGCGATCGCCAGCGTCACTTCGCGATCCATTTTCACCAGCGCCGGATCGGTGCCAAAGGTCGCGTGATGACGCAGGTTTTCGATCCACTTCAGCAGCGCTTCACTCCACAGCAGATCAAGCAACTCCCACTTGCGACAGCCGAGCAGACTGCCGTCCTTGAGCACGCGGGTTTGCAACTCGGCGGTAGATTGCGGCAACGGCGTGGCATTGCCGATGCGCAGGATCGACAAGCCGTGGGCCAGTTCCCACGGCACGCTCGGCTCGTCGTCGGGCAACTCGCCATGTTTGAGCACGTAGTGAGCCTGATCGTGACCGCGCTGCAGCAAACTGATGATCGCCTTGAACTCCTCCGGTTCGAGTTCGCTGATGAGCTTCATCCAGGCCATTTCCATGCGCGTGAACAAGCCGTGCAGACGCAATTTGACCTTGTCGTATTCGTGTTCCCAATGACTGACCAGTGACATGGCGCATTCCTCTATCCGTAAGGGTTCACAGGGTTTTCATGAATTCGATCAGTGCGCGCTTGTCGATGTCCGACAGTTGCGTACCGTACAGGTGACCGCTGTTGTGGTTACCCTCTTGGCGCGTGTCGTAGTGGAAGTCGGCCGAGGCTTTCGCCTGGGCGCCGCTGCTGACGAAACCGACGTTGACCGGGTCGTAGATGTCCGAACCGGTGATGAACGCCTGCGGGCGTTTGTCCGGTGTTTGCAGCAAGTCCCACAGGGTCGGCACCGAGCCGTTGTGCAGGTACGGCGCGCGCAGCCAGATACCGTCGGTGGGTGTGTTGCTGTAGCTCTGGGTTTTGCGATACGCGCCGAAGTCGAACGGTGGCTTCTTGAAGCTGTGGAACGCGGCGACCAGCCCGGTAGTGAATGAGTTGAGCCGATGCGGATCGGTGCCCAACTGATCGATGTTAGTGGTCACTTGTCCGGTGTCGGCACGGCCGAAGTCGTGACAACCGGCGCAGTTGCTTTCCCAGATCGGTTTGCCCTGCGCGACTTTGGCTTGATCCAGCGCCCACGGCCACGCCGGCGGTTTGCGCCCAAGCAGCCAGTTGGTCACACGGTTGAAGCTCGGCGGCAGCACTGATTCCGACGTTGCACCGACGGCCATCGCGGCGGCGTAATTGCGTTCGTGGATCTTGTTGTTATTGCCGTCCCAGTGCAGGTACATCGATTCGCGGGGTTTCTGGTTCCACACTTGCGGCAGATCGACGGTGCCGATGGTCGAGTCATCCGGGAAGCCGAACACCACCATTTTCGTCGGGTTGAAGGTGTCGGTACGCCCCGGGCCCTGTTGTGGGCGCAGCTTCTGCCAGGCGTAGGCTTGCTTCTGTTTGAGCAGCGCACTTTTCGCCATCGGCATGATCAGGTAGCGGTTGTAGAGGCGCTCGAAAAAGCCCAACTGGAATTTGGCATTGATCGCGGTCATGAGTGCGTCAGTGGTGAATTTCGGATCGCTGGCGCAATCGTAGGCGAACCACTGGAAGGCTTGCAGTTGCAGGGTGTTGGCCGGTGCACTGGCGACATTCACCGCGACGTCGCTGGCATTCGCACGATAGGAACCGGTGTGGCACAACGCGCAGTTCGGCTCGACCGAGGGGTAACCGATCTGTCGCTTGGCCATGCCGATTGGCAGGTCCTTGCCATTCTCGAACAGGAAGCCGAAGACTTCCCAGCCACCGGGTTTGGGCATTTTTTCCGGGCACATCTGCGGCAGCACAGCGAACAGGTAATACGGGATTCGCGCCTCGATACCGAGACCGATGGCGGCGTATTTGTAGTGGTCTTCGTCGGAGGCGTATTGCTGTTCCGGCACCACGCGCAGCATCTGATACCAGGTCTGGTAGCCGATGAAGCCCAGCAACAGAACCACGACCAGAGTGCCAACCTTGAACGCATGGCTCTGCCAGCGCCGCGCCCAACCGGCGCGCCATTCACGCCAGCCGTCACACAGCAGCGCCACGGGCCGATTGGCCGGTGTGTTGCCCAGGTACAGGAGGATGCCGAGGATCAGGAAAAAGCTCAGATCACCCATCAACATCGGCACGAATACCGAGCCCTGATTGCTGGTGTTGATCAGATAGATCCAGAACGCCACGGCGATCAACCGCGTCAGCACACACAGCCAGGAATGCACCACATAGCGCGGCGCGTTTAAGCCTGACGGCATGTACAACACGCTGATGCCTACCAGCAGCATCCCGGCGTTTTCCAGCCACGGATCGGAGAGTTGCGGCGGCAGGCCGACCACCGATGTGAGCAACCCCGGCGCGAACAGCGCAGGAATCGCGAACACCATATTCATGGCGATGCCGATCCAGATGAAGCGTTGAAACCAGCGGATGTAGCTGTCCATATCGTCCTTGTCCTTAGAGATGTAGCGACTGAAAGATTGCTATCGCTGGCAAGCCAGCTCCCACAGGTCTAGAGGTGTTCACAGGATTTGTGCCTGGCACCATCCAATGTGGGAGCTGGCTTGCCAGCGATGCAGTCGACTCGGTCCGAGATCAGCCGAGGGCCGTTTTCTCCAGGTGTTCAAGGATGATCGGATACACGTCGACCACTGCGTTCTTGCCGAACATGCAGTCGATATGCCCGTAGCCCGGCACCACATGCCGGATGTAGCGCTCCGGTCCATGGACATCGCAGACGCGCTGGTAAGTCTTCAGCGTGCTTTCCGGCAGATAGCACTGGTTATCGGCGCCGCTGATAAAGCAGATCGGCATGCTCAACCGCTCGAAGTGCGGCATGTACACATCCTGCCCTTTGAAATCCACCAAATGGCCTTTGCGCACGATCAGCGCCAGGTGCTCGAAAGTCTGAATGTTCGACTCGCCGAACAACTCGTGCAGGTTGTCGTGCAGGGTTTCATTCAGGGTGTCGTGGCGGTACAGCGAGGCGTACATGAAGGTGATGCGGTGGCACACCGGGTTGGTGCAATAGCCCTGCGCCTCGATTCGCGCGTAGCCGTTGAGGGCCTTGTCGTAGAGCTTGTTGAACCAGTTTTCCTTGCTGTCGGCGTAAGCGGTCATCGACTTCACGCCAATCGCATCGAGCATGCCCGGCAGGTGCAATCCGGCCTTTAGCCCGGTCGCAGTCGCCACCACCGTGTCGGCGGCAATCTGCGAACACACCACCGAACGCACACCTTGCAGGCCGGCCAGCAGCGACATGAAAAACGTCGTCGCGCCGTAGCAATGCACCACGCACTGCACGTCTTTGGCCTGCGTCTGTTGCTGAATCTGCGCGATGGCTGCCTTGAAGTCGTACTGAGCGATCTGGTCGCCATTGCATTCCTTCTTGCTCGCCGGCAACAGAATGCTCACCCGGAAATCCAGCAGCCAGACGTCGTAGTCGTGCTTGCACAGGTATTCCAGCAGGTTGGTCTGAATGGTGTCGGTAGAGAAGATATTCGAACCCACGCCCAGCCCATGCACCAGCATCACCGGGCCTTTGCTGCCGGCCTGATAGCGGGTCAGCCGCAGCTCGACGCCGTCCTCGGTGGGGAAAAAATGCACTTGCGGCGTCGGCGCATCCAGTGGCCGTTTCAAGCGTGGCGGTGCGTCGGGGTTGAAGTAGATATCCCCGGCAAATACCCCGCCGTAACTTTCCCAGAGAATCCCGGCAAAGAACTTGCCGAACCGCGCCAGCCCTTCGATACGCTCACGCTCATTGCGCGCGTTGAGCACTTTCATGGTGGTCATCTGTTTGGCGAAATCGGTCGGTTTGATGTGCATCACCCCCGAGCCAATCACTTCACCGGACTTGTCCGAACCGCGATACAGCGTTACGTAGAGGGTGCTGGTGTCGTGCCAGATGTTCAGCACGCCGTTGTCTTCCGGCACGGTTTTGAACGCGCTGAAAAAGTAGTCGCTGCCATCCTCGGCGGTCAGCTTCATGTCGTACTTCATGTGGCGCGTATCGACTTGCTCCTCGAATTGTTCGAACAGATTGAACACGCCGTTGCTGGCGGTCAGCGGCTCTGGCGACAACGCCGGAGCGATGACCGTGCCGACGATGGTTGCGGCGTGTTCCGGCTCCTTGATCATGCGGTTGAGATCGCTGGCGGTGATGGTCAGGGTGAAGTCGATTGGCGAATTGTCTGCTTCGCCACGTTTGGCGGCGGCTTCATAGACTTTAAGATCGGTGCTCTGCGCGCCTGTGAATGCCTCGGAGAAATAGCCTTTCATGGTCTCGGTGAACTGCACTCCAAGGGTCGGCGGCACTGCCGGTTTGCGCGGCGCCGATGGCAAGGTGTAATCGATTTCCCAGCCACGGTCAGCGGCGAGCAAAGCCATGTTGCGCTCGCTGACGGCGGAGATCGTCAGCAGCGGATTGACTGCCAGCGACGTCGGGATCACCGCGCCGTCGGTTACATATAGATTGGCGTACACATCGGTGCCGCTGGCGCCGCTGAACACCTGGCCCTTGTGATTGACCACGCCTTGCCCGGCGTCCGCGCCCATCACGCATCCACCGAGCGGATGCACCGAAACGATGCTGTGCTTGAGCAATTTGGTCCAGATCGGATTTTCCACCCAGATCCCGCCCAACGCCTCGGTGCTCTGGTGCAAACGCTGGTTGCCGAGTTTGACGTTTTCCTGCTCGCCGACGCCCGGCCAGTCGATGCGCAGCTGATCCTTGCTGTCGAGCAGCATCCGGCCGTTGCCACTGTCGTGGCTCATGATCAGATAGGTCTGCAGGTTGTGCAGCGCACCGTAATACGGACCGCGCAAAAAGCTCTCGGCTTCGCGCGCCTTGTACTTCACTTTGGCGCTGAAACTAGTGTCGGTCGGCTCGCCGATCATCTCGGCAAAACCGGCCATCGCCGGCACCATTGGCCGACCGAGCGCGCCGGGGATCGAGCCTTCTTCAATCACCATGCGACTGCGCCAGTCGCCTTCGGTGCGCATGTCGATCACCGAGGTGATGCACGGGCCGACCGGGTGCAGTTCCTTGGCCGGGTGTGCGCCGAAACCGATGCCGTTGATGGTCTGTTCGCAGTTGTGGCCGAAGCCGAGGATGTCACCGTTGCCGCTCATGTTCTCGCCGAGCTGAGCCGACATCGCCAGGCCTTTGTCCCGCGAGCGCAGGAGAATTTCCGTGGAGCCGAGGGTGCCGGCCGACACCACAACAATGTCGGCTTTGACGAACAACGTCGGCGCATCGAATTTCTCGCGGCCGCTGTCCAGATACTGAAAGTGCACGATCCAGCCGTTACCGTCGCGCTCCAGATGGCGCACCTGGGCCTGACAGAAAATCTCCGCGCCATGGTTGCTGGCGTCCGGCAGGTAATTCATCAGCGTGGTGTTCTTGGCCTTGTTGTTACAGCCCGAAACGCAGTCGCCGCACTGGTTGCACGGCAGTTGCTCGACGCCGACGTGGTTGAGGTTGTTCGGCAGTTTGTCGAAGGTCACGTTGATCGGCGGCTTGTAGAAATGCGCGCCTTGCTTGAGGAAGTCCGCGGATTTTTTGTTGGCATCGAGTTTCGGCAGATTTGGCGCAGTGCTCGGGTATGGATTGGGTTTGAGCATTTCCCGGGCGCGGGCGTAGCCGTCCTTGAGCAGGGTGTCGCGGTGCTCGCGCACCTCCAGCGGCCAGCGCGGATCGTCGAACACGCCCGGCTCCGGTTCCAGCGCGACGTTGGCATTGATCAGCGAGGTGCCGCCCAAGCCGCAACCGACCACCACGTTTTGCTGCGCGTTGACGTGCAGGTCGAACAATCCGGTGCGTGAACCGATATGCCCGTCCGGGTCATGCACCTGCAACTCTTCAGTGGCCGCGATCATGGTGTTGGGATATTCGCCGGGCTGGATTTCCCGGCCACGTTCCAGCAGGCAGACCTTTTTCCCCGCTCGGGACAGGCGCGACGCGGCAATGCCGCCGCCATAGCCGGAGCCGATGACGATCACGTCGTAATGTTCTTTGATGGCGCTGATGGGCGTAGCGATCCGGGTCATGAGGTAGTTCCTCTATCAGGCAGATGAGGGCAACTCTGCGGTTGCCTGCAATCAATGGACGAACGAGCACCTGGCCACCGGCAATGCGCGGCGGCAGAACAGCAATGTGAAAGTGATCGGGCAGCTAGAGGCGGGCGCGTTGATTGGCGGCGCGACGCAACGTGCGCTGACGGGGAATCGGGGGCGGGCTGTGTGGCGGGCTATCCATCACGCGTTCTCCCTGAACCAGATGTGGATAAGTGACGGCTGTCCTTGTGCCATTGCAGTGAAGACAGCGGTCGGATCTAAGTCAAGGCAGGGGTTTAGAACTGTATGAAATGTGATCAATAGCGGTTTGGACTATATACAGCGGGGCTTGCAGGGTTTGGTGTACAAGTTATCCACATAGATACCCTCAGGTAATGGGGACAACTGTGGGTAACGTGCAAAATGGTCGGTGGATATGTGCAGAAAAAGCGTGACTTATCCAGAAGCAGGGTTTGCCGAGCGGATTGAGTGTTTTTTGATCACATCTCTGTGAGCGACGTTTTACGTGGCACGCAGCGGATAGCGAACACGTTATCCACAGAAGCACCAACAGAGATCGGGGGTAACTTTGGGGTGTCTGTGGAAAAGTGCTGAAGGCTTTGAGATATAACCGCTTTGGCGAGTTTTACAGGGCTGATCGAGTGAATTGCTCATTTTTCAACCAGCACACTGAAAGCCACGTTCTATATGGCTTGCAGACAATAGCGAACATCTTATCCACAGAAGCGCCAACAAAGAT
Source organism: Pseudomonas sp. TWP3-1 (assembly GCF_049896625.1). NCBI lineage: Bacteria > Pseudomonadati > Pseudomonadota > Gammaproteobacteria > Pseudomonadales > Pseudomonadaceae > Pseudomonas > Pseudomonas sp. TWP3-1. The sequence continues at coordinate 139,775 of NZ_JAFCUQ010000014.1, forward strand.
TGTGGGTACTTTTAGCTTTGTGGATGGTTTGATATCTGCTTGCCCTCACCCCAGCCCTCCCGAAACGTCGGACCGCCCAGAGGTAGAGGGGGCCTACGGTGGTGAACTTGCGAGGTACATCGACCTGAGCGTTCGCCGCGACCTTAAACTGGCAAAGCAAGGCAATTGAAGCCTGGCAACCCAAGGCCACCGCGAAGTCGCAGGTCGATGTACCCGGCCAATCCCCCTCGGTCAGTCCCCTCTCCCACCGGGAGAGGGCTAGGGTGAGGGGCTCTTCAGCGGACAACGCCTTCTTCGATGAGCAATTTGAGAATGGCTTCGGCGCCAGCCTGCGCAGTTACACCTTTAAGCACCTGCCCCCCTCCGCCACTGGCTTTGGCGGTGGCGGCTTTCATCCGATCCGCCCCGCTCTTGGCCTTGATCACCTTCAAGCGTTTCGGCCGAGGCTTGGCCGGTTGCAGCGTAGCCACCGCCAGCAACTCATCATCCACCACCTCAACATCATCAGCCTGCAACACCCCACGCCGCGCCGGCCCGTAAGCGCTCTGCCGAGGCTTGGGCGCTGCGTTATCCACAGTCGCCAGAAACGGCAGCTTCACCTTCAACCGCCGCCGCTGCCCGCGCGGCAACGCTTGCAGTACCAGCGCCGAACCCTCACTGATCGACTCAACCTGCGCCAATCCCACCACCAACGGCCAGCCCAAACCTTCAGCGAGCAGAAACGGCAACATCCCCGAGCCTTCGCCGGTTTCCGCCTGGCTACCGGTCAGCACCACCTGAGCACCAGCCTCACGCAAATATTCCGTCAACGCCGGCAACGCATCCGCGCCCGCCGGTTGCTCAAGTACATGCATCTGTTCCAGGCCCATGCCCAGGTACGCGCGCAGCGCGGGTTCCGCAACATCACCGGCATGCAGCACCTGCAAGTTATCCCCAGCCAGTTGCAAGCCCAGCTCCACGGCGCGCGCATCCTGTTCGGCACGGCGTGGGCGGCCGGAGGTCGGGTGTGCCCCGATTGAAACCAGACTGATGATTTTCGTGTTCATAAGCGTTCCTTAAGCCGCATCGCGCTTGGCTTCGTTGCGGTAAGCCTCTACCGCCGCGATCAAGGCCTGAAGAATCTCCGCGCTCTCGCCGATCACCGACAAGTCGGCGCGTTTGATCATGTCGCAGCCCGGATCGAGGTTGATCGCCACCACTTTGTCGCAGGCGCCGATGCCTTGCAGATGCTGGATCGCTCCGGAGATCCCCACCGCAACATAAACTCGCGCGGTGACCCAGGTGCCGGACGCGCCGACCTGGCGGTCGCGGGCCATGAAGCCGTCGTCCACTGCCACGCGTGAAGCGCCTTCGGTGGCGCCCAACGCTGCTGCAGTCCTGTGGAACAGCTCCCAGTCACGAACACCATTGCCGCCGGAGAAGATGAACTCGGCTTCAGCCATCGGAATCGCCGCCGGATCCACCGCCACTGCGCCCAGATCCTCGATCCGCGACAAGCTGCGCGCGACGCTTGTGGATAACTCTACCGGCAGCGCTTCATGCCGCGTTTCACTGACCGGCTCGGCACATTCGGCGGATGCGAGAATCAGCCGTGCGACCGGACGCGCCAAGTCTTGTAAACCGGCGCCCGCGCGGCCGATACACTCTTGATCCTTGACCTGCCATACACGCGTTGCCGGGCGTTCGCCGAGTGCCGCAGCAAATCGCCGACCGAGTTCGCCGCCACCGCTGCGACTGTCTGGCAGCAGCCAGTGACGCGGACTGAACTGGTTATCCACAGCCCGCAGCCCCTGCACACGTTGCTCCGGTGCATAACCGCTGAATTCTTCGCCTTCGAGTACCAGCAAGCGATCAACGCCTGCGGTGGCGAAGGCATTTTCTTTGTGTTCACCAAACACCACCGCCAACACCGCACCATCGCTGCCGGCCAATTGATGCGCCAGACCCAGCAAGTCACGGTCATGACTGCTCAAGCGACCGCCAACCATGTCCGGCACCACACTGATGTAGAACGCCGGAGCCGGCACCTGATGCAGCGGCAATTGCACTTCCACAGCGGCAGAACGTTTAGTCGCCCCGCCCTGCTGGGCGCCGCTGCGGTCAATCCGCTTGATGCCGTTCGGTCCGATGAAACCGATGCCGTGCAGGTTCTTGCGGATCACGCCGTTCGGCCCCATCCAGCTGTGTTGCGCCGGTTGCATCGCCGCATGCAGCGGATGCAGACGGTTGCGTGCGATCCATTCAGCACGCGGGTCGCGGCGGATAATGTCGCTCATCAGTGGGCCTCCGCAGGTTCACGTTTGGCCGGGGTGGCGGGTTTGTTCGGGGCCGCGTCTTCGAGCAGCGCGTCGGCCACCAGTTCGGCAATGTCCTTGATCAGCGGACGCGGTTCGACCACGCCTTCGAGCATCGCCGTGCACTGTGGACAACCCACGACCACCAGTTCAGCGCCGGTCTCGCGGATGTCGTCCATGCGCATGTCGGGAATCCGCTGCTTGCCCGGAATGTCGGTGATCGGCGCCCCGCCACCGCCGCCGCAGCAGCGCGAACGGAAGCCGGAACGTTGCATCTCTTTCACTTCGATGCCGAGGGCGCGCAGCACTTCGCGCGGCGCCTCGTATTCGCCGTTGTAGCGGCCGAGGTAGCATGGGTCGTGATAGGTCACGCTGTTGCCTTTGTGCTGACCAAGATTCAGCGCGCCAGCGGCGATGATTTCCGCCATGTAGGTGCTGTGGTGCTGCACCAGGTAGTTGCCGTCGAACGCGCCGTACTCGTTTTTCAGTACGTGGAAACTGTGTGGATCGCAGGTGACGATGCGGTTGAAGCTGTACTTGGCCAGGGTCTGAATATTGCGCTTGGCCAGCAACTGGAAGGTCGCTTCATCGCCGAGACGTCGGGCCACATCACCGCTGTCACGCTCTTCAAGACCGAGCACCGCGAAATCCACTTTGGCCGCTTTGAGGACTTTGACGAACGCGCGCAAGGTGCGCTGGTTGCGCATGTCGAACGCGCCGTCGCCGACCCAGAACAGCACATCGGTGGATTGCTTGTCGCTGAGAAGCGTCAGGTTCAAATCCGCCGCCCAGTTCATCCGCCCGCCCGGTGCAAAACCGCCGGGGTTGTCGGTGGCGATCAGGTTTTCGAGGACTTCGGCGCCCTTGTTCGGGGTTGCGCCTTTTTCCAGAGTGAGGTGACGGCGCATGTCGACGATGGCATCGACGTGCTCGATCATCATCGGGCATTCTTCGACACAGGCGCGGCAGGTGGTGCATGACCACAGGGTTTCGGCGTCGACCAGACCGTTGACGATGGGTTGATGCGGATTGCCGCTGTGCTCTCCCACCGGTTTGCCAGGGTAAGGGCTGCCGGCGAACTTGGCATCAGTGCCGCCCGCGAGGCCGACGACCATGTCCTGGATAAGCTTTTTCGGGTTCAGTGGTTGGCCGGCGGCAAACGCCGGGCATGCCGCTTCACACTTGCCGCATTGCACGCAGGCGTCGAAACCGAGCAACTGGTTCCAGGTGAAATCCTTGGGTTTCTCCACGCCCAGCGGTGCGCTTGGATCGTTGAGGTCCAACGGTTTCAAACCGGTGGAGCGGCCGCCCCCGAAACGCTCGGCGCGACGGTGCCAGGCCAGATGCAAAGCACCAGCGAAGGCGTGTTTCATCGGCCCGCCCCAGGTCATGCCGAACAGCAATTCCGACACGCCCCACAGCACGCCCACCCCGAGAATCGCCGCCAGCAACCAGCCGCCGAAGTTCTCCGGCAGAATCCCGGCCACTGGCAAGGTCACCAGAAAGAACGACGCCGAGAATGCCAGCAGGCTTTTCGGCAGGCGCATCCACGGGCCTTTCGACAGCCGCGAAGGCGGGTTGCGTCGGCGCAGATAAACGAAGATCGCCCCGACGAACATCACCGCCGACATCAGCAGCAATGCGTAGCCGAGGATGCGGTTATGCAGACCGAAACCGTGTACCAGAATCGCCAGCACAATCGACGCCACTGCGCCGCCGGCCGTTGCCACGTGAGTGTTGGCGATGTATTTGTCCCGCGCCACGACATGGTGCAGATCGACCATGTAGCGCTTGGGCATGGCCAGCAGCCCGCCAAGCAGATCGACCTTCGAGGCACGACCGCGACGCCACATGGCCACCCGCCGTAGCGCGCCAAGGACGGCGAGGCCCAGGGCGGCGAACAACAGGATTGGAAGAAGGGTGTTCAACATAGGTGTTGCTCCCAAAGACTTCGGGGTCATGTACAAGCCGCTAAGGGCGAGCACCTACTTGTGGCGAGGGAGCTTGCTCCCGCTGGAGTGCAAAGCACTCCCAAAACAGTCTCCAGTGCTTATCTGATGCACCTCGACTTGAGTTTTTTGGGGCTGCTGCGCAGCCCAGCGGGAGCAAGCTCCCTCGCCACAGGTGATGGTTGTGCCTTTAGAAATCCTTGCACAGGCGCAGGGCGTCGTAGATCGCGGCGTGGGTGTTGCGCTGCGCCACGCAGTCGCCGATGCGGAACAGCAAGTAGCCGTCACCGGTGGTGCTCAGCGATGGCTGCGGCTTGATCGCGAACAGCGCGTCGATGTCGATCTGGCCTTTGTTGCGCGATCCGTCCTTGAGCCCGTAATACAGCTCTTCGTCCGGACGCACGCCGTTTTCCACCACGACTTGATCGACCACACGTTCTTCTTTGGCGCCGGTGTATTCGTTCTCCAGCACCGCGATCAGTTTGTCGCCTTCGCGGTAGACCTTCTCGAGCATCATGTCGCCGGTCATGATCACTTCTTTCGGGTACATGCTGCGGTAGTAGGTCGGGAACGACGTACCGCCGATGGCCACGCCCGGTTTGATGTCGTCGGTGACGATCTCGACCTGGCTGCCCTTGTCCGCAAGGTAGTCGGCAACCGACATCCCGGTGAACTCGCAAATCGTGTCGTAGACCAGCACGTTCTTGCCCGGCGCGACCTTGCCGTCGAGCACGTCCCAGCTGCTGACCACCAGCCCTTCGGCGGCGCCCCAGTGTTCGTTCTGCTCAAGGAATGGATGCCCGCCAACCGCCAGCACCACCACGTCCGGACGCAAGTCCATGATCGTCGCGACATCGGCAGCCGTGCCCAGACGCAGATCGACTTTCAGCCGCGCCAGTTCAAGCTGGAACCAGCGCGTGATGCCGGCGATCTGGTCACGTTGCGGCGCTTTGGAGGCGGTAGTGATCTGCCCGCCAATAAACTCTTTTTTCTCGAACAGCGTCACGTCGTGGCCGCGTTCGGCGGACACGCGCGCCGCTTCCATCCCGGCCGGACCGGCACCGACCACCACCACTTTGCGTTTGACGCCGGTGGATTTCTCGATGATGTGCGGCACGCCCATGTATTCGCGGGAAGTCGCGGCGTTCTGGATGCACAACACATCCAGCCCCTGGTACTGACGGTCGATGCAGTAGTTGGCGCCGACGCACTGCTTGATCTGGTCGATCTGGCCCATTTTGATCTTGGCGATCAGGTGCGGGTCAGCGATGTGCGCACGGGTCATGCCGACCATGTCGACGTAACCGCCCTCGAGAATGCGTGTGGCCTGATTCGGATCCTTGATGTTCTGCGCGTGCAGAACCGGAGCTTTGACGACTTCCTTGATACCAGCCGCCAGATGCAGAAATGGCTCCGGTGGATAACTCATGTTCGGAATAACGTTGGCCAGGGTGTTGTGGGTGTCGCAGCCCGAACCGACCACGCCGATGAAGTCGAGCATGCCGGTGTCGTCGTAATACTTGGCGATCTGTTTCATGTCCTCGTGGGACAAGCCGTCCGGGTGGAATTCGTCACCGCACAGACGGATGCCGACGCAGAAATCGTCGCCGACTTCCTTGCGCACAGCCTTGAGCACTTCGAGGCCAAACCGCATGCGGTTCTCGAAGCTGCCGCCCCATTCGTCGGTACGTTTGTTGACGCGCGGGCTCCAGAACTGATCGATCATGTGCTGGTGCACGGCGGACAATTCGACGCCGTCCAGACCACCGGCCTTGGCACGGGCTGCTGCGGTCGCGTAGTTGCCGATCACGCGCCAGATTTCTTCCGGCTCGATGGTTTTGCAGGTCGCGCGGTGTACCGGTTCACGGATGCCCGATGGCGAGAGCAATGTCGGCCAGTGCTCACCGTCCCAACGCGAACGGCGGCCCATGTGAGTAATCTGAATCATGATCTTGGCGCCATGCTTGTGCATGGCGTCGGCCAGATTCTGGAAGTGCGGGATGATCCGGTCGTCCGCGAGGTTGACCGATTTCCACCAGCCTTGCGGGCTGTCGATGGCCACGCTGGACGAACCGCCGCAAATCGCCAGGCCGATGCCGCCCTTGGCTTTCTCTTCGTAATACTTGACGTAGCGGTCGGTGGTCATGCCGCCGTCGGTCGCGTAGACCTCGGCGTGGGCGGTGCTGAGCACGCGGTTGCGGATGGTCAGTTTGCCGATCTGGATCGGCTGGAACATTGCTTCGAAAGCCATGGCGGGTTCCTCGACTTACAACGGCTTGACGGTGAACAGGCCGTCGTCGTGGCCTTCTTCGGAGCCACCGTAGACTTGCTCGGCAACCGTGCGGATCTTGCTGCCGCGCGCCTGAAGAATCTGATCCATCGCACCGGCAAACCAGCCGGTGAACATGTAGTCGACCTTGCGCCCGACCTTGCCGTACACATAGACGAATGCCGAGTGTTCGAGCTTGACGCTGGCAGTGCCTTTGTCGAGGTCGATGTCCTGAATCTTGAACAGGCCCCAGCCGCGTTGCGACAGGCGCTTCATGTAATGCTCGAACACCGCAACGCCTTCCAGACCGTGGCATTCAGCTTCTTTTTCACACCAGTGCCAGGCGGATTTGTAGCCGGCCTTGTAGAGGATTTCCGCGTAGGCGTCGGCGCCCAGCACTTCCTCGATACCCATGTGGTTGTTGACGAAAAAGTGCCGTGGCACGTAGAGCATTGGCAGGGCGTCGGAGGTCCAGACACCGGTTTCGCTGTCGACTTCGATTGGCAATTGCGGGGCGATCTTGGCCATGGAAACTTGACTCCAGAAAAATGATGGTTCAGTGGTGGCCGCGGCCCTCACCCCAGCCCTCTCCCGCAGGAGAGGGGGCAGTTCGGCGGCGGTCTGTCGAAAGCGTTACTCGCCCCAGACGTCCTTGAGGACGTTGACCCAGTTTTCGCCCATGATCTTGCGCACAACGCGCTCGGAGTGGCCGCGCTTGAGCAGGGTTTCGGTCAGGTTCGGGAATTCGCCGACGGTGCGGATGCCCAGCGGGTTGATGATCTTGCCGAAACTGGTCAGACGCCGGGCGTAGCCCTTGTCGTGGGTCAGGTATTCGAAGAAGTCCTGGCCGTGGCCCTGGGTGAAATCGGTGCCGATGCCGATGGCGTCTTCGCCGACGATGTTCATCACGTATTCGATGGCTTCGGCGTAGTCGTCGATGGTCGAATCGATGCCCTTGGCGAGGAACGGCGCGAACATGGTCACGCCAACGAAACCGCCGTGGTCAGCAATGAATTTCAGCTCTTCATCAGACTTGTTGCGCGGGTGCTCCTTGAGCCCCGACGGCAGGCAGTGGGAATAGCAGACGGGTTTTTTCGATTCGAGGATGACTTCCTCGGAGGTCTTGGAACCGACATGCGACAGGTCGCACATGACGCCGACGCGGTTCATCTCGGCAACGATCTCGCGACCGAAGCCCGACAGGCCGCCGTCACGTTCGTAACAACCGGTGCCGACCAGATTCTGCGTGTTGTAGCACATCTGCACGATGCCGACGCCGAGCTGCTTGAACACCTCGACATAGCCGATCTGGTCTTCAAACGCATGGGCATTCTGGAAGCCGAAGAGGATGCCGGTCTTGCCCTGCTCCTTGGCGCGACGGATGTCGGCGGTGGTGCGCACCGGCATCACCAGGTCGCCATTTTCGCGGATCAGCTTCTGGCTGGCGGCGATGTTGTTGACCGTGGCCTGAAAGCCTTCCCAAACCGACACGGTGCAGTTGGCCGCCGTCAGACCGCCCTTGCGCATGTCTTCGAACAGCTCGCGGTTCCATTTGGCAATGATCAGACCGTCGATAACGATGCTGTCGGCGTGTAATTCGGCTGGGCTCATCAGGCGTCCCCTTATTGGCAATCCATGCGCCGAATCGTCTGCCGGCGCTTTGGGGCCAGCATATGCCTCGGTGCAGCAGCAGCCGGGTGCAAAAACGACAGGGGAATTGCCGAAAGCGTCAATCCGCGACAAAGGGTCGCCAGCCGGCCCGGCCGACCACCTGTTCAAGCCCGCTTCCTTGGGCCAGAATCTCCCGCATCTTGGATACATCACCGGATTAGAGCGGCGACCTCAATGAAATCGATCTTCCTGGCCCTGACACTGATTGCGACCGGCGTACACGCCGCCGAAGAGTCCGACAACAACCCGTGCGACGCGGTCGAAAACGACGTGCAGACCCTGGAATGCTCGACCTACAGCCGCACCACCGCCGAAGACCTGCTCAAAGACAACTACGCAAGCCTGGCCGAGCGCATGCAGACCGCCTACGGCAAAAACCCGACGCAACTGGCCGACATCAACGCAAAAATCAAAACCGCCCAGCAACAATGGCTGAAAACCCGCGACGCCGATTGCGCGGTAGAAGCCTTCCCGGCGACGGACGGCAGCAAGGCATTCAAGATTGCGCAGAATGATTGCGTGGCCCGCATGAGCGATGAGCGGTCGGAGTTTTTGGAGTCGATTGGGCAGGAGTGAGTGCTTGAGCTGTAAGCTGCACCTCTTCACCCAAAAAAGGGATTCTCATGAACATCTGCGGCATCGAAATCAAAGGCAGTGAAGCGATCATCGCCGTGGCCTCGCTCGACGGTTCGACCTTGAGCCATGTCGCCTTGAGCACCAAGAAAATCGCCCTCGACGATGACGACGAAGCGGCCAACGTCAAACGCTTCGCGGCGCAGGTGGCGTCGTTTGTGCGTGAGAATTCGATTGACCGGATCGCGATCAAGAAGCGCAGCAAGAAGGGTGAGTTTGCCGGCGGGCCAACCACGTTCAAGATTGAGGGTGTGTTTCAGTTGCTCGATGGTTGTGAGGTGACGTTGCTGTCACCGCAGACGATCAATGCGCAGGCCAAGAAGCACAATTTCGACCTGCCGGGGACGTTGAACAAGTATCAGCATGAGGCTTACAAGGCTGCTTGCTCGGCGTTGGTGAAGAAGTAAACCGAATCACGACGTCACATTAAAACCTGTGGGAGCGGGCTTGCCCGCGATGGCGGTGTGTCAGTCGGTATCAATGTTGGATGTGCCGGCCTCATCGCGGGCAAGCCCGCTCCCACAGGTTCTTGTGGTGACGTCGAAATCAGGCCTGCGCGATTCGTCGGTCTTCGCGTGGGCAGCGGGCAAATTTCGCCCGATAGCTGCGGGTGAAGTAGGACGGTGATTCAAACCCGCAGGCGATGCTCACTTCAAGCACGCTCATATCGGTCTGACGCAGCAACTGCCGGGCCTTTTCCAGGCGTAAGCGCAGGTAGAAGTTGCTTGGCGTGTCGTTCAGATGCAGGCGAAACAAGCGCTCCAGTTGCCGCCGCGTGACCTTGATCGATTCCGCCAGTTGCAGCGTGCTCAGCGGCGGCTCGCTGTGTTGCTCCATCTCGCCGATCACCTGCACCAGTTTCTTGTTGTTGATGCCGTAGCGGGTGGCGACTTCCATGCGCTGGTGGTCTTTGCGTGGTCGGATGCGCCCGAGCACGAACTGTTCGCTTACCTCGATGGCCAGTTGCGGACCGTGGGCCTGGGCGATCAGATCCAGCATTAAATCGATGGAAGCAGTGCCGCCGGCCGAGGTGATGCGTCGGCGATCGATTTCGAACAATTCCTGGGTGACGCTGAGCTGTGGATAAGACTCCTTGAAGGCGTCGATGGCTTCCCAATGGAGGGTCAGGCGATGGCCGTCGAGCAAACCGGCTTCAGCGAGGACGAAGCTGCCGGTGTCGATGGCGCCGAGGGTCACGCCTTCGTTGTCGAGGCGACGCAGCCAATGCTCCAGCGCCGGAGTGGCAAATTTCAGCGGTTCGAAACCGGCGACCACCAGTAACGTCGCGCCTTTCTTCAACGGTTCCAGCGCCGCATCAGCGTTGACCGACATGCCATTGCTCGCCAACACCGCTCCACCGTCGGCACTCAGTACATGCCAGCGATACAACTCGCCGCGAAAACGGTTGGCCACCCGCAGCGGCTCGATGGCGGAGATGAAGCCGATGGCGGAAAACCCTGGCAGCAACAGAAAGTAGAAATCCTGGGACATGGCGCGCACTCGATTCGCGGGTAACGAGAGGGAGGGTAGCGTGCAACGTTGATACGCCAGTTGCGAGCGGCATTCAAGGGTGCAGGTCGCTACAGTGCAATTGCCGGTCGCCGTAGTGCGTTTGCACGACGCACTGGCTGCGTAACTTTGCATCACCGGCACGCAGATGCCGGAACTCACAATAACGACCTGCCGAGGAACCCGACATGAAACGACTGATCAGCAGCTGTGTTCTTGCACTCAGTGGTACCGCGTTTTTTAGCGCCAGCGTTATCGCCGCCGAACCCGCCTCGTGCAAAAACGTACGCATGGGCGTGGTCAACTGGACCGACGTGATCGCCACCAGCGCCATGACCCAGGTTCTGCTCGACGGCCTCGGCTACAACACCAAACAAACCAGCGCGTCCCAGCAAATCATCTTCGCCGGGATTCGCGATCAGCGGCTGGATCTGTTCCTTGGCTACTGGAACCCGCTGATGACTCAAACCATCACCCCGTTCGTCGACGCCAACCAGGTCAAAGTCCTCGAAGCGCCAAGCCTGAAAGACGCGCGCGCCACTCTCGCTGTGCCGACTTATCTGGCCGACAAGGGCCTGAAGACTTTTGCCGATATCGCCAAGTTTGAAAAAGAACTCGGCGGCAAGATCTACGGCATCGAGCCAGGCTCGGGCGCCAATACCCAGATCAAAGCGATGATCGCCAAGAACCAGTTCGGCCTCGGCAAATTCCAACTGGTCGAGTCGAGTGAGGCCGGCATGCTTGCCGCCGTGGATCGCGCGGTACGCCGCAAGGAGGCTGTGGTGTTCTTCGGCTGGGCGCCGCACCCGATGAACGTCAACGTGCAGATGACGTATCTCACCGGCAGCGAAGACGCCCTCGGCCCGAACGAAGGCATGGCCACGGTGTGGACGGTCACCTCGCCGAAGTACGCCGAGCAGTGCCCGAACATCGGTCGCTTGCTGACCAATCTGACGTACACCGCCGAAGACGAGAGCCGCATGATGCAGCCGCTGCTCGATCATAAAGACGCCTTTGAGTCGGCCAGGCAATGGCTCAAGGATCACCCGCAGGACAAGCAGCGCTGGCTCGAAGGCGTGACCACTTTCGACGGCAAACCAGCGGCGGAAAACCTGCAACTGACCACCAAGTAACCCTCGATTTAAGAGCCCCTCACCCTAACCCTCCCGATACGTCGGACCGCCCGGAGGAAGAGGGGACTCACGACGCTTCGCAGACCCAGCCGGGCTGCGGACAGACCCGACACGCCTGAAGGAAACCGCCTCATGAACCACGACGTCATCATCACCTGCGCACTCACCGGTGCTGGCGACACGACCGGCCGCAGCCCGCACGTGCCGGTCACCCCGAAACAGATCGCCGCTGCGGCGGTGGAAGCGGCCAAGGCTGGCGCCACGGTTGTGCATTGCCATGTACGCGATCCGCAGACCGGCAAGTTCAGCCGCGACGTCGCGCTGTACCGCGAAGTCATGGAGCGCATTCGCGAGGCTGACGTCGACATCATCGTCAACCTGACTGCCGGCATGGGCGGCGACCTGGAAATCGGCGCCGGCGAGAACCCGATGGAGTTCGGCCCGAACACCGATCTGGTCGGCCCGCTGACCCGCCTCGCACATGTCGAAGAACTGCTGCCGGAAATCTGCACGCTGGATTGCGGCACGCTGAACTTCGGCGATGGCGACACCATTTACGTCTCGACCCCGGCGCAACTGCGCGCCGGCGCCAAACGCATTACCGAACTCGGTGTGAAAGCCGAGCTGGAAATTTTCGACACCGGTCATCTGTGGTTTGCCAAGCAGATGATCAAGGAAGGCTTGCTCGACAATCCGCTGTTCCAGCTGTGCCTGGGCATCCCCTGGGGCGCGCCGGCGGACACCACCACCATGAAAGCCATGGTCGACAACTTGCCGGCTGACGCGGTGTGGGCGGGTTTCGGTATCGGCCGGATGCAGATGCCGATGGCGGCGCAAGCGGTGCTGCTCGGCGGCAACGTGCGGGTCGGGCTGGAGGACAACCTGTGGCTGGACAAGGGTGTGCTGGCGACCAACGGCCAACTGGTCGAACGCGCCAGCGAAATCCTCAGCCGCCTCGGCGCCCGCGTTTTGACCCCAGCTGAAGGCCGCAAAAAAATGGGCCTGACCCAACGCGGCTGAACCTCATAACTGCGCCCCTTTTGGAACCGAATTTGTGGCGAGGGGATTTATCCCCGTTGGGGCGCGCAGCGGCCCTGAAATTTTACGACTGCTGCGCAGCCGAACGGGGATAAATCCCCTCGCCACAGTGACTGTGTTCCACCAGAAATCAGCGATTTACAGGAAGTCACCATGAGCTTTATCACCGAAATCAAAACCTTCGCCGCACTCGGCAGCGGTGTCATCGGCAGCGGCTGGGTCGCCCGCGCCCTCGCCCATGGCTTGGATGTGGTGGCGTGGGACCCGGCGCCGGGCGCTGAAGCGGCGCTGCGCAAACGCGTGGCCAATGCCTGGGGCGCGCTGGAGAAAAATGGCCTGGCGCCGGGTGCGTCGCAAGATCGCCTGCGCTTTGTCTCGACCATTGAAGAGTGCGTACGTGATGCAGATTTCATCCAGGAAAGCGCCCCCGAACGTCTCGAGCTGAAACTGGATCTGCACAGCAAAATCAGCGCAGCAGCCAAACCCAATGCTTTGATCGGCTCGAGTACTTCTGGCCTGTTGCCGAGCGAGTTTTACGAGAGCTCCACTCATCCGGAACGCTGCGTGGTCGGGCATCCGTTCAACCCGGTTTACCTGCTGCCGCTGGTGGAAGTGGTCGGCGGCAAAAACACCGCGCCTGAGGCAGTGCAAGCGGCGATGAAAGTCTACGAATCCCTCGGCATGCGCCCGCTGCATGTGCGCAAGGAAGTGCCAGGGTTTATTGCCGACCGTTTGCTCGAAGCGCTGTGGCGTGAGGCGCTGCATCTGGTCAATGACGGCGTGGCGACCACCGGTGAGATTGACGATGCGATCCGCTTTGGCGCGGGTTTGCGCTGGTCATTCATGGGCACGTTTTTGACTTATACGCTGGCGGGTGGCGATGCAGGGATGCGGCACTTCATGTCGCAGTTCGGTCCGGCATTACAGTTGCCGTGGACGTATCTGCCGGCGCCGGAGCTGACGGACAAGTTGATTGATGATGTGGTGGACGGGACCAGTGAGCAGTTGGGTGAGCGCAGCATTTCGGCGTTGGAGCGCTATCGTGATGATTGCCTGCTCGCAGTGCTTGAGGCGGTGAAGACCACCAAGCAAAAGCACGGCATGGCATTCAGCGAGTAATCGACCTGCAGGACCGGCTCCCACACTGGATGGCTGAACCACACAACTCCAATGTGGGAGCTAGCCTGCTAGCGATGGCGGCAGCCCAATCACAATCAGTTCTGGATCAGCCGATATGCCCAAGTTAACCACCTACCAAACCAAAATCATCCCCGACTGGGTCGACTACAACGGCCACCTGCGCGACGCCTTTTACCTGCTGATTTTCAGCTACGCCACCGACGCCCTGATGGATCGCCTCGGCATGGACAGCAGCAACCGCGAAGCCAGCGGCAACTCGCTGTTCACCCTCGAACTGCACCTCAACTACCTGCACGAAGTAAAACTCGACGCCGAGGTCGAAGTGCGCACGCAAATCATCGGCCACGACCAGAAACGCCTGCACCTCTACCACAGCCTGCATCTGGCGGGTGGCGACAAGGAATTGGCCGGCAACGAACAAATGCTCCTGCACGTCGACCTCGCAGGGCCGCGCTCGGCGCCCTTCAGTCCAGAAACCCTGAGCCGACTGCAAGCCATCGTCGCCGAGCAGTCCGACCTGCCTGCCCCCGCTTATATCGGCCGGGTTATCGCCCTGCCGCCACCGCGATAAACGCAGACAAAAAAAGCCCCGAGACCAGCCGTGACTGGATCGGGGCGAACATACCTTTGAGGAGCTGGCGCGGCGAGGGTGACCAAACCTTCGTGAAGCGAGCTGGGCCCAGTGTGCCGATTCCCCTCCCCGGCGAGTTAGCCGAAAACGACCTGTTCATAGCCGTCGCAGCCACTGCGACAAAACGCCCTTGCCGTCACCACGTACGACTACCAGAATCGAGCCACGACCTCCGATGCCGAAGAAGGATTTGCGTGATGATGTACGCCGATTTGATTGACCAGGAAGATCTGTTGGGCCAGCTCAAGTCGCTGGGTTTCGAAGTGCCGTCCGGCGCCACGGCCGAGCAGGCCTGCGAGTACGCGGTGCGCGGTCTGGATGATGTGCGGGCGAATACCCTGCGCACGATGGTCAAGCAGATGTACACCAGCAGCGCGACGATTTTGCCGGCGGTGCGTGAGGCGTTCGATAAACAGTTGTTGCCGGCGTTGGCGCAGTACCAACAGACCCGTAGCGCCTGACAGTCCGTCATCGCTGGCAAGTCGAGTCGTCGAACCGCAGCTCCCACAGTGACTAGTGTCGTTCACAGAATTTGTGTTCAACACAGAAACCTGTGGGAGCTGGCTTGCCAGCGATAAAGCCAGCTCGGTCTAGAGCCTTACACTGGCAAAAGTCGACTCATTGCGCGCCTGACTCAACGCCGACATCGGCCCCGACAGCGGCGCCAGCACCAACGCTTGCGGCAGCGGCAACATCGCCACTTGCTGGGTAGTGTTGGAGCCAACGCGTTCGTCACGCGGCGGAATGCCGAAGTATTCGCGGTAGCACTTGGAGAAGTGCGGTGTCGAGACGAAGCCGCAGACCGAGGCCACTTCGATGATCGACATCGGCGTTTGCTTGAGCAACTGCCGCGCACGAATCAGCCGCAGTTTGAGGTAATAACGCGACGGCGAGCAGTGCAGGTATTTCTGGAACAGCCGCTCGAGTTGACGACGCGACACGGCGACGTAAACCGCCAGTTCGTCGAGGTCGATTGGCTCTTCGAGGTTGGCTTCCATCAGCGCAACGATTTCCTGCAACTTCGGCTGATTGGTACCGAGCATGTGCTTGAGCGGCACACGCTGGTGATCCTGCTCGTTACGGATGCGTTCATAGACGAACATCTCCGAGATCGCGGCGGACAGTTCACGCCCGTGATCGCGGCTGATCAAGTGCAGCATCATGTCCAGTGGCGCGGTGCCGCCGGAGCTGGTGAAACGGTTGCGGTCGAGGGTGAACAAACGCGTGCTCATCGCCACGCGCGGAAAAGCTTCCTGCATCGCCGCCAGGCATTCCCAGTGCACGCTGCAATCAAAACCGTCGAGCAGACCGGCGCAAGCCAAAGCCCAGCTGCCAGTGCACACGGCACCGAGACGCTTGGATTGACGCGCCTGGCTTTGCAGCCACGAGACGTGTTCACGGGTAACGGTGCGCTGAATACCGATCCCGCCGCAGACGATGATGGTGTCGAGCGCCGGGGCTTTGTGCATGGAGGCGTCGGGGGTGATCTGCAGGCCGTCACTGGCCCAGACTTGCCCGCCATCGACGGTGAGGGTGGTCCAGCGATACAACTCGCGACCGGACAGCTGATTCGCCATGCGCAGCGGTTCGACTGCGGAAGCCAGGGAAATCAGCGTGAAATTGTCCAGCAGCAGAAAGCCGATGGATTGAGGCGCACGGTTCTGGGGTTGGGCCCCGGAGTTGAACGTCGTCATCGCGGTATCTCCTCACACAAAGCGGGTGATGGCCTCAGGCGGAGGCTCTTGTTATTGCCATCGTTCTCGCGTGGGAGACGGGCTTTGTTATGACAGAGCAATTGCCATGCCTGAAATTGAATGGCCGTTCAATAACTCCTGAAAACGACGTCGCGAGGCGTCTATACAAGATGCCGGACGAGGGGTATTTCGAAGTGCCATCAACCGCAGCGGGCGCCCTGTCCCAAAGCCTGTGAGCATATCGGTAGCACTTTTGGGAACAGGCTTGGTGCGATTGTCGGACAGTGTCACCAGAGGCACAGGGGACGGGCGGTAGCGGCGTGCAGCAGGCGCTGGCAGTGGGAAAGGCTCTTATCTGATTGCGACGCGCCAAAACGTGGCGCGTTTTGATTCGGGTGTGCACTTAGCGCGCAGTTTTGACTGGTCTGGCCCAATCGCTGGCAAGCCAGCTCCCACAAGGATCTTCAGTGGTTTGAAGAAATCAGCAACACCGCAGAACCTGTGGGAGCTGGCTTGCCAGCGATTGGGGCCAACCCGGTCTCAGCACTCAACAGCACTGACCGCCAACCCACCCCGC
Organism: Pseudomonas sp. TWP3-1; assembly: GCF_049896625.1. Classification (NCBI taxonomy): domain Bacteria; kingdom Pseudomonadati; phylum Pseudomonadota; class Gammaproteobacteria; order Pseudomonadales; family Pseudomonadaceae; genus Pseudomonas; species Pseudomonas sp. TWP3-1. Next base: position 156,313 of record NZ_JAFCUQ010000014.1, read on the forward strand.
GATGTCTCCTTATATTTGTCATGCATATCAGCGCCGGTATCACGCATGGTGCGGATCACCCGGTCCAGCGAAATAAAGTGCTGACCATCCCCACGCAAGGCCATCTGCGCCGCGTTGATCGCCTTCACCGCCGCAATCGCGTTGCGCTCGATGCATGGCACTTGCACCAGACCGCCAACTGGATCGCAGGTCAGCCCGAGGTTATGTTCCAGGCCGATTTCCGCTGCGTTGCACAACTGTTCCGGCGTCGCGCCAAGAATCTCTGCCAACCCCGCCGCCGCCATCGCGCAGGCCGAGCCGACTTCGCCCTGACAACCCACTTCAGCGCCGGAGATCGAAGCGTTCTTCTTGCACAGAATCCCTACCGCTGCGGCTCCCAATAAATAGTCGACCACGTTGGCGTCAGTCACCGCTTCGCTGAATTTCATGAAGTAGTGCAACACCGCCGGAATGATCCCCGCCGCGCCATTGGTCGGCGCCGTGACCATGCGCCCACCGGCAGCGTTCTCTTCGTTGACGGCAAGGGCGAACAGATTTACCCACTCCATGGCGCTGAGGGTCGAGCCAATCACGTTGGGCTTGCCAAGTTCCTGAAGACTGCGATGCAACTTCGCCGCTCGACGGCGCACATTGAGTCCACCGGGCAGGATGCCTTCGTGCTTGAGGCCCTGTTCCACACAATCCTGCATCGCTCGCCAGAGCTTCATCAGCCCGGCGCGGATTTCTTCCTCGCTGCGCCAGACCTTTTCGTTGGCCATCATCAATTCGGCGACGCGCAGATTGTTGCGCTTGCACAGCTCCAACAGCTCGACCGCGCTGGAAAAGTCGTAAGGCAATTCAGTGCGATCCAGATCCACCACGCCGCTGGAAGCCTGCGCCTCATCCACGACAAATCCGCCACCGACTGAGTAGTAAGTGTCGCTATGCAGCTCACCGTGATCACCCTCGGCAATCAGGCGCATGGCGTTGGGGTGGAACGGCAGGTTTTCATCGATCAGGCGCATGTCGCGCGCCCAGACGAAAGGCACCGACAAACGACCGTCCAATAAAAGAGTGTGGGTTTCGCGCAGCGCCTGAATCCGCGGGGCGATCTGCGATGGATCGATCGCGTCCGGCCACTCGCCCATCAGGCCCATGATCACCGCGTTGTCGCTGCCGTGACCGATACCGGTAGCCGACAACGAACCGAACAGTTGCACCTCGACCCTGCGCACCTGTTCCAGTTGATGCCGGTCGCGCAGTGCTTCGACGAACAGCGCGGCGGCGCGCATCGGGCCGACGGTGTGCGAGCTGGATGGCCCGATGCCGATTTTGAACAGGTCGAACACGCTGATAGCCATTACTGCAGGACTCCTGAAGATGCCGGTTCGGGGCGGGGAGCGCCCGCTGGCGGAGCTGCTACGCTCAAGCTGCGATCCGCCAGGATGGCCGCATCATCAGGCTTTTGGTCACTCGCCCGGCGTCTGACACCGACGCACTCATGTCCACCAGCGCCGCGCCGTTTTTACCGAAGTTTTTCGCCGTTTTATGCGGTGCAGTCGGGCAAATCGAGCGAAAAAAAGCTGTAAACGACGTCACCGACACTGGATGCGACCATCCCTGTACTGGATACGACGCACCCTGTAGGCGTCAGATTTTCACTGGTACATGATCGTATCGACTCGATTGCAAGGCGCTGCGGTAGAGCTGTCTCCAGAACGCCATCCAACCGCAACCCATAAGTGCGGTGGTCCAGTCGGAACACTGCCAAAAAAAACACCAAGGAGTCCATCCATGAAAGGTTCCCCGTCGTTGTTGTTGGCCGCCATGCTGAGTCTGCCGTTGCTGGCTCAAGCCGCAGAGCCGGCACAGTGCAGTACCGTTAATTTCTCCGATGTCGGCTGGACCGACATCACCGCCACCACCGCCACCACTTCCGTGGTGCTCAACGCCCTCGGCTACAAGACCAAGACCACCATGATCTCCGTGCCCGTGACCTACAAGTCGCTGGCCGACGGCAAGAACATGGACGTGTTCCTCGGCAACTGGATGCCGACCATGGAAAACGACATCAAGGCCTACCGCGAGGCCGGCACCGTGGAAACCGTGCGCACCAACCTCAAGGGCGCCAAATACACACTCGCCGTCCCGCAAGCCCTATACGACAAAGGTCTGCATGACTTCGCCGACATCGCCAAATTCAAGAAAGAACTCGACGGCAAGATCTACGGGATCGAGCCGGGCAACGACGGCAACCGTCTGATCCAGAGCATGATCGACAAGGATGCCTTCGGCCTGAAGACCGCCGGTTTTAAAGTCGTCGAGTCCAGTGAAGCAGGCATGCTGTCGCAGGTTGACCGGGCTTCGCGTCGCGGTACCGAAGTGGTGTTCCTCGGCTGGGCGCCGCACCCGATGAACAAGCGCTTCAAGATCCAGTACCTGACCGGCGGCGACGAGTTCTTCGGCCCGGATTTCGGCGCAGCCACCGTAGCGACCAACACCCGCAAGGGCTACGCCGAGGAATGCAGCAACGTTGGCCAATTGCTGAAAAACCTTGAGTTCACGGTCGACATGGAAAGCGAACTGATGGGCAACATCCTCGACGACAAAATGAAGCCTGACGCGGCCGCCAAGGCCTGGCTGAAAAACAATCCACAGGTACTCGAAACCTGGCTCGCCGGCGTGACCACCATTGACGGTAAACCTGGCCTGGAAGCCGTGAAAGCCAAGCTGGCGCCTTGAATTCAGGAGCATCGCTTATGCCGGACGGCTTCGGCTGTCCGGGCTGTTTTTTCCTCGCATGCGGACGTTCAATACCATGCTGATTGATCAGAAAATCCCTTTAGGCCAGTACATCGCGGGCTTCGTTGAATGGTTGACGCAACACGGCGCCAACACCTTCGACGCAATCGCCGTGACACTGGAAACGATGATCCACGGCGTGACGTTTGCGCTCACCTGGTTCAACCCTTTTGTCTTGATCGGCCTCATCGCCCTGCTCGCGCATTTCATCCAGCGCAAGTGGGGACTGACGGTATTCGTCATCGCCTCCTTTCTGCTGATCCTCAATCTGGGGTATTGGCAGGAGACCATGGAAACTCTCGCCCAGGTGCTGTTCGCCACCTTCGTGTGCGTGCTGATCGGCGTGCCGTTAGGCATCGTCGCCGCGCACAAACCGATGTTCTACACCATGATGCGGCCGGTACTCGATCTGATGCAGACCGTACCGACCTTCGTTTACCTCATTCCTACCCTGACCCTCTTCGGGCTGGGTGTGGTGCCGGGCCTGATCTCCACGGTGGTGTTCGCCATCGCCGCGCCGATCCGCCTGACCTACCTGGGCATCCGCGATGTCCCGCAAGAACTGATGGACGCCGGCAAGGCCTTCGGCTGCTCGCGTCGCCAACTGCTCTCACGGATCGAACTGCCACACGCCATGCCGAGCATCGCAGCCGGCATCACCCAGTGCATCATGCTGTCGCTGTCGATGGTGGTGATCGCGGCACTGGTGGGCGCCGACGGACTCGGCAAACCGGTGGTCAACGCACTGAACACTGCTGATATCGCCCTGGGCTTCGAAGCGGGCCTGGCGATCGTACTGCTGGCGATCATGCTCGACCGTATCTGCAAACAACCCGACGCTAAAGCAGGGGGTGACGCATGAGCATTATTCGCTTCGAAGACGTCGACGTGATCTTCACCAAAGATCCGCGCGAAGCACTGAAACTTCTCGATCAAGGCTTGACCCGCAGTGAGATCCTGAAAAAGACCGGGCAGATCGTCGGCGTGGAAAAGGCCAGCCTCGATATCAACAAAGGCGAGATCTGCGTGCTGATGGGCCTGTCCGGCTCCGGCAAGTCGAGTCTGCTGCGCTGCATCAACGGCCTCAACACCGTAAGCCGCGGCAAGCTGTTCGTCGAACACGAAGGCAAGCAGATCGATATCGCGTCCTGCACCCCGGCCGAGCTGAAAATGATGCGCACCAAACGCATCGCCATGGTCTTTCAGAAGTTCGCGCTGATGCCGTGGCTGACGGTGCGCGAGAACATCAGTTTCGGTCTGGAAATGCAGGGTCGCCCGGAAAAAGAACGGCGCAAACTGGTCGACGAAAAACTCGAACTGGTCGGCCTGACCCAATGGCGCAACAAGAAACCCGACGAACTCTCTGGCGGCATGCAGCAACGTGTGGGCCTGGCCCGTGCGCTGGCGATGGACGCCGATATTCTGCTGATGGACGAACCGTTTTCGGCACTTGATCCGCTGATCCGCCAAGGCCTGCAGGACGAACTGCTGGAACTGCAACGCAAACTGAACAAGACCATTGTGTTCGTGAGTCACGATCTCGATGAGGCTCTCAAACTGGGTAGCCGCATCGCGATCATGAAGGACGGGCGGATCATCCAGTACAGCGTGCCGGAAGAGATCGTTCTCAACCCTGCGGACGATTATGTGCGGACCTTCGTCGCGCACACCAATCCACTCAACGTGCTGTGCGGGCGCAGCCTGATGCGCACGCTGGACAACTGCAAACGCATCAACGGTTCAGTGTGCCTCGATCCGGGCGGTGATTCGTGGCTGGACCTGGCGGAAGGCAACACCATCAAAGGCGCACGGCAGAACGGCGTGGCGCTGGACTTGCAGAACTGGGCACCGGGCCAGGCGGTTGAAGGCCTGGAGCGCAGGCCAACGTTGGTGGACTCCAATATCGGCATGCGCGATGCGTTGCAGATTCGTTATCAGACCGGCAACAAACTGGTGCTGCATGACAACAATCATGTGGTGGGGATCTTGGGCGACAGCGAGTTGTATCACGCGTTGCTGGGCAAGAACCTCGGTTAAGGCGGGATAAAAAAGGGATCGCGGTGAGCGATCCCTTTTTTATTGGGTCAGGGAAAAGAGCCCCTCACCCTAACCCTCTCCCGGAGGGAGAGGGGACTGACCAAGTTGTACTTCCAAGCTACATCGACCTGAATTATCGAGTCGAACTCAGGCCTTGAAGATCACGACGATCTGCTCCCTCTCCTCCCTCTCCCTTAGGGAGAGGGCTGGGGTGAGGGGTAGCCCTTGATCTTAGCTATACACCCGGCCAAGGAGTTGCCGATGGCTTTCAAACTGATCGAGCACATCCCGTGTGATCTGATCCTGGGTGAAGCCCATCAGGTCGTAGTCCTGACTGCCGTTGTGCAGATACACCTCGGCGCGGTAGTAGCGCTGGCGCTCCTCATCGGACTGCGCCGATTCAGTCGGGGTCGCCAGATAGCCATCGAGGCTCACTTCGTAAACGAAAGGGTTGCCCTCTTCCATCTCGACGCGTACGCCCATGCAGCGCTTGGATTTACCCAACAGCGTCTGCACTTCCAGACCCTGTGCACGCATCTGCGCGGTCGCATCTTCCAGCGCCGGGCTGACGTGTTTGTCCATGAAGCGCTGCACCACCGCTTGGCTCGGTTGCAGATCCAGTTGCGTCAGACGCTCACTGAAACCACGACGACCACGTTCAGCCAGTTGCGCCTGTTCCTGCTCGACTTGCACGTCCAGACGCATCTGCTTGTGCAGGCCGAACATGAAGAACACCAGCACCACCGAGAACGGCAGACCGGCCAGCACCACCATGGTTTGCATGGCTTCGAAGTTACCGGCGAACAGCAGGCCGATGGTCACCAGCGTGATCACGGCCGACCAGAAAATCCGCAGCCAGTGCGGCGCATCTTCGTCGACGTTGCCGCCCTTGCACGAAAGGTTCGCCATCATCACCGCGCCAGAATCCGCCGGGGTCAGGAACAGCACGAAACCAACAAAGATCGACACACCGATGACAATCTTCGACGCCGGGTAATGCTCAAGCAGTTGGTAGATCGCCATCGACGGTTGTTCCAGCGCCGTCTTGCCGAGCTCCACCGCCCCATGGTTCATCACCAGGTCCAGCGCCGAGTTACCGAAGATCGACAGCCAGGCCAAGGTGAAGCCCAGCGGAATCAGGAGCACGCCGGCCACCAGTTCACGCACGGTACGACCACGGGAAATCCGCGCGATGAACATGCCGACGAATGGGGCCCAGGAAATCCACCAGGCCCAGTAGAACAGAGTCCACAGACCCATCCAGCGTTCAGACTTCTCGCCGCTGCCTTCGTACACATACAGGTCGAAGGTTTTCAGCACGATGCCGTTCAGGTAGTCACCGATGTTCTGCACGAAGCCGTTGAGCAGGTGCAGGGTCGGGCCGAACAGCAGGACAAAAATCAGCAGGCCGCTGAACAGCACGATGTTCAGGTTGGACAGACGACGGATGCCGTTTTCCACGCCGGACACGGCAGCGATGGTCGCCACGGTGCTCATCACGATGATCACGATCAGCAGGTTGGTGTTGCTGTGTTCCATGCCGAACAGGTTTTCCAGCCCCGACGACACTTGCAGCGACCCAATCCCCAGATTGGTCACCAGCCCCAGCAGGGTCACGAACATGCCGAAGCCGTCCACCGCGTGCCCGGCCGCGCCTTTGACCCAGCGCTCGCCGACCAGCGGATACAGCGCCGAACGCAAGGCCAGCGGCTGGTTGTGGCGGTAAGCAAAATACGCCACGGCCAGACCGACCAGTGCGTAGATCGCCCAGCCGTGCAGGCCCCAGTGCAGGAACGTCAGTTGCACCGCCTGACGCGCAGCGAGGTTGCTGCCGGCCACGCCTTCCGGCGGATTGAAGTAGTGATCCAGTGGCTCGGATGCGCCGAAGTACAACAGCGAAATACCGATACCCGACGAGAACAGCATCCCCGCCCAGGCGCCGTAACTGAAATCCGGGGTGTCGTCCTTGCTGCCCAGTTTGAGTTTGCCGTACGAGGAAAACGCCAGACCCACGACGAATACCAGATAGGCGGCAATCACCACCATGTAGTACCAGCCGAAGCTGCGCGACAACCAGGCCTGAGCCACTCCCAACATTCTGCCGGCCTCTTGCGGGGCGATGATCAGAATGGCGGTCAACAACAGAATCAGCGCGGTAGAGGTGTAGAACACCCAACCGTTGACCGTCACCTTCTCGGGCGGGGTCTTTATAAGAGAGGCAGAACTCATGGCACAAATGCTCCAGGCAGTGCGAGAGAAGAACACAAGGCAACACGGGCACCCGACCAATCGGTTAGTTGGCAGCCGACCAGCGGGTGATATAAAGACACCGCGAAAAACCCGAAGCCCCAGAAACGCCGTGGCGTATAGGTTTCGAGCCGATTTAGATGTCGGATACTCGCCATTTACACGTAGGAAAAACCTGTAGGTAGCGACGATTTGTCGCAGATCTTATTCTTTGTTGATTGAACGTTCAATCAAAACAAAATAGACTGGCCGTCAATCCGATGAGCGTTGATCGCCCCTCGGAAGGCCTAAGGAGATGTGCAAGATGCCCAAGGTCGGTATGCAACCCATCCGCCGCCAACAGTTGATCGAAGCCACATTGCTGGCGGTTGATCAGGTCGGCATGGGGGACGCCAGCATTGCGCTGATCGCCCGTTTGGCCGGTGTCTCGAATGGCATCATCAGTCACTATTTTCAGGACAAGAATGGCCTGATCGCCGCCACGATGCGGTATCTGATGAACGTCCTCAGCGAGAACGTCACCGCGCGTCGTCAGGCGCTGACAGATGACAGCCCACGGGCGCATCTGCAGGTGATCATCGAAGGCAACTTCGACGCCAGCCAGGTCAATGGACCGGCAATGAAAACCTGGCTGGCCTTCTGGGCCACCAGCATGCATCAGCCGTCATTGCACAGGTTGCAGCGGATCAACGATCACCGTCTGTATTCCAACCTGTGCTGCGAGTTCCGCCGGGTGTTGCCGCTCGAAGATGCGCGCAGCGCCGCCCGGGGACTGGCAGCTCTGATCGACGGTTTGTGGTTGCGCGGCGCGCTGTCGGGAGACGCTTTCGACACCGAGCAGGCGCAACAGATCGCTTACGAATACATGGATTTCCAATTGGCCAAGCAGGTGAGCTAGAGCACAGAGAAAACGCTCGGCCCCTGAACTGTCACCGACCAGCGATGCCACAGCTGTATGGCTCACCCGGTGACCAACGCCAACCACTTATGCTCTTGCGAGGACACTATGGCCCGTTTCGAACTGCAAAAACTCTACATTGATGGCGCGTACTCCGATGCCAGCAGCGACGCCACCTTCGAAGCCATCAACCCGGCTAACGGTGAAGTCCTCGCACAAGTACAACGTGCGACCAAGGAAGACGTCGAGCGCGCTGTGGTCAGCGCCGAAAAGGGCCAGAAAATCTGGGCTGCGATGACCGCCATGGAGCGTTCGCGCATCCTGCGTCGTGCCGTCGACATCCTGCGCGAGCGCAACGATGAACTGGCTGCTCTGGAAACTCTGGACACCGGTAAAGCGTTCTCCGAAACCAAGTACGTCGACATCGTGACCGGCGCTGACGTGCTGGAATACTACGCAGGCCTGGTGCCAGCCATCGAAGGCGAGCAGATCCCGCTGCGTGACACCGCATTCGTCTACACCCGTCGCGAGCCGCTGGGCGTGGTTGCCGGTATCGGCGCGTGGAACTACCCGATCCAGATCGCTCTGTGGAAATCCGCTCCAGCGCTGGCCGCCGGTAACGCGATGATCTTCAAGCCAAGCGAAGTCACCTCGTTGACCACGCTGAAACTGGCTGAAATCTACACCGAAGCTGGCGTTCCGGCTGGCGTGTTCAACGTTCTGACCGGCAGCGGCCGTGAAGTCGGCACTTGGCTGACCGAGCACCCGCGCATCGAGAAGATCTCCTTCACCGGCGGCACCGACACCGGCAAGAAAGTCATGGCCAGCGCTTCGGCATCCTCGCTGAAAGACGTGACCATGGAACTCGGTGGCAAGTCGCCGCTGATCATCTTCGACGACGCCGATCTGGATCGCGCCGCCGACACCGCGATGATGGCCAACTTCTACAGCTCCGGTCAGGTCTGCACCAACGGCACTCGCGTGTTCGTACCGAGCCACCTGAAAGCCGCTTTCGAAGCCAAGATCGCTGAGCGCGTTGCGCGCATCCGCATCGGCAACCCGGAAGACGAGAACACCAACTTCGGCCCGCTGGTCAGCTTCGCCCACATGGAAAGCGTGCTCGGTTACATCGCCATAGGTAAAGAACAAGGTGCCCGCGTCCTGTGCGGCGGCGAGCGTCTGACCGACGGCGAGTTCGCCAAAGGCGCGTTCGTGGCTCCAACCGTGTTCACTGACTGCACCGACGACATGACCATCGTCCGCGAAGAAATCTTTGGCCCGGTCATGGCGATCCTGTCGTACGAAACCGAAGAAGAAGTGATCCGCCGCGCCAACGACACCGACTTCGGCCTGGCCGCCGGTGTGGTCACCAAAGACCTGAACCGCGCCCACCGCGTGATTCATCAACTGGAAGCCGGTATCTGCTGGATCAACGCCTGGGGCGAGTCCGACGCAAAAATGCCGGTTGGCGGTTACAAGCAGTCGGGCGTTGGCCGTGAGAACGGCATCAGCTCGCTGAACAACTTCACCCGCATCAAATCGGTACAGGTCGAGCTGGGCGATTACGTCTCGGTGTTCTAAGACCCGAGATTTGCGTTGCCCGCGAAGGCCTCTTCGCGGGCAAGCCCGCTCCCACAGGTTTGGAGTCGTCCGTCAAATCTGTGGCAGCCCCCAATCCTTGTGGGAGCTGGCTTGCCAGCGATTCGAGTGCGCAGCACTCGCCGAGGTCTGACCTGACCACTATCAAAGAGGGTGCATCCAATGTCCCAAGAATTCGATTACATCATCATCGGTGCCGGCTCGGCCGGTAACACCCTGGCGACCCGTCTGACTGAAGACGAAGGCGTCACCGTTTTGCTGCTCGAAGCAGGCGGCCCGGATTATCGTCTCGACTTCCGCACGCAAATGCCCGCTGCACTGGCATTCCCGCTGCAAGGCCGTCGTTACAACTGGGCTTACGAAACCGATCCAGAGCCACACATGGACGGCCGCCGGATGGAATGCGGTCGCGGCAAAGGCCTCGGCGGTTCCTCGCTGATCAACGGCATGTGCTACATCCGTGGCAACGCGATGGACTACGACGGCTGGTCGAAACTGCCAGGTCTGGAAGACTGGAGCTACCTCGACTGCCTGCCGTACTTCCGCAAAGCGGAAACCCGTGACATTGGCCCGAACGATTACCACGGCGGCGAAGGCCCGGTCAGCGTGACCACGCCGAAGGCTGGCAACAACCCGCTGTTCCACGCCATGGTTGAAGCCGGCGTGCAGGCCGGTTACCCGCGCACCGAAGACTTGAACGGCTACCAGCAAGAAGGCTTCGGCCCGATGGACCGCACCGTGACGCCGAACGGCCGTCGTGCTTCCACCGCCCGTGGTTACCTCGACACGGCGAAAAAGCGTTCGACCCTGACCATCGTCACCCACGCCCTGACCGACAAGATTCTGTTCGAAGGCAAGCGTGCGACCGGCGTGCGTTACCTGATCGGCGCCGCCGAAGAACGCGTTGAAGCCCGCGCACGCAAAGAAGTGCTGCTGTGCTCCGGCGCCATCGCTTCGCCGCAGATTCTGCAACGTTCCGGTGTCGGCCCTGCCGCACTGCTGAACCAGCTCGACATTCCGGTGGTTCACGATCTGCCGGGCGTGGGTGAAAACCTGCAGGATCACCTTGAGCTGTACCTGCAATACGCCTGCACTCAGCCAGTTTCTCTGTACCCGTCGCTGCTCTGGTACAACCAGCCGGCCATCGGTGCCGAGTGGCTGTTCAACGGCACCGGTATCGGCGCCAGCAACCAGTTCGAGGCCGGCGGTTTCATCCGTTCGCGTCCGGAATTCGAATGGCCGAACATTCAGTACCACTTCCTGCCGGTCGCGATTAACTACAACGGCAGTAACGGTGTGAAAGAGCACGGTTTCCAGGCGCACATGGGCTCCATGCGTTCGCCAAGCCGTGGTCGCATCCAGGCCAAGTCGAAAGACCCGCGCGAGTACCCGAGCATCCTGTTCAACTACATGGCCACCGAGCAGGACTGGCAGGAATTCCGCGACGGCATCCGCCTGACCCGTGAAATCATGCAGCAGCCAGCACTGGACCAATTCCGTGGCCGCGAAATCAGCCCGGGCATCGACGTGCAAACCGATGAGCAGCTGGACAAGTTCATCCGTGAACACGCCGAAACCGCGTTCCACCCGTCCTGCTCGTGCAAGATGGGCACCGACGAGATGGCGGTCGTGGACGGCGAAGGTCGCGTGCATGGCATGCAGGGTCTGCGAGTGGTCGATGCTTCGATCATGCCGATCATCACCACCGGCAACCTGAACGCGCCGACGATCATGATCGCCGAGAAAATCGCCGACAAGATCCGTGGCCGTCAGCCACTGCCGCGCAGCACCGCGCCGTACTACGTCGCGGGCGATGCGCCGGTGAAAGGCAAGCCGATGCGTGATATCACGCCTGCTGCTCAGTAAGATCGTTACACCGCGTCAAGGCTAATCGCTGGCAAGCCAGCTCCCACAGGGTTTTGTGTCGTTCACAAATCTTGTGGGAGATGGCTTACCTGCTCCAACAGTGATTTGTGTTGTTCACAGATGTTGTGATCACCAAAAAAACCTGTGGGAGCTGGCTTGCCAGCGATGAGGCCCTCACATTCTGCGAAAATCCCCCAGCTCCACAGTAAAACCTCCTACACCCCCTCTTCACTTGATCCTACCCCCACGCAGGCCTACTCTAGACCTCGCGCAATCGTTTCACCCCTTCCCCGCCGAACCGCATCGCCGCTACTCCCATTACACGGAGGTTCCTGAATGTTCGATTTCCACCCCCAGCTCAAGCAGCGCTTTGCTGCCTTGCGCACGGGCGCTGAATTTTTTTCCCTGCGGTATGTACGCGAGTCCGGCCAGTTCCTGTCGGTGCGCAAGAACGTCGCCGAACCGCCGAGCCTGAGCCGTGACGAAGGTGCGATGCTCACCGTGCGCGTCAATGGCGTCGAAGCCTACGCCGCGACCAATGATCTGTCGCTGCAAGGCCTGCAAGCCGCCCTCGAACGCGCCGAACAGCAGGCCCGCCGGCTCAAACCGCACGCCTTGCTCGATCTGCGCGAGCAGCCGGTTTCAAGCGACCGCGCTGATTACTTTTCACCCAATCTCGAACAAGCCTTCCCGTCCCTGAGCGATTGCTACGAGCTGCTCGGCAAAGAATCCGCCTCGGTGCCAAAGGATGAGCGCCTGGTGAATTGGGAAGTCAGCGTCGGTATCACCAATGTCGAGCAGATCTATCTGAGCAGCGCCGGGGCAGAACTGCGCCGAGCCCAGCGCTTCGTCTATCCAAGCCTCGACGTCACGGCATATGACGGCAACGACAGCCAGACCCGCAGCCTCGGCCGCGAGAACTTCGGCCAGCAGGGCGGCGCAGACGTGATCAGTCGTTGTGGTCTGGTCGGCGCCGGACCGCAAGTCGCCGATCAGGCACTGCAACTGCTGCTCGCACCGAACACCCCGCAAGGCCCGCGCGACCTGCTGCTGATGCCCGATCAAATGATGTTGCAGATCCACGAGTCCATCGGCCACCCGCTGGAACTCGACCGGATTCTCGGCGATGAACGCAATTACGCCGGCACCAGTTTCGTCAAGGCGTCCGATTTCGGCAGCCTGCAATATGGCTCGAAACTGCTCAACGTGACCTTCGATCCGGACATCCCGGAAGAACTCGCCAGCTACGGGCATGACGACGACGGCACCGCCGCGAGCAAGCAATTCCTGATTCGCGAAGGTCTGCTGTTGCGTCCTTTGGGCGGTGCGCTGTCGCAGTTCCGCGCCGGTCTCGACGGCGTGGCCAACAGCCGCGCCTGTGGCTGGAACCGTCCGCCGATCGACCGTATGGCCAACCTCAACATCGAGCCGGGCGACCGGTCGCTGGAGCAATTGATCGGCGGCATCGAGCACGGCATTCTGATGAGCACCAACCGCTCATGGTCGATTGACGATGCGCGCAACAAATTCCAGTTCGGCTGCGAATGGGGCCAGTTGATCGAGAACGGCGAACTCAAAGGCGTGGTGAAAAACCCGAATTACCGGGCGATTTCCGCGCACTTCTGGAAGAGCCTGCGCGCGGTCGGCGACGCCAACACCGTCAAGGTGCTGGGCACGCCGAACTGCGGCAAGGGCGAACCGAATCAGGTGATCCGCGTCGGCCACGCTTCGCCGGCCTGCGTGTTCAGCAACGTTGATGTGTTTGGGGGAGACGCCTGATGAGTACGGTAAAGAATCAGGCTGAGGCCTTTAAGGTTCTGGTGAACTGGCTGCGCGATGCGGTGCGCGAGCCGGAACAATTCACTGTCAGCTACGCCGCCGAGTCCTCGGCGTTCGTGCGCTTCAATCACGCCAAGGTGCGTCAGGCCGGGCAAGTGCAGCAGGCCGATATCGGTCTGAAACTGGTCGATGACGGGCGCCACGCTGATCTGCAAATCACCCTCTCCGGTGATCAGGACGCCGATCTGCAACGCCTCGCCGAAGGCCTGCAACAATTGCGCGAAACCCTGCCGTTGCTGCCGCAGGATCCGTACCTGCTGCTCAATCACAACGACTGGCAGAGCCAGAATGTGCAGGACATTCCACTGCCGGACACCGAGCAGGTTGTGGCGGAAATCGCCCAAGCCGCTGAAGGTCTGGACCTGGTCGGTTTCTATGCCGCCGGGCCGATCAGCCGTGGCTTTGCCAGTTCGGCGGGCGCGTTTGGCTGGCATCAGGCCAACAGTTTCAACTTCGACTTCAGCCTGTTCCACGAGAACGGCGAAGCGGTTAAAGCTAGCTACGCCGGGCATGACTGGAGCAGCGAGGGTTTCGCCCAGCGCTTCCAGCAGGCGCGCGAGCAACTGGAGTTTCTCGGTCGGCCGTTGCGCACCCTGGCGCCGGGGCAATACCGCGCTTATCTGGCACCTGCCGCGCTGGAAGAAATCATGGGCATGTTGTGCTGGGGCGGCTTCTCGGCGCAGTCGATTGCCAGCAAGAGCAGTCCGCTGCAAAAGCTGTATGTCGGCGATCAGTCGTTCAGTCCGCTGGTGTCGCTGGATGAGAAAGTCAGCGACTCGCTAAGCCCGGCATTCTCCGGCGAAGGTTATCCGCGCAGCGATCTGCGGCTGATCATCGAAGGCAAGGCCGGCGAGCAATTGGTCGGCTCGCGCAGCGCTGCCGAGTATGGCCTGACGGCTAACGGCGCCGGCGGCGGTGAAGCGCCGAGTGCGCTGAACATGGCCGCCGGTGATCTGCCGCAAGCGGAGATCCTCAAACAATTGGGCACCGGACTGTACATCAGCAACCTGTGGTACCTGAACTTCTCCGATCAGCCGGCGGCGCGTTTGACCGGGATGACCCGGTTTGCGACGTTCTGGGTCGAGAACGGCGAGATTCAAGCGCCGGTCAGCACCATGCGTTTTGATGACAGCGCTTACAGCCTGCTCGGTTCGCAGCTTGAGGCGTTGACGGCAGAGCGCGAGTTGTTGCTGTCGGCGAGTACTTATAGCCAGCGCAATACTTCGTCGGCGCTGCTGCCGGGCGCGCTGGTCAGCCGACTCACTTTGACCTTGTAACACCGCAAAACCTGTGGGAGCTGGCTTGCCAGCGATGAGCATTGGTATCTACACATCTAAGTTCTTCGGCTGGCCATCCAGCCGATGGCTTCTTTAGCAAAAGCCGCCAGCTCCTCTGGGGTGTGTTGCTC